>DASTSM010000068.1:0-4162 GCA_035760685.1 Gammaproteobacteria bacterium | reverse complement strand
CTCCATGCGACGGCATCTCGATCCGAAAGCGCGTCCTGCCGTCGGCGGGCTCGAGCGCGAACGCAAAGCCGTGCTGCGTCAGAATCTCCTTGACGAGCGTGAGGCCGAGGCCTTGACCTTGGCGCTTCGTCGTGAAGAACGGAGTGAACAGCTGCGCGCGCGCCGCGTCGGCGATACCGGCGCCCGTATCGGTGATCGACAGCTCGACTTTTTCGGCGCCGCCCGTGGCCAAGACCTCGATGCGCCCATTGCCGTGAATCGCCTCGGCGGCGTTTCTGATCACGTTGATCAAAACTTGATCCATCTGGCTGCGATCCATCGACACGAGCGGCAGGCCCTCGTCCGCGTGCACCGCGAGCTCGACTCCCCGCTCCGCGAGCTCGGCGCCGAACATCGTGCGCATCGCGCGCAGCAGATCGCCGACGTCGACGTCGTGGCGCTGCGGCGCCGGCAACTTGACGAGATCGCTGAAGCCCTTCGTGAACTCGTTGAGGCTCCGGTTGCGCGTGATCAGCACGTCGAGCGCGTTCTGGTAGTCGGCGCGGTGCTCCGCGCTCGCAAGCTCCGCGGCGTAAGTGCGGCACGACTCGAGCAGGGAGTTCGTCGGCATTCGTGACCTCGTGCGCGATCATGCGGATGAGCTTCTCGTACGTTGCGCGCTCGCTGCGATTCAGCTCCGCGGTCAGCTCTTCGATCAATATATAAGAGCGGTCGAAGCCGCGGTCGGTGAACCGGCCGCGCTGGCAGCGAAGCCGGCGACCGGCGTCGGCGAGCATGCGCGTTTCGTCCTGCCCAAGCGTCGCGAGGGCATGCGCGAGGGGCGAGCCCAGCTCCGCGAGCGAGCGGCCCAATGCTTCGCATCCGGACTCGCCGAGCAACGCGCGGGCGCGCGGGTTGACGAGCGATACCCTTCCGTCGAAGTCGAAGATCACGATTCCGACCGGGGTCACCGTCAGAAAGCGCTCGAGGAAGCCGCGCTGCTCGCCGAGACGCAGCCACTCGTGCTGCAGGTTTTCCAGCATCCGGTTGTAGGCCCCGATCGTGCGGTCGACTTCCCGCTGATTGACCGGTGGATAACGAAGGCCGTACTCGCCCGAGTCGATAACGTCCGCGAGCGTCTTCCCGATCTCAAGCGGCTTCATTGCGACTCGAACCCAGCGGAGCCCGAGCGCGAGCGAGCCCGCGAGCACGAGCTCGAGTGCGAACAGCCACCAGCCGAGCTCGTCGCGCTGCCAGATCAGCACGGCCGCGACCATCGCATGGAGGAAGACGAGATAGACGTAGAGCCGAAGCTTGAGGCTCACTGCGTCGGCAATCCGTGCTTCGCGAGCCGGCGATACAGCGCCGCGCGGCTCAGGCCGAGCAGCTCCGACGCGCGCGTGACGTTGCCTTCGCATTGCCGCATCGCGCGTCCGATCATGAGCTTCTCGACGGCATCGAGCGGCAGGACGTCGTCCCGGTCGAGCCGATCCTTGCCCGCGGCCTCCGGCGCGCCGGCGACGGCCTCGAAGTCGGCGCGCGCGAGCAGCGGCTTCGCCGACATCAGGGCCGCGCGCTCGACGCAGTGCCTGAGCTCGCGGACATTCCCGGGCCACGTCTGGGCCATGAGCCAGCGAAAGGCGTCCGCGCCGATCTCGGCCTCGCCGAGCGCGTAGCGTTCCTTGACCTCTCTGAGGCAGTGCGCGGCGATCAGCGGGATGTCGCCCTTGCGCGCGCGAAGCGGCGGCATCTCGAGCGTGATCAGGTTGAGCCGATAGTAGAGATCCTCGCGGAACTCGCCGCGCGCGACGAGCTCTGGCAAGTTGCGGTTCGTCGCGGCGATGACGCGAAAGTTCGATCGCCGCGGCTCGCCGTCGCCGACGCGCTGGAAAGCCTGGTCCTGCAGGACGCGCAAAAGCTTGATCTGCGCGAGGCGCTCGACCTCGGCGATCTCGTCGAGAAAGATCGTGCCGCCGTCGGCCTGCTCGAAGTAACCGACCCGATCCCGCTTCGCATCCGTGAAAGCGCCGCGCACGTGGCCGAACATCTCGCTCTCGAACAGAGCGGGCACGATCGCGCCCATGTTGACCTTGACGAGCGGACGGCCCGCGCGCCGGCTGTTCGCGTGAATCGCGTTCGCGAGCAGCTCCTTGCCCGTACCGCTCTCGCCCGTGATCAGCACGGCCGCATCCGTCCGGGCGACGCGCGCGACGTGATTGAGCACGCGCACGAGCGCCGGGTCCCGCCCGAGAATGTCGCTGAGCTCGTAGTCCCGATCGAGGGCCTCGCGATCGTCCACCTCGGTTTGCGCGTGGCCGAAGAGGCTTAGGGCCGTCCGCACGACCTGGACGAGCCGCTCGTTGTCCCACGGCTTGGTCACGAAGTCGGCGGCGCCGAGCTTCATGCCTTCGACGGCGAGCGCGATCGAGCCCCAGGCCGTGATCAGCACGACGGGCACCGCCGCGTGCGCACGGCGAATATCGCGCAAGAGTGCCAGGCCTTCCTCGCCGGTCGTCGACCGCGAGAAGTTCATGTCCTGGATCACGAGATCGATCCGCTCCCTGCGGAGCGCGTCGAGCGCCTCCGCGGGATCAGCCGCCGCGACCGAGCGAAAGCCCTTCTGCTTCAGCAGGAGCTCGAGCGACGTCCTGACGGAGACGTCGTCGTCAACGACGAGAATGGTTGCGGTCATCACTCATAACGTAGCGCATCCGCCGGCTCCTGCCGAGCCGCGAGCCAGCTCGGATAGAGCGCGCCGAGCAGGACGAGGACCAGGATCAGCGCCGCCGCGAGCGCCATGCCCGGGATCGCCGAGGCCCAGTCGATGCGCGTGACGAGCTCGAGCAGCGGAAACTGAATCGCGACGACCGCGCCGATCAGGATACCGAGCGCGCCGACCGCGAGGATCTCGAGCTGGATCTGACGTCGCACGGCTCCGCCGCGGGCGCCGAGCGCGCGGCGCAGCCCGATCTCCTGCGTTCGCCGCACGACGTCTTGCCACAGCACTCCGATGAGGCCCATGACGACGAGCGCCAGAAAAAAAGCCGAAACCGTCGCCGCGACCTTGACCGGCAGCAGGGTCGTTGCGTGGCGCGTCTCGCGCAGCTGCCGCCACGGCGTGATAGAGGCCACCCAGCCCGGCGCGACGGACTCGATCGTCGCCGCGACTTGTTCCTCGAAGCTCGCGCCCGTGCCCGGCGCGACCTTGAGCAGCAGATTGAAGCTCGTGCCGCGCTCGTCGCCCGGCTCCTGTCGACTGATCACGTAAGTGGACTCGTCGGCAAACTCGCCCCACTGCCGGAAGTCGTCGATGACGCCGACGATGCGAACCTCGCGCAGCAGCGCGCGCCTCTGTGCCTCCGGCATTCGCTCGACGGGGATGTCGGGGTCGACCCGATCGATGCGCCGGCCGATCGCATCTGCGTCCGGACCGAAGGCCTCTCTGACGAACGCGCGATTCACGAGGACGGCGCGGTAGTCCTGCCCCTCGTCTTCGGCGCCGAACCAGCGGCCTTCGGCGAGCGTCACTCCGATGGCCTGCAGAGCCTCCGCGGTCGACCGGTTGGTCATAGAAAGGGTCTGCCGGTTGTCGTCGCCGGCAAAGCTTTGCTGCCAATGGGAGTTGATGAACGGTGTGACCATCAGCGGCTCGACGGCCGCCGTGCGCGGCAGCGCGCGCAGTGCACGGAGAACCTCCGTCTGGGTCGCGCTGTAGGACGGCTGCTCAACCAAGCCGGAGGTGCTGCCGGCTCTCGTGTTGTTGACCGCGACGCTCCAGACGTTCTCGTAGTCGAAGCCGAGCGGGCGCCGGTAGTTGGCCCAGAGGTTGACCGACACGGCGGCGAGCACGAAGGTCACGACGAAGGCCGCGGCGATCTCGACGACGACGAGCCGATTGCTGCGGCGCCGATTCCAGACGAGCTTGAGCGCGTGTCTAAGCATGCTGCAATCCTCGCAAGGCCGCCGCCGGCTCGAGCCGCGCCATCTTCCACGCGGGATAGGCTCCCGAGAGCACGCCGAAGAGCAGCACGAAGCAGAAACCGGCCAGAAATACCGGCACGTCGAGCGTAAGACGGCCGTAGGTGAAGACGGTCTCGTTGAGCAGCCCGAGCACGAGCGGCGCGATCGCAAAGGCCGCGAGCCCGCCGAGCACGCTGAGGACGACGTTCTCGAAGACGAACTG
>DASTSM010000067.1:0-11299 GCA_035760685.1 Gammaproteobacteria bacterium | reverse complement strand
CGTCTGCTCCGCGTCGCGGAGATAGCTGCGCGCCGCTTCGACGTCGCCTTCGGCCCGCGCCTGCTCGGCAAGCTCGCAGTAATAATGCGCGACGCGGGCGGCCGGCTCGCCTCCGCGGCGCTCGAGCTGGCGATGCGCGTCGATGGCTTTGCTCCACTCGCGCTCCCGCTCGTAGATGTCGACGAGCTTCTCGAGCGCGGCCTGCGCGAGCGTCGCGCTCGTCGAAAGCTCGGCGAACAGCGTCTCGGCCCGGTCGAACAAGCCGGCGCCGAGGTAGTCCTCGGCGAGCGCGAACAGCGCCTGGTGACGTTGCGCCTCGCTCAAGCTCGGCCGCGCGAGCAGGTTCTGATGGACGCGGATCGCCCTCTCGACCTCGCCGCGCCGCCGGAACAGATGACCCAGGGCGAAGTGCGTCTCGAGCGTCTCTTCGTCGACCTTCGCGATCTTGACGAACAGCTCGAGGGCTTCGTCCGTCTTTCTGTTCAGCACGAGGTTGAGGCCGCGGATGTAGTCCGCGCTGATGCGCGCCGGCGGCTGGTTGTCGCGCTCGCGCCAGAAGAACCGCTCGATGGCCCAGCCGGTCGCGGCGGCGATGACGAAGAGGCTCGCGAGCAGGAATGTGGCTTCAGTCGGCATCATGCAGGGACAGGCCGCGCAGGTTTCGGGCCTCGTCCTCCGCGTTGCGCAGGTGTCGGCGCAGCCGCCGGCGCTCGTTCGCTCCCTTGAGCATTGCGACGACGGCCGAAGCGAGGCCGGCCGCCCACCCGGCCGCGAAAGCGAGCGCGAACGCGGCGCCGATCGGTACCCGCTCGAGCCGCGTCACACCGATGTCGAGGGAGATCGTGCCCGGGTTGTTGTAGGCGAAGACGACGGCGGCGAGGAGCAAGGCCGCGAGCAGCGCGACGACAACGACTTTGCGCAGCGCGGCCAACCAAGACCCCTCGGCCGAGCCCGGCAAGTCAGCTTCGGACCGGGACGTTCCGCGACTCGTTGACCCGCTCCCTGAGATCCTTGCCGGGCTTGAAGTGAGGCACGTACTTACCGGCCAGCGCCACGGCGTCCCCCGTCTTCGGGTTTCGGCCCATGCGCGGCGGCCGGTAATGCAGCGAGAAGCTGCCGAAGCCGCGTATCTCGATGCGCTCGCCGCTCGCGAGCGCCTCGCTCATGAGCTCGAGAATGTGCTTGACCGCGAGCTCCACGTCCTTCGCCGGCAAATGCTTCTGATTCCGGGCGATGGATTCGATCAACTCGGACTTAGTCATCGGTGCAGACCTTTCCTCCCAGGACCCCCCAAGCAAACTCCTGGTCCGAATCGCCGCCGGCTTACTCGGACGACATTTGCTCCTTCAGCAAGTCACCCAAGGTCGTGCCGGTCGAAGGCTTGCCGTCGGACTTGTAGTTCTGCACGGCCTGCGCCTCTTCGTGCGCTTCTTTCGCCTTGATCGACAGCGACAGCAGACGGTTCTTCCGGTCGACGCCCGTGAACTTCGCCTCGATCTCGTCGCCCACCTTGAGAACCATGCGGGCATCCTCGACGCGGTCGCGCGAGATCTCGGAAGCGCGAAGCTGCCCGAGCATGCCGCCCTCGAGCGCGATCGTCGCGCCCTTCGCGTCGACTTCCTGCACCGTGCCCTTCACGATGCTGCCCTTCGGATGCTCGGCCAGGAACAGCGAGAGCGGATCCTTGTCGAGCTGCTTGACGCCGAGCGAGATGCGCTCGCGCTCCGGATCGATCGCGAGCACGGTCGCCTCGAGCTCCTCGCCCTTCTTGTAGTTGCGTACGGCTTCCTCGCCCGGCACGTCCCACGACAGGTCGGAGAGGTGCACGAGGCCGTCGATGCCGCCCGGCAGGCCGATGAAGACGCCGAAGTCCGTGATCGACTTGATCGGGCCCGAGACCCGGTCGCCCTTGTTGTAGTTCTCGGCGAACTCGATCCAGGGGTTCGGCTTGCACTGCTTGAGGCCGAGCGAGATGCGGCGGCGCTCCTCGTCGATGTCGAGGACCATGACCTCGACCTCGTCGCCGATCTGCACGACCTTGTGAGGATTGACGTTCTTGTTCGTCCAATCCATCTCGGAGACGTGCACGAGACCTTCGACGCCTTCTTCGATCTCGACGAAACAGCCGTAATCCGCGATGTTCGTGACCTTGCCGAACAGGCGTGTGCCGGGCGGATAGCGCCGGGCCAGATCCTCCCAGGGGTCCGCCCCGAGCTGCTTCAAGCCGAGCGAGACGCGGTTGCGCTCGCGGTCGAACTTCAGGACCTTGACCTCGAGCTCCTGGCCGACGGACACGACCTCGGACGGATGCTTGACGCGCTTCCACGCCATGTCCGTGATGTGCAGGAGGCCGTCGATGCCGCCGAGGTCCACGAATGCGCCGTAGTCCGTGAGGTTCTTGACGACGCCCTTGAGCACCGCGCCCTCTTCGAGGTTCTTGAGCAGATGCTCGCGCTCGGCGCTGTACTCCTCTTCGACGACCGCGCGGCGCGAGACGACGACGTTGTTGCGCTTCTGATCGAGCTTGATGACCTTGAACTCG
Organism: Gammaproteobacteria bacterium; assembly: GCA_035760685.1. GTDB lineage: Bacteria > Pseudomonadota > Gammaproteobacteria > Steroidobacterales > Rariloculaceae > ZC4RG20. The sequence goes on along the minus strand of DASTSM010000067.1, from coordinate 8,757 downwards.
AGGAGCTGACCCTCGAGCGCGACGGGATCGCGGATCGGACGGACGTCGACGAGCGAGCCCGGCAGGAAAGCCCGCACGAGGTCGATGTCGACCGTGAATCCGCCGCGGACGCGGCCGCTGATGACGCCCTGCACGACCTTGCCCTGCTCGAAGGCTTCCTCGAGCCTCGACCAGGTGCGCATGCGCTTGGCTTTCTCGCGCGACAGCCGAGTCTCGCCGTAGCCGTCCTCCACCGTGTCGAGGGCCACCTCGACCTCGTCGCCGACCTCGACCTCGAGCTCCCCCTTCTCGTTGAGGAACTGGCTTGCGGGGATCACGGCCTCCGACTTCAGGCCCGCGTTGACGATGACGACGTCGGTATTCGCGTCGATGACGGTGCCGGTCAGTATGGCGCCCGGCTTGATTTGCTGTACGGCAAGACTTTGTTCCAGCAGTTCCGCGAAAGATTCACTCATGTCCTGTTTGCAACCTCAGCGCTCGGTTTAGATCCTGGCCGAGCGGTCAAATTGAATATGAACGTGCCGAGCTCGACACGCCGCCTTTAATCTCGATCTGTCATGACACTCGCTTCTTGCACCCATTTCAAGATGCATTCCGCCACCTCCTCCGGGGTCAGATGCGTCGAGTCGATGACCCGCGCATCCGCGGCGGGAACGAGCGGCGCCACCGGCCGATTTGCGTCGCGCTGGTCCCGCTGCGCGATTTCCAGAGAAAGGTTGCGCAGGCTAACATCAATCCCCTTTTCTTTCAACTGCTTATGGCGCCTGGCCGCCCGCTCCTCCGCGGAGGCGCTCAAGAAGACCTTGAGGACCGCTTCCGGGAAGACGACCGTGCCCATGTCCCGGCCGTCCGCGACGAGACCCGGCGGCTTCGCGAAGGCCCTTTGCCGGCCCAGCAGCGCCGTCCGGACCGCGGGTAGGGCCGCGACCTTCGACGCCGCCTCGCCCGTTCGCTCGGTGCGAAGCTCCTCCGTCACGTCGCTGCCTTCGAGCAGCACCCGGGAGTCCGTGCCCGCGTCCCGGAACTCGACGTCGAGCTCGTCCGCGATCCGTGCCACCGCCGCCTCGTCGGCGAGATCGACGCCCTTGCGCTCCGCGGCGAGACCGACGAGCCGATAGAGCACACCGCTGTCGAGCAGCCGCCACCCGAGCCGGCGGGCCACCTCACGGCTCACCGTGCCCTTGCCGGCGCCGCTCGGCCCGTCGATGGCGATCACGGGCACGCGGCCGCCGGTCGAGCCGGGCACGCGGCCGCCGGTCGAGCCGGGCACGCGGCTGCCGGTCGAGCCGGGCACGCGATCGCGGGCCGAGCCGGATACGCGGTCGCTGGCCAAGCGCTACGCCGCCTCCTGCACGCTAATTTCCAGGCCGCAAGCCGCCGCGACGCGCGTGAACTCGGGAAACGAGGTCGCGACCTCGGCCGTATTGAGGATCTCGATCGGGCCGTCGCTCACGAGGCTCCCCACGGCGAAGGCCATTGCGACCCGGTGGTCGCCCCGGCTGTCGACCGTGCCGCCGCGAAACCGCCCGCCTTCGATCACGAGGCCGTCCGGCCGTTCTTCGACCCCGATGCCGAGCGCCCGAAGCCCTTGCGCCATGACGGCGATTCGGTCGCTCTCCTTGTGGCGCAGCTCCTCGGCCCCGCGCACGACCGTTTTGCCCTGCGCTGCCGCGGCGGCGATGAAGAGTATCGGAAACTCGTCGATGGCGAGAGGCACGAGCTCCGGCGGCACCTCGATTCCTCTCAACGCCACGGCTTTGACGTGCAGGTCGGCGATCGGTTCCGCGCCGGCGCTCCTCGGGTTCCGGAGCTCGATCTCGGCGCCCATGGCCTCGAGGATCTCGAGAAGGCCGGTCCGGGTCGGATTCACGCCGACGTGCTCGATCGTAAGCCCGTCTTTCGCGCCGAGACAGCCGGCGACGATGAAGAACGCGGCGGACGAAAAATCGCCGGGGACCTCGATGTGCCCGGCCGCGCGCAGCGTCTGCGGCCCTTCGAGGGCGACCGTGAGGCCGCCGTCCGCGACGTCGAGATCGGCGCCGAGCGAGCGCACCATGCGCTCGGTGTGGTCGCGGCTCGGTCCGGGCGAGCGCAGCACCGTGCGGCCCCGGGCGTAGAGCCCGGCCAGCAACAGGGCCGACTTGACCTGCGCGCTCGCGACGGGCAGCGCGTACTCGATGCCGTGCAGGCGCGCGCCTCCCCGGATTCGGATCGGCGCCTTGCCGTCGCGCGTCTCGATCCGCGCCCCCATGGCGCGCAAGGGCGCGGCGACGCGCTCCATCGGGCGGCGGCGCAGCGAGTCGTCCCCCGTGAGCTCCGAATCGAACGGCTGCGCCGCGAGCAGGCCCGTGAGGAGCCTCATGGCGGTCCCCGAGTTGCCGAGGTCGAGCGCATGGCTCGGCGCGGCGAGCCCGGACGGCCCGACGCCGGAGACGCGCAGCGCGCCCGGCCCTTCGTCCGCGATCGGCACGCCGAGCGCCTCGAGGGCGCGGCGCGTGGCGATGCAATCCTCGCCCTCGAGGAAGCCGCGGATCCGCGTCGTTCCTTCGGCGACGGCCCCGAGCATCAGCGCCCGGTGCGAGATCGACTTGTCCCCGGGTACGGCGATGCGGCCGCGGACGTCGCGGACCGGATCCGCGCGAAAGCTCGGCCGCCCGCGGGCTGCCGCGGCGGCCTCGGCCTTGCGCGCGCCCGAGCTCACAGAACGGCCTTCGGATAGGCGCCGAGGATGCGGAACAGGCTCGCCTGCCGCTCGACCTCGGTCAGCGCCTGCTTCATGACCGGCTCCTCGGCATGCCCGTCGACGTCCACGAAAAACACGTAATCCCATTTCTTGCGTCGCGACGGGCGCGACTCGATGCGCGTCATGTTGATCTCGTGCCGGGCGAGGGGGTCGAGAAGGTGCAGCAGCACGCCGGGACCCTCGGTGCCCTTGGCCGAAACCAGCAGCGAGGTCTTGTCGCTGCCGCTCGGCGCGAGCAGCTTGCGGCCGATCACGAGGAAGCGCGTCGTGTTGTCCGCCTCGTCCTCGACGTTGCTGAAGAGGATGCGCAGGTCGTAGACCTCGGCGGCGGCGTCGCCCGCGAGCGCCGCCGTGCCCTCCTCGTCTCGGGCGCGGCGCGCGGCCTCGGCGTTGCTCGAGACGACGATCTTCTCGGCGTCCGGCAGATACTGCGCGAGCCAGGCGCGGCATTGCGCGAAGGATTGCGAATGACTCGCGACGCGGCGGATCTGGCCGATCTCCTTCATGCGGCCCATGAGGTGCTGGTGGATGCGGAGCTCGACCTCGCCGCAGATCTTGAGCGGCGAGGTCAGGAACATGTCGAGCGTGTGGTTGACCGTGCCTTCCGTCGAGTTCTCGACGGGCGCCACTCCGAAATCCGCGAGCCCCGACTCGACCTCGTGGAAAACCTCGTCGATGGTCGCGACCGACAGCGCGCGCACCGAGTGGCCGAAGTGCTTGAACACGGCCGACTGCGTGAACGTGCCCTCGGGACCGAGGTAGGCGACCTTGAGCGGCTCTTCCTGCGCGAGGCACGCGGACATGAGCTCGCGAAAGAGACGGACCATCTCCTCGTCGCGCAGCGGACCTTGATTGCGCTCGACGACGCGGCGCAGAACCTGCGCTTCGCGCTCGGGGCGGTAATACTCCGCCGTCGAGGCGAGACCTTTGAGCTTGCCGATGCGCTGCGCGCAGCGGGCGCGCTCCGAGATCGAGGCCTGGATCTCGGCGTCGATCGCGTCGATGCGAGCGCGCAGCTCGTCGAGAGACGCAGACTCGTCGGCCGCCGCCGTCTTCTTTGCCATGCGCGCTACTCCGGGATCGGCACCACGCGCGCCGACAAGATGCCCTTGACCTCGCGAATACGCCGGAGCGCGTCCTCGCTCGCGGGCCCGTCGAGGTCGACGAGCGTGTACGCGAGATCGCCCCGGGACACGTTCAGCATGTCGTTGATGTTGATGTTCTCGCTCGCGACCGTCGCGAGAATCTGCGCCACCATGTTCGGCACGTTCGCATGCGGGATCGCGAGCCGATGCGGACGATCGCGGTTCAGGTTGGCGTCGGGGAAGTTGACGGAGTGGCGGATGTTGCCGTTCTCAAGGTAGTCCCTGACGTCGTCCGCGACCATGACCGCGCAGTTTTGCTCGGCTTCGGCCGTGGACGCGCCGAGGTGCGGCAGGCAGATCGCCTTCGGATGCGCCTTGAGCTGCGTGCTCGGGAAGTCCGTCACGTAGTGGCTCACCTGGCCGCTCTCCATCGCCTCGATGACGGCTTCCGTGTCGACGACGCCTTCGCGCGCGAAGTTGAGCACGACCGCGCCGCGCGGCAGGAGCTTCAGCCGCTCGCGGTTGACCATGCCGCGCGTCTCCTGATTCAACGGCACGTGCACCGTGATCATGCTCGCGCGGCTGCAGAGATGGTCGAGGTTGACCGCCTGCTTGACGCCCGAGGACATCTGCCAGGCCCGCTGCACCGTGATCTTCGGATCGTAGCCGATCACGCGCATGCCGAGCCCGAGCGCCGCGTTCGCGACCTCGACGCCGATCGCGCCGAGCCCGATGACGCCGAGCGTCTTCGACGGGAGCTCGCTGCCGACGAACTGCTTCTTGCCCGCCTCGACGGCCTTGTCGAGCTCGGCCTCCGGGACGTCGAGGCGCCGCACGTAATCCCAGGCCTCGACGATGTTGCGTGCGGCGAGGAACAGGCTCGCGATCACGAGCTCCTTCACGGCGTTCGCATTCGCGCCCGGCGCGTTGAAGACCGGGACGCCGCGGCGGCTCAGCTCCTGAACGGGAATGTTGTTGACACCGGCCCCGGCGCGGCCGACGGCGAGCACGCTCTCGGGAATCTCCATCTCGTGCATGTTGTGGGAACGCACGAGAATCGCGTCCGGCCGTGTGATGCTCGACGCGACCTCGTAACGGTCGCGGGGCAATCGATTGAGGCCTTCGACGGCGATGTTGTTGAGCGTGAGGACCTTGAAGACCATGCTCAGCCCTTCCGCTTGGCGAAATCGTCCATGAACTCGATCAGCGCCGCGACGCCCTCCTCGGGCATCGCATTGTAGATGCTCGCCCGCATGCCGCCGACGAGCCGGTGGCCCTTGAGGTTCGTGAGGCCTGCCGCCTTCGCTTCCTCGAGGAAGACCTTGTCCAAGCCCGCGTCCGCCAGAGTGAACGGCACGTTCATCCAGGACCGGCAGTCGGGACGCACGGGGTTGTTGTAGAAATCGGCGCGGTCGATCGCCTCGTAGAGCATCTTCGCCTTGCGCTGATTGCGCTCGGCCATGACCGCGACGCCGCCCTGCTCCTCGAGCCACTCGAACACGAGGCCCGAGAGATACCACGAGAACGTCGGCGGCGTGTTCCACATCGAGTCCGACTCGGCCGTGATCTTGTAGTCGAAGACGCCGGGCGTCTCGCGCCGCGCCTTGCCGATCAAATCCTCGCGGACGATGACGACCGCGAGCCCCGAGGGGCCGATGTTCTTTTGGGCCCCCGCATAGATCACGCCGTAGCGGCCGACGTCGAGGGGCCGCGACAGGATCGTCGAGGACAGGTCAGCGACGAGCGGCGTGTCGCCGACCTCCGGGATGAAGTGGAACTCGACGCCGACGATCGTCTCGTTCGGCGTGTAATGCAGGTAGGCGGCATTCTTCGAGCGCTTCCAGCCCGCGGGGTCCGGAATCTCCGTGAAGTTGCTTCCGGAGGAGTCCGCCGCGACGTTGACCTCGGCGTACCGCGCCGCTTCCCCGACCGCCTTCTTGCCCCAGCTTCCCGTCACGACGTAGTCGACCGTCGAGCCCGGGGGGGCCAAGTTCAGCGGCACGGCTGCGAACTGCGCCGTCGCGCCGCCCGCCATGAACAGCACCTTGTAATGCTCGGGGATCGAGAGGAGCCGGCGCAGGCTCGCTTCGGCGCGCGCCGCGCACTCGATGAAATCGGTGCCGCGATGGCTGACCTCGATGACCGACATGCCGCTGTCGTTCCAGTCGAGCAGCTCGGCCTGGGCCTTTCGCAGCACGGCCTCCGGCAGCATCGCCGGGCCGGGGCTGAAGTTATAGACGCGCTTCATGATGGGAAGAAAAAATGGGGTCAGAGCCCATTTTTCATGCCTCCAGTGGGTTCTCGTTTCCTGTTGCCTACCCGAAAAATGGGGTCAGACCCCATTTTTCGCGCTTTCCGCCGGCCGCGAGAAAATTGGGGTCTGACCCCATTTTCGCCATTTTCGCGCTACTCCTCCGTCGCCTCGACGGGCCCTTCTGCGCCCTCGTCCTGCATCGCTTCGGCCTCGACGCGCTCGAGGCCGACGAGCCGGTCGGACTCGTCGAGCCGGATCAGCCGCACGCCTTGCGTGTTTCGCCCGAGCATCGAGATCTCGGCGACCGGGGTGCGCACGAGCGTTCCGGCCGACGTGATGAGCATGATCTCATCGTCCAGCGAGACCTGCAGCGCGCCGATGACGGCGCCGTTGCGCTCCGACGTCTTGATCGAGATGACGCCCTGCCCGCCGCGCCCCTGGACCGGAAATTCTTCCGCCGAGGTGAGCTTGCCGTAGCCGTTCTCCGTCGCGAGCACGAGCGGGCCTCGGTCGAGGATCGTAAGCGCGATGACTCGATCCCCTTCGCCGCTCAAGCGAAGGCCCCGCACGCCTGCGGCGGTTCGGCCCATCGGGCGCACGTCCGCCTCCGAGAAGCGGATGGCCTTGCCCGAGCTCGCGAACAGCATGATGTCCTGATGGCCGTCCGTGAGCCCCGCCGCGACGAGACGATCGTCGGACCGCAGATCGAGCGCGATGATGCCGTTCGTGCGCGGCCGCGAGAACGCATCGAGCGGCGTCTTCTTAACCGTGCCTTGGGACGTCGCGAAGAACACGAACTTGTCTTCCTCGTACGCCTTGATCGGCAGCACCGTGTTGATGCGCTCGTCGGGCTCGAGCGGCAGCAGGTTCACGATGGGCCGGCCGCGCGAGCCGGGCCCGGCTTGCGGCAGCTGATAGACCTTGAGCCAGTAGACTTTTCCGCGGCTCGAGAAGCAGAGCAGCGTGTCGTGCGAGTGAGCCACGAACAACCGGTCGACGAAGTCCTCGTCCTTCATGCGCGTCGCGGCTCGGCCCCGTCCGCCGCGCCGCTGCGCCTGATACGTCTCGACGGGCTGCGCCTTCGCGTAGCCCGCGTGAGAGAGCGTGACGACCATCGAGGCCTCGGGGATCAGGTCCTCGATCGTGAGGTCGTTGTAGTCCTCGACGATCTCGGTCCTGCGCTTGTCGGCATAGCGCTCGCGGACCTCCGTGAGCTCGCCGCGGATGACGGCCTGCAGCTTCTCGGGATCCGAGAGAATCCTCATGTATTCGTTAATGTTGTCGATTAAGTCGCTGTACTCCTTGGAGATCTTCTCCTGCTCCAAGCTCGTCAATCGGTGCAGGCGCAGGTCGAGGATCGCTTGCGCCTGGACGCTCGACAGGCGGTAGACCGGGCCGGTCTGGCCGGGCGTCAAGGACTCTCGCGTGCGCAGGCCGTAGTCCTCGGCGAGGTCCTCGGGACGCGTGCTCTCCGCTCCGGCGCGCTCGAGCAGCGCCACCACGGCCCCGGGCGCCCAGTCCCGCTCGCAAAGGCGCGTCCGCGCCTCGGCCGGCGAGGGCGATGCCTTGATGAGCTCGATGACCTCGTCGATGTTCGCGAGCGCGACGACCTGGCCTTCGAGGATGTGCGCGCGTTCCCGGGCCTTGCGCAGCTCGAACAGCGTCCGCCGAGTAACGACCTCTCGGCGATGGCGCAGGAACGCCTCGATGAGCTCCTTGAGCGTGAGGAGCCGCGGTTGGCCGTCGACGAGGCCGACCATGTTGATGCCGAAGACGCTTTGGAGCGGCGTCTGCTTGTAGAGGTTGTTGAGGACGACGTCGCTCATCTCGCCGCGGCGCAGCTCGATGACGATGCGCATGCCGTCCTTGTCGGACTCGTCGCGCAGCTCGCTGATGCCTTCGATGCGCTTCTCGCGCACGAGCTCGGCGATGCGCTCGATGAGCCGCGCCTTGTTGACCTGATAGGGCAGCTCCGTGACGATGATCGCCTCGCGCTCGCGGCCCCGCTCGTCGAGCGTCTCGACGTGCGTCCTGGCACGGACGTAGATGCGGCCCCGCCCGGTCGTGTAGGCGCTCACGATGCCTTCGGCGCCGTGGATGAGCCCCGCGGTCGGGAAGTCCGGCCCCGGCACGAGCTTGATGAGCTCGGCGATCGTGAGCGCGGGATTCTCGAGCAGCGCGAGACAGGCGTCGACGATCTCGCCGAGGTTGTGCGGCGGGATGTTCGTCGCCATGCCGACGGCGATGCCCGAGGAGCCGTTGATCAGCAGGTTCGGGATGCGCGTGGGCAGGACCGACGGCTCGCGTTCCGACTCGTCGTAGTTCGGAACGAAGTCGACCGTCTCCTTCTCGAGATCGGCCAGCATCTCGTGCGCGATGCGCGCCATGCGGATTTCGGTGTAACGCATGGCCGCCGGCGCGTCGCCGTCGATCGAGCCGAAGTTGCCCTGGCCGTCAACCAGCGGATAGCGCATGGAGAACTGCTGCGCCATGCGCACGATGGTGTCGTACACCGCGGTGTCGCCATGCGGGTGGTATTTACCGATGACGTCACCGACCACGCGCGCCGACTTCTTATAAGCCTTGTTCCAGTCGTTGCCGAGCTCGTGCATGGCGTACAGCACGCGCCGGTGCACGGGTTTCAGGCCGTCGCGGGCGTCGGGCAGCGCGCGCCC
>DASTSM010000066.1:0-6929 GCA_035760685.1 Gammaproteobacteria bacterium | reverse complement strand
TGACGCCCGCGAGGTAACCGAAGTAGAGCCACTGCACCGCTTCCCGCGCGTTCGCGGCCGGCCGCGAGACGTCGAAGCCGTAGGCCTTCGCCATCTGCACGAGCTCGTTGAGCGCACGGATCTGCTCGGCCAGCTCCTCTCGGTCGCGGATGACCTCGTCCGTGGAATGCTGCGCGTCGAGTGCCTGCTTCTCTTCCTTCTTGCGCTCGATGAGCCGGCTCACGCCGTAAAGCGCTACGCGGCGGTAGTCGCCGATGATCCTGCCGCGTCCGTAGGCGTCCGGCAGGCCCGTGAGAACGTGCGAGCTGCGGCAGCGCCGGATCTCGGCCGTGTAGGCGTCGAACACCGCGTCGTTGTGCGTCTTGCGGTACTTCGTGAAAACGTCCACGACGCGCGGATCCGGCTCGTAGCCGTAGGTCTTGAGCGCGCTCTGCACGAGCCGAAAGCCGCCGTTCGGCATGATGGCGCGCTTCAGCGGTGCTTCGGTCTGGAGTCCCACGATGAGCTCGTTCTCGCGGTCGATGTAGCCCGGCGCGTGCGCCGTGATCGAGCTCGGGATCTGCGAAACGTCCAGCACGCCTTTCTTGCGCTCCTCGACGAACAGCGCCTCGAGCTTCGCCCAGAGCGACTTCGTGCGCGCCGTCGCCGGCGCGAGAAACGATTCGTCCCCGTCGTAAGGCGTGTAGTTCTGCTGAATGAAGTCCCGGACGTTGATCTCCGTTTGCCAGAGACCGAGTCGGAACCCGGCCCAGGCATCGGTACCCGCCGGGCTCACTTCGCTTCTTGCTGCCGTGGCTGCCATAGTGCCCTCCTCAATTCTCGAGCGATCGGCGGCGGCCTTCGGCCGGAATGAGGCCGAGCAGGCGGCCCGTGTGCCGCGCGATCATGAGCTCCTCGTCCGTGGGGATGACCCACGCCGACACGCGGCTGCCGGGCGCCGAGATCAGCGGGCCGTGCCGCGCGTTGGCGGCGTCGTCGAGCTCGATGCCGAGCCAGGCGGAAGCCGCGCAAATCCGCCGGCGTATCTCGACGGAGCGCTCGCCGATGCCGGCGGTGAAGACGATTCCGTCCAGGCCGCCGAGCACGGCCGCAAACGCGCCGATCTCCTTCGCCGCGCGATACACGAAGTAGTCGACGGCGAGACGCGCGGCAGGAGCTTCGCTCGCGAGCAGCTCGCGCATGTCGTTGCTCTGCCCCGAGATGCCGCGCAGCCCGGATCGCTTGTAGAGCAGCGTCTCGACTTCCTTGGCGGAAAGGCCGAGCGACTGAAACAGGTGGAGGATGACTCCGGGGTCGACCGCGCCCGGTCGCGTGCCCATGCAAAGCCCGTCGAGCGCCGTGAACCCGAGCGTGCAGTCGAGGCTCCGGCCGCGCGCGAGCGCGCAGAGGCTCGCGCCGCTCCCGAGGTGCGCGACGATGACGCGGCCGTCGGCGATCTCGGGAGCCGCCTCGCGCAGCGTGGCCGCGATGTACTCGTAGGAGAGGCCGTGAAACCCGTAGCGCTGCACGCCGCGCTCGCGGATTTCGGCCGGCAGCGGCACGAGCTGCGCCACGGGCGCGTGCCCCCGATGGAACGCGGTATCGAAGCAAGCGACCTGCGGCACGTCGGGCGAGCGGTCGAGCAACATCTCGATCGGCGCAAGGTTGTGCGGCTGGTGCAGCGGCGCGAGCGGCGTGAGCGCCCGGAGATCGGCGAGCACCTCGCGCGTGACGAGCGTCGGCTCGGCGTAGCGCGCGCCGCCGTGAACGACGCGATGGCCGACGCCGCGCACGCGGCCGTCCCCGAATCGGCCGCGCAGCCATGCCGCAAGCGCATCGACGGCGGCGCGGCCGTCGCGGACCGAGGGCAAGGCCTCGTTCACGAGCACGACGTTCGCGCCGTCGCTCGCGGTGAAGCACGCCGCCGTGCCGATGCCTTCGATCTGGCCCCGGGCGGCGACTTGCCATGACTCGGACGGCGCCCGCTCGAAAACGCGAAACTTCAAGCTCGAGGAGCCTGCGTTCAGCACGAGCACGTAGTCGGTCATACGGCTTTGGCCGGGTCGCGCCGGCGCGCGTGCGCGGCACGCATCGCGACCGCGCAGCTCGCGATGCGCGAGCGCACCGAATCGGCCCGGCTCGTCAGGATGATGGGCACGCGCGCGCCGAGCACGAGGCCGGCTCCGTCGGCGTTCGCGAGGAACGCGAGGAGCTTCGCGACCATGTTGCCGGCTTCGAGGTCGGGCACGAGCAGGATGTCGGGATCGCCGGCGACGGCCGACTCGATGCCCTTGACGCGGGCCGCCTCGTTGCTGATCGCGTTGTCGAAGGCGAGCGGCCCGTCGAGGATGCCGCCCCGGATCTGACCCCGGTCGGCCATCTTGCAGAGCGCGGCCGCGTCGAGCGTCGCCGGCATCTTCGAGCTCACGGTCTCGACGGCCGCGAGGATCGCGACCTTGGGCCGCTCGCGCCCGAACGTCATCGCGAGATCGATGGCGTTCTGGCAAATGTCGACCTTGTCGTCGAGCGTCGGGGCAATGTTGATCGCGGCGTCGGTGATGACGAGCACTTTGTGATAGGTGGGCACGTCCATGAGGAAGACATGACTCATGCGGCGGCCTGTTCTAAGACCTGCGTCTCGCGCGACGACGGCGCCGAGCAGCTCGTCCGTGTGCAGGCTTCCCTTCATCAGGAGCTCGGCGCGGCCCGTGCGCACGAGTCGAACGGCCTCCGCGGCCGCCGCGTGCCCGGACGGCGCGTCGACGATCTCGACGCTCCCCAAGTCGAGCCGCTCCTGCGACGCAATCTTCTCGATCTCGGCCGTGGGGCCGACGAGGATCGGCTCGATGAGCCGCGCGGCGCGCGCGTCGAGGGCGGCTTCGAGGGCCGTCGCCTCGCACGGATACGCGACGGCCGTCGGGATCGGATCGAGGCTGCGACAGCTCGCTAGCAGCTCTTCGTACTTGCTCATTCGGAATCCCTCTCGTCGGCTCCGCCGAGGCTCCGTTCGTCAGGCCGGCGCCGGCGCGGGCGACGCACCTCGCCGCGCGGCGCGTCCCGTCTCGCGCAAAATCAGCGAGAGCACGATGGCGAGCGCGACGCCGTACAGCATCGGCCGAAAGGCGGTCTGGTATTGCGCGAGGCCGATCTCGCCGCCCGCGCCGGCACCGAGCAGCGACGCGCCGAACACGGGTCCGAGCAGCGCGCTGAACGTGAAATTCAAGAAGTTCACGACGCCGGTCGCGGTGCCGGCGAGGCCCGGCTCGTTCGCTTCCTTGATCACGGTGTAGGGCAGCATCGCGGCGCCCGAGGCGACGCCCATCGCGATGCCGAGCACGTACGGCGGCAGCGCGCCCGGAGGCCCGTAGAGAATCCAGGCGAGGCAGCCGAGCAGCGCGACGGCGCCGCCGACGATGACGGGCTTGCGCCGCCCGAGCCGATCGGACACGGCGCCGAGCAGCGGGCAGCCGATGATCCACCCGAGCGGCACCGTCGCGGAGCGCATGACGGCCGTCGGATAGTCGAAGCCGTGCGCCTCCTGCAGATAGCTCACGCCCCACGTCATGTCGAAGATCGTCGTCGGCAGGAACATGAGGCCCGCGATGGCGCCGCACAGCAGCGACTGCGGATTGCGGAACACCGCCGCGAGAGCGCGCAGGGCGGCGATCGCCCAGCCCTCGCGCCGAGGGTCGTCTAGACCCGCGCGGCTGCGGGCGTCGGGTCGCGCCGCCGCTTCGATCGCCGGCCGGCCATCGCGCTCGCCGATCGCCGGCCGGCCCGGCAGCAGCACGAGCAGCAGCAAGCCGATCGCGAGCCCGGCGACACCCATGGCCGCCCAAAACGCGCTCCACGGAGTGCCGGCGCCGATGATGGGCCCCACGAGAAACTGGCCCGCCGAGCCGCCGGCCATGCCGAACATCTGCGTCGCGCCGATCAGCGTTGCCGCGCGCGACGCCGGAAAGCTCTGCGTCGCGATGTAAGCGGCGCCGATCAGCGCGAAGGCGCCGCCCGCGCCTTGCAGAAAACGCCCCACTGCCGCGGCCTCGGCGCCGCCGCTCGCGAACAGCAGCGCGCCGACGCCGACGAGCGCGGCGCCGATAGGCATGGCCCGCTTCGCTCCGAGGCGGTCCATCGCAACGCCGGCCACGAGGCTGAACGGCGAATAGCCGTAGTAGAAGAGCCCGGCCAGCGATGCGACGCCCGCCGTGCCGATGCCGAAGGCGGCGGACAGCTCCGGCATCATGACGGCCGGAGCCGAGCGAAGCATGTACTGATAAAAGTAGTAGACCGAGGCGATCACCCATGCGATCGCGGCGATCCTTGCAGCGCTCTTCATGCTCGTCGCCGTCGCCGGCAGTGCCGTCGTGCCCGCGCGCGCCGCCCTTCAGCAGAGCACGAGCGAGACGGCAAGGCCGCCCTCGGACGTCTCCTTGTACTTCGAGTTCATCTCGCGGGCCGTGAGCGCCATCGCGCTGACCGTCGTGTCGAAGTCGACGCGCCGGTTCGCGGGTATCTCGTTGCTCGCGATCATGAAACCCGTCCACGACTTCACGGCCCCGTATGCACACCGCTCGATGCAGGGAATCTGCACGAAGCCCGCGACGGGATCGCAGGTCATGCCGAGGTGGTGCTCGAGCGAGGACTCGGCGGCGTTCGCGACCACCTGATGCGGGAAGTCGTGCGCCTGCGCGATGAACGCGGCGCCCATCGCCGAGGCCACGCCGATCTCCGCTTGGCAGCCGCCCTCCGCGCCCGAGAGCGTCGCGTTGTGCTTGCAGAGGTAGCCGATGGCCGCCGCCGCGAGGAAACCGTCGCGGATCTTCTCCTGCGGCAAGCCGCGGCCGCCCTCGCTGAGCGCATAAACGAGGGCCGGCAGCACGCCCGCCGAGCCGCCCGTCGGCGCCGTCACGACGAGGTGGCCGCGCGCGTTCTCCTCCGAGCCCGCGAGCGCATAGGCGGCGACGAGCCCGAGCCCGCGCTGCCCCTCGTACTCTTCGTCCATCGCGCGCCGGTAGACCTCGCCTGCCTTGGTCTTGAGCTTGATGGGCCCCGGCAGCGTGGCCGTCGGCGCGTCGAGCCCGGATTTGACGATGCTCTTCATGGCCGTCGCGATCTTGTCGATGAACGCGTTGATCTCCTCTTCGCTCTTGCCCGAGACGGCGACCTCGTTGGCCATGACGACGTCGGCGATCGAGATATCGTTCTGCTCCGCGTGCTCCTGCAGCTCGCGCATCGTCGTATACGGATACTTCGGCGCACCCTTCTTCGGCGGCTCGTAGCCCTTCCATTCGATGAAGCCGCCGCCGACCGAGTAGTACTCGAGCTCGTGCAGCACCTCGCTTCCGGCGAGGAGCTGGCAAGTCATCGTGTTCGGATGCGGCCACTCGCCTTTCGTCGCGCCGTAGACGATGTCCTTCAGGGAGACGTCGAACGACTTCGGCCCGAGCGTGACGGGAAACGTCTGCTCCGGATTCGCCGCGAGGCCGTCCAGAAACGCGGGCTCGACCGTCGCCGGCTCCTTGCCGACGATGCCCGCGAGCGCGGCGCGCTCGGTGCCGTGGCCTTTTCCGGTGGCGCTCAAGCTGCCGTAGAGGTTGACCTTGAAAGCTGTCGCGCGCTCGAGCGTCTCGGGCGGCAGGCGCGTGCAGCGCTGATAGAAGTCGTACGTGATGCGCATGGGACCGATCGTGTGCGAGCTCGAGGGGCCCGGCCCCACCTTGTAGAACTCGTCGAGCGTCGTCATCACGGGCTTCGCTTCGCGCTTGACGACGTCGAGCGACGGCGAGAGCGTGACGGGCAGCGCCGGCGGCTCGCCCGCCGCCGCGACGACGACGCGCTCCTGTGCCGAGACGCGTCGCCCGCTGATGAGCACCGCCGCGCCGATGACGGCGCTGCGCATGAGGAAAGTGCGGCGATCCACGCCGTCCGGGGCTGCGAGCCCCGTCGTCTCGGACGGATCGAGGAAAGAGCTGCGGCTCACGGTTTTATCGTCGATCATGAACGTGCCTCTTCTTTCGTGCGCGCCGCGGTTTCTTTCGTGCGCGCCCCGCGGTGCCGCGCTTGTGTTGGGTTGCCGCAGAACATACGCCCGCGGTGCCTGGGCGCGATGTTGGCCCTTGTACCTACCGCGATACCTCGATGAGTCCGGCACCATTCGATACCCGGATAGACGAAAGCGAGAACCGCGAGCGGCGCCGCCGCACTCGGCCCTGGACCGCAACGGTTTTCGCCCGACTCGCCCATGGTCAGATTGCGCCGGCTTTGCTATCCGCTCGTTCTCTGCGCGCCGACGACGATCGTCGCGCAGGAAGCGCCGAGTCGTTTCGAGCTGACCCCGTTTGCCGGCTATCGAATCGGCGGAGAGCTCGCGACCGCGGACGCTTCGCCCCCTTCCGAGATCGCGGACTCTCGAAGCGCGGGACTGATCTTCGACGTACGACAGCACGCGGATACGCAGTGGGAGATTTACTACGGCCACGAGGAGACGAGGCTCGAGAGCGCGCGCGCGTTCGCGCCCGCACGCGGGCTCGCGCTCGACGTCGACAGCCTGCAATTCGGAGGCACGTATCAGTTCGACGCCGGCAACGCTCGGCCTTTCGTCGTCATGACCGTCGGCATGACGCGTTTCGCGCCGGTTCGATCGGAGCTCGGCGCCGAAAGCTACTTCTCGGCGTCGATCGGCGGCGGCATACAGCTTCGGCCCGACCGGCCGGTCGGCATCCGCCTCGACGCGCACGTGCACGCGACCCTGCTCAACAGCAGCGGCGGAATCTTCTGTGCGAGCGTCAACGGCGCCGGCGTATGCGCGATCCACGTCGAGGGCAGCGCGCTCTACCAATGGGAGGCGCGCGCCGGCGTCGTGTTTCGTTTCTGACCGGGGCGAAAGACGAGGCTTGCGGCCGGCGCAGATCGTCGGCTCCGGGCATCATCGCGAATCGGCGCTCGCCGAG
>DASTSM010000065.1:0-26493 GCA_035760685.1 Gammaproteobacteria bacterium | reverse complement strand
ATCGCACTGGTCGGCGCTGCGTTCGCGACCGGCGGGGCTTCGGGACAAAGCGTGCCCGACGGCGAAGGCAGCGCGGTCCGCAGCCCGCCGGCCGCCGTCGGCGAGGCCGGCAGCAGCCAGCCGTTCCCGACGTCGGGCTGGCCGACCAACGGCGGCGACCTCTTCAATCGCCGCTACTCGCCCCTCACCGAGATCGATCGCACGAACGTCGCGAATCTCAAAGGCGTGTGGCGCGCGCGGCTCGGCGGCTCCGGCGTCGGCCCGCAGTACTCGGGCGAAGCGCAGCCGATCGTCGCGGACGGCGTCGTCTACGTCGTGACGGGCGCGGACGACGTGTTCGCGATCGACGTCGACTCGGGCAAGGTCCTCTGGGATTACCGCGCGAACCTCGATCCCAAGAACAACGCCGTCTGCTGCGGCTGGACGAGCCGCGGCGTCGCGCTCGGCGAAGGCAAGGTCTTCGTCGGTCAGCTCGACGGCGTGCTCGTCGCGCTCGATCGCAAGACCGGCAAGGTCGCGTGGAGCGTGCAGGCCGAGCGCTGGCAGGAGGGCTATACGATCACGGCCGCGCCGCTCTACTACGACGGCCTCGTCATCACGGGATTCGCGGGCGGCGAGCGCGGCATCCGCGGGCGCGTCAAAGCCTTCGACGCGAAAACCGGCGCGCTGCGCTGGACCTTCTACACGATCCCGGGGCCGGGCGAGGTCGGGCACGACAGCTGGCCCGCGGACAGCGACCTCTGGCAGGACGGCGGCGCCCCCGTCTGGCAGACGCCGGCCGTCGATCCCGAGTTCGGCCTCCTCTACTTCTCGACGGGCAATCCGGGGCCCGACTACAACGGCTCGCTGCGCGCCGGCGACAACCTCTTCTCGTCGTCGATCGTCGCGCTCGACGCGAAGACCGGGAAATACCGCTGGCACTTCCAGCAAGTGCATCACGACCTCTGGGACTACGACGGGCCGAGCCCCGTCGTGCTCTTCGATTTGCATGTAGACGGCAAGCTGCGGCACGGCCTCGCGCAGGCGAGCAAGACAGGCTGGGTGTACATCCTCGATCGCACGAACGGCCAGCCGCTCGTCGGCATCGAGGAGCGGCCCGTGCCGCAGGAGCCGCGGCAGGCGACGTCGCCGACGCAGCCCTACCCGAAGGGCGACGCGTTCGTGCCGCAGTCGATCCCGATCGCGCCCGAGGGGACGGTGCTCGTAAACCAGGGCCGCATCTTCACGCCGTTCTGGACGGACCGGCCGGTGCCGGTCAAGCCCGGCGTCGGCGGCGGCGCGAACTGGCCGCCGAGCTCGTACGATCCCGCGACCGGCTATCTCTACGTTTGCGCGGCCGACCGCATCTGGGCCTACATCAGTCAGCCCGTCGAGAACGAGCGGCCGGCCGAAGGCGCGTCGTATATCGGCGGCGGCTTCGGCGGATTCTTTCTGCACTCGCTCGGCATCTTCGCGGCGCTCGACATGCGCACGAACACGCTGGTCTGGCAGCAGCAGTGGGCCGAGCCCTGCTACAGCGGCTCGGTCACGACGGCGGGCGGGCTCGTGTTCGTCGGGCGCAGCGACGGGCGGCTCACGGCGCTCGACTCGAGCGACGGCACGAAGCTCTGGGAGTTTCAGACGGGCGCCGGCATGAACGCGCCCGTCAGCGTCTTCGAGCGCAACGGGCGCGAATACGTCGTCGCCTACTCGGCCGGCAACCTCTTCGCGGGCTCGGCGCGCGGCGACAGCGTCTGGCTGTTCGCGCTCGACGGCACGCTCGAGCAGGCCGAGCCCGCCGCGCCGTAGGAAAATGGGGTCAGACCCCATTTTCGGCAAGAAAATGGGGTCTGACCCCATTTTCCGCTCCGCCGCCGGCCGCGTGCTGCTCGTCGACGGCGCGACCGGCACCGAGCTCAGGCGCCGCGGCGTCGAGCTCGACCCCGTCGCCTGGAGCGGGCCGGCGTCGCTCTCGCATGCGCAGCTCCTCGAAGACATCCACGCGGATTACCTGCGCGCGGGCGCCGAGGTCGTCACGACGAATACGTTCGGCACGAACCGCTTCGTGCTGACCGCGGCCGGCTACGGCGACCGCTTCGAGACGGTCAATCGCGCCGCATTCGACGCGGCCTGCCGTGCGCGCGACGCCGTGCGCCCGACGGCCGCGATCGCGGGCTCGATCTCGTGCCTGCCGCCGGGCTTCGACACGATGCGTTACCCGGATCCGGAGACGGAGTCAGCCGCCTATCTCGAGCTCGCGGCGCTGCTCGCCGATCTCGGCGTCGACCTGCTCGTGCTCGAGATGATGGAGGACGTCGAGCACGCGAGCCGAGCCTGCGAGGCCGCGCGCCAAGTCGGTCTGCCCTTCTGGATCGGCGTCAGCGCCCGCTTCGACCACGAGGGCCGGCGCCTCGTCGCCTACGACTTTCCGGAAACGCCGCTCGCCGACGTGCTGGATGCGCTGCTGCCGGTCGCGCCCGCGGCCGTCAACGTCATGCACACGCCGATCGATGCCGTCGCCGCGGCGCTCGACGAGGTCGGGGCGAAGTGGCACGGGTATCGGGGCGCGTATCCCGAGATCGGCGACGCATCGGCACGCGCGGCGCGCGAAGCCTCTCCGGACGGGCTCGCCGAGCTCGCTCTGAAATGGACGGCGGCCGGCGCACGAATTCTCGGCGGCTGCTGCGGCACTACGCCGGCACACATCGCGGCGCTCCGAAGAGTCCTGGACAGCGGCGCGCACGTCAAGTGACGCCCCTTCGGCGTCACCGGATCGCCGCGTAGGCGAGCGTCCAAAAATCCGTGAAGATCTTCGGCGGCTCCGGCGAATCCATCATGCGCTGCGTGAAGAGGATGCCGATCACTCCTTCCTCGGGATCCGTATAGGCCGTCGTCCCGAAGCCGCCGGTCCAGCCGAAGCGGCCGGGCGTGTGGAAGATGTCCTCGCGCCGGATATCGACGGCGACGCCGAGCCCCCAGCTCGAGTAGGTGCCGAAGAAGATCTCGGAGCCCGCGCGCTGCTCGGGCGAGAGATGATCCGAGGTCATGAGCTCCACGGCACGTCG
Source organism: Gammaproteobacteria bacterium (assembly GCA_035760685.1). GTDB lineage: Bacteria > Pseudomonadota > Gammaproteobacteria > Steroidobacterales > Rariloculaceae > ZC4RG20. The sequence goes on along the minus strand of DASTSM010000065.1, from coordinate 23,449 downwards.
CGACAGGATTTGGCGGCCGCCGTAGCGGCCTTTGTCGAGCATCATGCGGCAGAAGGCGAGGTAGTCGTCGATCGTCGACACGAGCCCGCCGCCGCCGGATTCGAACGCCGGCTCCGAAGCCCATGCGCTCCGCGCCGGGTCGTCGAAGAATTCGAGCTTGCCGGTCGCGCGATTCAGGAAATAGAAGCCCGGCAAACGATCGATCTTTTCCGGCGGCACCCAAAACGCCGTGTCTTTCATGCCGAGCGGATCGAAGATTCGCTCCCGTAGAAACGTACCGAACGACCGGCCGGACACGCGCGCGATCAGCGCCCCGAGCACGTCGCCGCTCGTGTGATACATGAAGCGCTCGCCGGGCTGCGCAAGAAGCGGCAGCGAGCCGAGCCGGCGGAGCCATTCGTCCGTCGCTGGCGCGTCGGACGCCAGCATCGGGCCGTCGCCGCCGATCCGAAGCTCCCGGATCGGCTTCTGGACCGGATACGTATCGGGCATGGCCATGACGCTGCCGAAGCCCATGCGGTAGGTCAGCAGGTCGCGGACCGTGATCGCACGCCGCGCGGGCACGGTGTCGTCGAGCGGCGAGGAGAGCGACCTCAGCACGCGCCGATTCGCGAGCTCGGGCAGCCAGGGCTCGATCGACTCGTCGAGCCGCAGCTTGCATTCCTCGACGAGGATCATGGCGGCAGCGGCCGTGATCGGCTTCGTGAGCGATGCGATACGAAAGATGCTGTCGCGCCTCATCGGGGCCGAGCGGCCGAAGTCGAGATTGCCTAGCGTCTCGACGTGGACCTCTTCGCCACGGCCGACGAGCGCGACGAGCCCCGGCAGGTCGCCCCGCTCGACGTGACCCGCCAGCACGGCATGCATGCGTTCGAGCCCCGACCGCGTGAAGCCTGCTCCGCTCATGGGTCGCTCCTCTTGCTGAACTGTCTGTACGTCGAATGGAGCAGGAAGAAATCGACACCGCGAAGGACGGCTAACCGTCGCGCGCGCAACCCTCGAGCGCGCAACGCTCGAGCGCGTCGACGTCCGCCGCCACGATGAGCTCGAGATGCTTCGTGATCTTCTCGACGGGCCAATCCCACCACGCGATCGCCTGGAGCCGGGCCGCAACCTCCGCCGGGCAGCGCGTCTTGATCGGCGCCGCCGGATTGCCGCCGACGATCGTGTACGGGGCGACGTCGCGTGCGACCACGGCGCGCGACGACACGATCGCGCCGTTCCCGATCCGCACGCCAGGCATGATCAGCGCCTCGTAGCCGATCCAGACGTCGTTCTCGATGACGGTATCGCCCTTGTAAGGCAGGTCCGAGAGCCTCGGCATGACCTTCTCCCACCCGCGGCCGAAGATCTGAAACGGATACGTGGAGATGCCCGACAGCTTGTGATTCGCGCCGTTCATGATGAACCGCGCGCCGCGCGCGATCGCGCAGAACTTGCCGATGATCAGCTTGTCGCCGATGAACGGAAAGTGATAGAGGACGTTGCGCTCGAAGCCCTCCGAGTCTTCCGGATCGTCGTAGTACGTGTAATCGCCGACGACGATGTTCGGGCTCTTGATCGTGTTCTTGATGAAGCAGACCTGCGGAAAGCCCTCCATCGGGTGCTTGTCGCTCGGATCGGGCCCGTTCACGTCGTCGTCCTCCGAATCATCGTCCTCGAAACGGATCGGCGACGCGCCGCAGAGCGTCCGGCACGAAGCCGAGCGGCGCGTGAGACTCTCCGCCTCGACGATGGCTCATGTCGTTCCGGGCCGCTGCCGCACCATCGTCGTCAGCAGATGCTCGAGCGCGGCCTCGGGATCGGCGCAGCTTCCCGTGTGCGTCGGCGACGTCTGGATCATCGTGCTCCGCGGCGCGACGAGCCAGTGGAAGCGCTCGCGCGGCGTCAACCGCCCGATCGGTCCCGCGCCGTCGCCGCCGCGGCAAATCCTCGGAATCGAGGCGAGATGGGCGCGCACGGTTTCGAGGTCCACGTCGGCGTCGAGAGCGAGGAGCCGGGTTTCGTCGAGCTCGATGCGCGCGTCGAGAAAGTCCTTCGCGGGACACGAGAGGATGACGCCGGCGTTGACGAACTCGCCGCGCTCGACCTTCGGGACTACGCGCACGATCGCATAGTCATACGTGCAATGATCGTGCACGAAGCGCCTCCTCGAGAAACGCCTGCCGGGCTTCGAGCCGGCCGGTCAGATAGTCGACGTAGACGCGCCGCTGCTCGCTCGGGCCGCCGACGGGCGACTCCTCCTCGAGCCAAGCGTCGGGAATCAGCGCGACGGCGCCGCGGATCACGTCGCCCGTGATGCGCGCGCCGACGGCGCGGTCCGCCTCCTCGAGCCTCTCCGCGTACGCAAGCAGCACGTGGTCCTTGATCATCGGAAACGGCGTGCGGCTGTGCTCCCTGTAGCGCTCGTTCCACGCGTGATGGAAGTAGAGCGCCGCGCCGTGATCGATGAGCCAGAGCTTTCTATGCCACTCGAGAATGTTCGTGTTGCGCGCGGTGCGGTCGACGTTCGTCACGAACGCATCGAACCAAACGACGGCCGACGCGAAGTCGCCGTCCGGCGCCCTCACGACGGGATCGAACGTGACCGAGCCCGGCAGATAGTCGAGGGCAAGGTTGAGCCCCGCGCTCGCTTGGATGAGCTCCTGGATCTCGGGGTCGGGCTCGGTCCGTGCGAGGTCGGGATCGAGCTCGACGAATACGATCTCGGGCACGGGCAGCCCGGCGGCGCGCGCGATCTCGCCCGCGACGAGCTCGGCGACCAGCGTCTTCGGCCCCTGCCCCGCGCCGCGGAACTTGAGCACGTACATGCCGTCGTCGTCGGCTTCGACGATCGCGGGCAACGATCCGCCTTCGCGAAGCGGAGTCACGTAGCGCGTGGCGGTCACGGTCCGTACCTGCATCGTCGGCTCGAAGGTGGAACGCCGGGGGAGAAGGCTATTCTATGCGTATTTCCGCTCTCGAAGGCTCGTCGTGCTCTTGCTCTCGCGCCGTCGCACCGCGGTCCGCTACGAGCGGATCGGCAACGGCGCCCACCCGTGCACCGCAAGCAGCACGAAGAACCCGAGCACGTAGGCGGCGATGACGAACCAGCCGCGCCGAATCCAAGCGCCGACCGACTTCGCCTCGGGCACGAGGTTGCCGAGCGCGACGCCCGCCGACGAGCCGAACCAGACCATGGAGCCGCCGAAGCCGACGGTATAGGCGAGCATGCCCCAGTCGTAGTGGCCTTGCTCGAGCGCAAGCTTCGTGAGCGGGATGTTGTCGAACACGGCCGACACCCAGCCGAGACCGAACGCCGTATGCCAGGACGCCGCCGGCAGCTCCTCGACGGGCATCAGCGACGCGCAGCTCACGAGCGCGAGCAGAAACAGCGTGCCTTTGAGCGACGCCGGCACGACTCTCCAGTCCGTCCGCGCGAAGGACGACGAGACGACGATCGCGGCCCAGACGCCCGCGGCCGGGAATTCAAGCAGCACGTTGGCGGCGATGGCGCCGCCGAGGATCAGCACGACGGCCGCGATGTAGCGCACGTCGATGCGGTGACGGCCGGCCTCGTCGCGCTGGATCGGCTCGTAGCGTTGCTGCCCGCGAGCCGCGAAGAACGCGAGGAAGAGCAGCGCGGGCACGGCCGCAACATAGCCGTGCAGCACGTCGGCGGCCTGCACGCCCTCGATCCACATCATCGTCGTCGTCGTATCGCCGACGACCGAGCCCGATCCGCCCGCGTTGCTCGCCGCGACGATCGCCGCGCAGAAGCCGACGTCGACGCGCTTCCTGTAGACGTGCAACGCAACCGTGCCGCCGATCAGCGCGGCCGCGATGTTGTCGAGGAACGAGGACAGGACGAACACCATGACGAGCAGCACGAAGCCCCCCTTCCAGTCGTCCGGGAGGTAGCGCGGCAGGATCTCCGGCGTCTGCGACTGCTCGAAATAGCGGGCGAGCACCGCGAAGCCGAGCAGCAGGCCGAGCAGATTCAGCAGCGTCGGCGCCTCGCGGGCGAAGTGCGCCGCGGCGTCGAACCCGGGAGCGGCCAGGAGCTTCAGGACGAGGATCGAGACGAGCCCCGCGACGGCCACCTCGAACGTGCGGTGATGCAGCAGCGCGACGCCGAGCAAGGTCAGGCCGAAGAGCAGGAACTCCGCGCGCACGCCGAGCAGCACGGGCCCCGCGGCACCGTTCAAGACGGCTCCCGCGGCGACCACCGCGGCCATCGCGGCCGCGCCTACGAAAGCCAAGTAAGCTCTTGGCATAGGAACTCCTCGCCGCTCGGCCTCCGCGCCGTCGGCTGCTGCAATGCGGACGTCCGTTCGATCCGCCGCCGGGAACGCGGGGCATGTTACAAGAAGCCCAGCGCCGGTCCTCAGCCGGCCGAGAAAAATCGGCTCTGAATCCCATTTTCTCCGGCTCGGGGACCCTCCTCGCCCGAAGCCGGACAAACCGACTTCTGCCATATCAATTCGTTACGCTGATATCTCGTTTCGAATCGATCCAACGTTTCCGCGGAAGCGCGTAATATCCCGCCGGAAACCGGAGAGTTGGAGCCCGGCGCCCCGAAAGGAGAATCGAATGGAAATGGCCGCGCATCCGCGCGATGTCGTCGCCGCGCTCCGAAGCCGCTTCGGCGAGCAAGCCGTGCTGATCGGCGACGCGATCGGCCCCCGGCACTCCGTCGATTTCAGCGGCGAGCACGCGACGGCGCCGCTCGCGCTGCTCCGGCCCGCGAGCACGGCCGAGGTCGCGGAGATGGTCCGGCTCTGCGCCGAGGCGCGCCGGCCGCTCGTCGTCCAAGGCGGCCTCACGGGACTCTCGGGCGGCGCGACGCCGCTTCCCGGCGAGATCGCGCTTTCGCTCGAGCGCATGACGGGCGTCGAGGAGATCGACCGCGACTCCATGACGGCGACCGTCCTCGCCGGCACGCCGCTCGAGGTGCTGCAGAGGGCGGCCTCCGACGCGGGCTTCGTCTTCCCCCTCGACTTGGGCGCGCGCGGCTCGTGCACGATCGGCGGCAACATCGCGACGAACGCAGGCGGCAATCAAGTGCTGCGCTTCGGCATGATGCGGAGCCTCGTGCTCGGCCTCGAAGCCGTGCTCGCCGACGGCACCGTAGTGAGCTCGCTCAACAAGATGCTCAAGAACAACGCGGGCTACGACTTGAAGCAGCTCTTCATCGGCACCGAGGGCACGCTCGGCGTCGTCACGCGCGCGGTGCTGCGGCTCTTCCCGAGGCAGCCCGTCAAGACCTCCGCGCTCTGCGCCGTGACGGGCTTCGACGCGGCGGTCGCCCTGCTTCGGATGGCGCAGCGCGTCCTCGCGGGCGGGCTCGGCGCGTTCGAGGCAATGTGGGCGTCGTATTTCGATCGCGTCGTCTCCCATGTTCCGGCGCTGCGCTCGCCTTTCGAAGGGGAACACGCGCTCTACGTGCTGCTCGAGAGCGAAGGCAGCGACGAGGCGGCCGATCGCGAGCGGCTCGAGCGCATGCTCGAGCAGGCGCTCGACGCGGGCGTCGTCGTCGATGCCGTCGTCGCGCAGTCCGAGCGCGAGCGCCGCGCCTTTTGGGCGATCCGCGACGGCATCGCCGAGATCACGCCGGCGCTCATGCCGATGCTCGCCTTCGACGTCAGCATGGCCGTAGGCGAGATGCCGGCGTTCCTTGCGCACGTCGAGAGCGGGCTCGCCGCGCGCTTCGGCGCCGGCCGCGTCACGAATCTCGTCTTCGGCCACCTGGGCGACAGCAATCTGCACCTCGCCGTCACGACGGGACGCGAGGAGGACATGGACGCGGTCTCCGCGATCGTCTACGCCGCAACGGGCGCGCACCGCGGCTCGATCTCGGCCGAGCACGGCATCGGCGTGCTGCGCCGGCCGTACCTGAAGCTCTGCCGGACGCCCGAGGAGCTCGAGCTCATGCGGCGCCTGAAGCGCGCGCTCGACCCGCACGGCATTCTGAATCCGGGCCGCGTGGTTTCCGACTAACGGCCGGCGAGCTCTCGGCGGGACTCGACCCCTCGGATCGCTTCGAGCGGCGGCGGCTCCGGTATGATGGGTCCTCGCACACGTCCTCACGAGGGAGACGGCATGCGTACCACTCGCCGGGAGTTTCTCGCGGCGTGCGCCACGGGCGCCGCCGCGGCCGCGTTCGGAAATCGGGCCGCCGCCGACGACAAGAAAGCCGCCGCTGCCGACAGGAACGCCGCCGCGGGCGACGAGAAAAAAAACGGCTCTGACCCCATTTCCTCGGGCGCGCGCAAGGTGCCCGTGCTCGGGCTCATCTTCCCGCCCGCGAACCGCGGCGTGCCGGAGGAAGGCGTGGCGATGTACGGCGAGCGGCTGCGCTTCGTCGTCACGGGGCTCGGCCTCGAGACGATGACGCCCGAGGGCTACGACGCCGTGATTCCGCGCATACCCGCGGCGGCCGAGAAGCTCGCGGCGGCCGGCGCCGACGGCATCGAGCTCACGGGCACGTCGTTGACGTTCTACAAGGGCGAGGCATTCAACGAGAAGCTTCGACGGGCCGTCACGGAGGCTTCGGGTCTGCCCGCGACGACCATGAGCAACGGCATCATCGACGCGCTCAAGGCCGTCGGCGCAAAGCGCGTCGCGGTCGCGACGGCATACAACGACGTGGTCAACGACCGGCTCCGCGCGTTCCTCGTCGAGCACGAGCTCGAGCCGCTCGTCGTGACGGGACTCGGCATCGAGGCGGTCGCGGACGTCGACAAGGTCACGCAGAACGATCTCATCGAGTTCGGCGCGCGCGTCCGCGCTTCGGCGCCTGCCGCGGACTCGCTGCTCGTCTCGTGCGGCGGCTTCAGGACGCTCGAGATCATCGCACCGCTCGAGGCGCGGACTCACGTGCCCGTGATCTCGAGCATGCCGCACGGGCTTTGGGCGGGCGCGCGGCTCGTCGGCTTGAACGGCGCGGCGCCGGGCTACGGCACGCTGCTGTCGCGCGAGGCTTAGCGCCGGACCGGCCGCGTCGATTTCTACGGTTTACGCGGGACAGGAGGTGCGATGGCTACGGTCCAGGTTCGATACATCGTCGACGACGTCGACGCCGCTATCGATTTCTACACGAGGCAGCTCGGCTTTCGCCTCGACATGCATCCGGCGCCGCCGTTCGCGATGTTGTCGCGCGGCGATCTTCGTCTCGTACTGAGCGCTCCGAACCCCTCGGCCGGGGGCGGTCAGCCGATGCCGGACGGCACGCCTCAAACACCCGGAGGCTGGAATCGGTTCGCGATCCAGGTCGACGATCTCGATGCGACGGTGCAGCGCTTGCGGACGAGCGGCGCGCGCTTTCGCAACGACATCGTCTCGGGCGTCGGCGGCAAGCAGATCCTCGTCGAGGATCCTTCCGGGAATCCGATCGAGCTGTTCGAGCCGAAAATTCCCGAGGCGCGGCTCGAGTCGCGCGCGTAAGCGCGGGCTCACTCCGGTGACCGCGCCGTGACTCCGAAAAGACCGACAGGGTGACCCTCGCTGCGTAGTGTTTGCTCCTCCACTCACTTCGAGGAGCGAACCATGCGGTTGAAATCTTGGACGAGGCCGTCGAGAGCGGCCGAACGCGAGCGCACATCTCGGTCCACTCTCGGGGAGCCGCGCCGCACGCGGCGGGAGCTACTCTCGCACACCCTTGCCGTCGCGCTGCTCGCGAGCGCGGCGCTCTCGCCTTACGGCGGCGCAAAAGCCGCCGAGCGCGTGAGCCTGCTCAACGTCTCCTACGATCCGACGCGCGAGCTCTTCCGCGATTTCAACGAGAAGTTCGCCGCCCACTGGCGCGAGAAGACGGGCCAGATCGTCACCGTGCAGATGTCGCACGCCGGCTCCGGCAGCCAGGCGCGTTCCGTCATCGAAGGATTGCCCGCCGACGTCGTGACGCTCGCGCTCTCGGGCGACATCGACGCGATTCAAGCCAAGAGTCATCGCTTGGCTCCCGACTGGCAATCCCGGCTGCCGCACGGCAGCGCGCCCTATACATCGACGATCGTCTTCCTCGTCCGCCACGGCAACCCGAAAAACATCCGCGACTGGGACGATCTCGTGCGGCCCGACGTGCAAGTCGTCACGCCGAATCCGAAGACGTCGGGCGGCGCGCGCTGGAATTTCCTCGCGGCATGGGGCTACGTGCTCGCGCGCGAGCTCGGCGGCGTCGACCGCATCGCGAACGCGCCGGCGCCCGACCTCGGGAAGGCCGAGGGGGCCGCGCGCGCATATGTGCACGAGCTCTTCAGCAAGCACGTCCCGGTGCTCGACCCCGGCGCTCGCGGCGCGACGAATACCTTCATTCAGCGCCGCATCGGCGATGTTCTGCTCGCATGGGAGAACGAGGCCTTGCTCGCGCGCGAGGAAATGGGCGCGAACGCGTTCGACATCGTCGTGCCCTCCGTCAGCATTCTGGCCGAGCCGACCGTCGCGGTCGTCGACACCGTCGTCGATCGCAAGGGCACGCGCGCGGTCGCCGAAGCCTATCTGAAGTACCTCTATACGCCCGCGGGCCAGGACGTTATCGCGCGTCACTACTACCGGCCGCGCGACCCTTCCGTCTTGCAGCGGTACGCGAGCCAGTACCCCGAGGTCAAGCTCTTCACGATCGACGACGCCTTCAAGGGCTGGAGCAAAGCGCAAGCGCAGTTCTTCGACGACGGCGGGGTCTTCGACCAGATCTACGCGCCCGGCGCAAAGCGCCGCTAGCGGCCTCGGTGCAGCGATGACGATCAAGGGCGAAAAGCCGGGTGCGGCGATGACGATCGACGGCGAAAAGCTCGGTGCGGCGATGACCGTGAACGACGAAAGGCGTTTGCGTCTTGCAACGACGCGGGCCAACCGGAGGATCAGGATCGACGCCGCCGCAGGCGTCGTTGCGGCCCTCCTGCTGGGCGGCCCGGCGCACGGCCAGCCGGCCGGCAACGAGCCGGCGCCGGCCCCTCGAGGCAAGATCGACGCCGGCGCCCGAGGCTTCGCGATCGCGTCCGCCGACGGCGCCTGGCAGCTCAGGCTTCGCGGCCTCGTGCAGCTCGACGGCCGCTTCTTCTCGGGCGATGCGTCGGCCGGCACGGACGAGTGGCTCGTCCGGCGCGTGCGGCCGACGTTCGAGGGCAGCTTCGGCGAGCGCGTCGGCTTCCGCCTCATGCCGGACTTCGGCGACGGCACGAGCCAGATCGTCGACGCGTACGTCGACACGAAGCTCGCGCCGCACGTGCACCTCCGCGCCGGCAAGTTCAAGCCGCCCGTCGGGCTCGAGCGTCTGCAGTCGGCGAGAGACCTGCCGCTCGTCGAGCGCTCGTTCACGACCGAGCTCGTGCCGAATCGCGACATCGGCCTGCAGCTCTCGGGCGGCGAGCGCCTCGGCTGGGCCGTCGGCGTCTTCGACGGCGTCGTCGACGGGCGCTCGACGGACGGCGACGACGACGGCGAGCAGGAGCTCGCGGCGCGCGTGTTCGCGCTGCCGCTCGGCGCGGAGTCGCCCGCGGTGCTCGGCATCGGGCTCGCCGTCACGTACGGCGACCGCGCGGGAGCCCCGTCCCTGCCGCTGCTCGCGGGCCAACGGTCGCCGGGCCAGCAAACGATCTTTCGCTACCGCACGGGCGCGGACGGAACGTTCGCCGACGGCGATCGGATCCGCGTCGCGCCTCAGCTCTATTGGTACCGGGGACCGTTCGGATTCATGTCCGAGTGGGTGCGCGTGCGCGAGGACGTGAGTCGATCGAGCGGCGGAGTCGGCCGAAGCGCGACGCTCGAGAACGAGGCCTGGCAGATCACGGGCCAGTGGTTCGTGACCGGCGAGCGGGCGGGATACCGGGACCCGCAGAGCCGGGGCGGCGTCGAGCTCGTGGCGCGGCTCACGGAGCTCTCGCCCGACGCCGGCGCTTTCGCGCTCGGCGCGGCGTCGTTCGCGGACCCGGCCTCGGCGGTGACGCGCGCCCGCAGCGCGGCGCTCGGCGTGAATTGGTTTCCGCTGCCGGGAATCAAGGCGTCGGCGGCATGGCACCACACGAGCTTCAAGGGCGGAGCGCCGGCGGGCGATCGGCCGGACGAGGACGTGCTGCTCCTGCGCTGGCAGCTCGACTTCTAGCGCGCACATCGCCGAAGCGACGCGTGGATCGGAGGCCATCAAAGAACCTCCAGCACGCAATGTCACTGCTCCGTAACCGCGCCGGCACCGACGGCGTGACCGCGCGCGGACTAGCATCGTTCGGATCCCGGAACACGAGGCCGACCATGTCGATTTCACTCGAGCAGGTTTCGAAGCATTACGACGGCGGTCCCGCCGTCAGCGACGTCTCCGTGGACATCGCCGAGGGTGAGCTCTTCGTTCTGCTCGGACCGTCCGGCAGCGGCAAGAGCACGCTGCTGCGCGCCATCGCGGGTCTCACGCCGATCGATCACGGCCGCGTCGTGCTGCACGGCCGCGACGTCACGCACGTGAATGCTCGCGAGCGCGAGGTCGGCTTCGTATTTCAGAACTACGCCTTGTTCCGGCACATGACCGTCGCCGACAACGTCGAGTTCGCGCTGCGCGCGCGCCGCGTGCCGGCGGCCGTGCGCCGGCGGCGGCGGCGCGAGCTCCTCGAGCTCGTCTCGCTCTCGGGCTACGACGACCGCCTGCCGTCGGAGCTCTCGGGCGGGCAGCAACAGCGCGTCGCCGTCGCGCGCGCGCTCGCGCACGAGCCGCGCGTGCTGCTGCTCGACGAGCCCTTCGGCGCGCTCGATTCGAAGATTCGCGCGGAGCTCCGGCGCGGCATCCGCGAGCTGCAACGCAAGCTCGGGATCACGATGATCCTCGTGACTCACGATCAGGACGAAGCGTTCACGATGGCGGACCGGATCGGCATCATGGATCGCGGACGCCTCCAGGAGGTCGGCGAGCCGCGGGAGCTCTATGCCGAGCCGAGGACGCGCTTCGTCGCAACCTTCCTCGGCGCCGCCAACCTCTTGCTCGGCCGGCAGGAGGGAGGCCGCGTGAAGGTCGGCCGGTCGGTCTTCGAGCTCGCGTGCCGTCCATATGCTCATCGTTTCGGCGCCGAGGTCACGGCCGTCGTCCGGCCCGAAGACCTCGCGGTCGCGCCGCGCGGCGAGCTCGACGCGCACCCGATCGGCGACGGCACGGTCACGGAGATCGAGTTCGCGGGCGCGGCGGAGCGCGTGCGGATCTCGGTCGAGGCCGGCGAGGCCCTCGCGAGCGCCGTGAGTCCCGCGGCGGCCCGGTTCGAGCTCGAGGCGCTGCGGAGCGCCGAAGCCGCGCGCTGCGGCGCGCTCGTCGTCGGTCAAAACATCGCCTTCGGCGCCGAGAGGGTGCACGCGCTGCCGAGCCCCATCAGCAGCGTGCGTCTTCTCGCCTCCTCCGCGGCGGACGCGGAGAAGCTCGCTTCCGCCGCGATCGTCCGCGACCTCGCGGAGCGCATGCACATCGCGCCGGTGCGGCATGCGGAGCGCGGTCCCGACGACGATCAGGCGCTCATGGGCCTGCCCGTCGTCGATCTCGAGACGTCGAAACCCTCGCTTTCGGCCGCCGCGGGTCTCCTCGCGCGCGGCGCGTACCAGGTACTCGCGGCACGCGCCGACGCCTTGCCGATCGCGCGCATGCTGATCTACGTGCAGCCTTCGCGCGCCGCTCGCGACGGCGCGCTCAGCGCAGCCGCGACGCTTCTGCGCCACCTGGCCGTCGACGCGACGCTGCTCGTTCCCGCAGACGATCGCTTGCGGCTCGGCTCGAGCTACCGGGCTCTGCTCGATCTGCGCAGCTCGGCGCTACGGCTCCACGGCGTGGATTTGCGCACCGAGACCTTCAAGGGCTCGGTCGGCAAAGAGCTCGAGCGGCGGCTCGAGTCTTCCGAAGAACCGGCGCTCGTGCTGCTCGGCCTGACGTCGATCGATGCCGGGGCCGCGCTCGTCGAGGAGATCGACGCGCTCGTGGCCGCGCGGCCGCCGGCCGCGGTGCTGCTCGTTTGCGGCCGCGCGGAAGCGGCCCCGGCGTTCGAGCGGGCAGAGTCGGCCGCGGCCTTCGAGCGCGCCGAGGCGGCGGGATTCAGGAGCGCGGGCGGCCGGACGGCCGCGTCGCGCGCCTAGGACGCGAGGCGCACGCAAGTGTCCGCCGCCGGCACCTGGGTCAGGCCGAGCGTGCTGCCCGGCTTCGGGCTCACGCTCGGATTCACGGCCGCGTTCCTCTCGGCCATCGTGCTGATCCCGATCGCCGCGCTCGTGCTCAAGGCAGCGAGCCTGCCCGCGGCGGAGCTGTTCCGCATCGCCACCGACCCGCGCGCGCTCGCGAGCTATCGGCTCAGCTTCGGCGCATCTCTGCTCGCGGCAGCCCTCAACGCCGTCTTCGGCCTTGTCGTCGCCTGGACGCTCGTGCGTTACGACTTCCCGGGCCGGCGCCTGCTCGATGCCCTCATCGACCTGCCGGTCGCGATGCCGACTGCCGTGTCCGGCATCGCGCTCGCGACGGTCTTCGCGCCCCAAGGCTGGATCGGCGCCCGGCTCGAGCCCCTCGGCATCCAGGTCGCCTACACGTGGCTCGGGGTGCTCGTCGCGCTGATCCTCGTCGGCCTGCCGTTCGTCGTGCGCTCCGTGCAGCCCGCGCTCGAGGAAGTCGACGCGGCGCTCGAGGAGGCGGCGGAGTCGCTCGGCGCCGGACGCTGGACGGTGTTCCGGCGCGTCATTTTTCCGGCGGTCGCGCCCGCGCTCGCGACGGGATTCACTCTCGCGCTCGCGCGCGCGATCGGCGAGTACGGCTCGGTGGTCTTCATCGCGGGCAATCTGCCTTTCAAGACCGAGATCACGCCGCTCTTGATCGTCATCAAGCTCGAGCAGTTCGACTATCTCGGCGCTGCGGCGCTCGGCCTCGTGATGCTCATCGCCTCGTTCCTCCTCCTGCTCGTCATCAACGCGATCAACGGCTGGCGAGCACAGCGGCTCGCGGGGAGGCCCGCGTGAACCCGCGCTCGAAGCGAGCCGCGCCCCGCGGCCGCCGGGCAAACCGAGAGGCGCGCGTCGCGCCGGCCCGCGCATCGGTCCGCCTCGCGCTCATCGGTATCTCGCTGGCCTTTCTCGGGGTCATCCTCATAGCGCCCGTCGCGTCGGTGCTCATCTACGCGTTCTCGAAGGGGACGAGCGCGTATCTCGATGCGCTCGCGGCGCCCGACACGCTGGCCGCGATCCGCCTCACGCTCATGACCGCGGCCATCGCCGTGCCGCTCAACACCGTCTTCGGCGTTGCAGCGGCCTGGGCGATCGCGAAATTCGACTTTCGCGGCAAGCAGCTGCTCACGACCTTCATCGACCTGCCGTTCTCGGTGTCGCCCGTCGTGGCGGGCCTCGTCTTCGTGCTGCTCTTCGGGGCGCAGGGCTGGCTCGGGCCGTGGCTCCAGGCACACGACGTGCAGATCGTCTTCGCGTTTCCGGGCATCGTGCTCGCCACGCTGCTCGTCACGTTTCCGTACGTCGCGCGCGAGCTGATCCCCGTCATGCAGATGCAAGGACGCGACGCCGAGGAGGCGGCCGTGAGCCTCGGGGCGCGCGGCTGGATCACGTTCTTTCGCGTGACGCTGCCGAACATCCGCTGGCCCCTCCTCTACGGCGTTATCCTCTGCAATGCGCGGGCAATGGGCGAGTTCGGGGCCGTCGCCGTGGTCTCGGGCAAGATCCGCGGCCTCACGACGACGATGCCGCTCCAGGTCGAGATTCTCTATAACGAGTATGATTTGACCGGCGCGTTCGCCGTGGCCTCGCTGCTCATGCTGCTCGCGCTGCTGACGCTCGCCGTCAAGTCGGCCATGGAGAGGCTTGCAACGCGCCGGATGCATGCCGCGCCGAGCGGAGATTTATGAGATTGCACTCGCCGGGGCTCGCCGGCTGGCTCGCAGCCGCGACGGCGACGCTCGTCACGTTAGCGGTCGCGGCCGTCTCGTTCTACGGCGTCGAGACCTTGCGCCGGCTCGCCGAGCAGGAGGGCCTGACGCGCGTCGCGCTCGCGGCGTCCGCGGCGCGCGAGGGCGTGCGCCAGAGCACGGAGGACCTGCTGACCGCCGCGCACGTGCTGGCCGACCGGCCGACGCTCCATCGGCTCCTCTCGGCTCGAGACGAATCGGAATTGGCTCCCTACCTCGAGCAATACTGCAGCGCCGCGTCGCTCGATGCGTGCGCCGTCGTCCGCGGCGACCGGCCGCTCGCAACGGCGGGCAAGCCCGTGGCCTGGGACGCGGTCCTCGCGGCCGCGGCCGAGCAGGGCGCGCGGTTCATGACGTCGGGCGCGATGCCGGGCGTCGCCCTCGGCGGCGCGAAGGCTGACGTCCCCGACGGCGCCGCGGTCGGCGCGGTCGGCGCGGGCGACATCGCCGGCGGGGCCACGGTCGGCGCGGGCGACGTCGCCGGCGGCCGCGCGGCCGCCGAAGTCTCGGAGCACCCCGCGCCGGCCATGGCCGCCGGCGCGGCGCGAGACGCCGTCGTGATCGTCAGGGCGATGGACACCGCGTTCGAGAAGCGGCTCGGCGAGCGCGCGGGTCTTACGATCCGCGTCGTCGACTACGCGGGCTTCCGGCCCGGTGAGGGGCCGTTCGGCGTGCTGAACTCGGACGCGCTCTCGCGCGGCGATCCCGCCGCGGGCTACGTCGAAGCCCTCGGGATCTACGCCGCGAGCGTTCCCGTCCGCGCGCCTTCGGGGCGGCTCGTCGCGCTGCTCCACGCGATCCTGCCGGCGGCCGAGGTCATGGATCCCGTCGACACGCTCGCGCGCCGGATTCTCGTCGTCGCGATCTTCGTCGCGGCGCTCGCGACCACGAGCGGCATCCTGATCGGCCGCCACTGGATCGCGGGCGTTCACCGGCTCACGCGCGCGGCCCGCCGCCTCGCGTCCGGCGATCTCGCGACGTCGATCCCCGCGCAAGGCGGCCGCGAGCTGACCGTGCTCGGCGCTACCATGGAAGAGATGCGGCGCAATCTCGTCGATCTCACGACCGAGCTCAGGCGCCGCGAAGCGGAGGCCCAGGCCGTGCTCGGCGGCATCGTGGAAGGCGTATACGCCGTCGACGAGGCGCGCCGCGTGCGCTTCCTGAATCCGCAGGCGGAGCGCCTGCTCAAGGTGCCTGCCGGCGAGGCGCTCGGCCGCTTCTGCGGGGACGTGCTGCGGCCGAAGCCGGACGCCGCCGGGCGCCGCCCCTGCGAGCACGCGTGCCCGATTCTGCGGGCGCGCCGCGCAGGCGCCGCCGACGCCGTCGAGCAGATCGAGCCCGAGCCCGGGCGCGTGCGCCGCGTCGTGATATCGAGCGCGTCGCCGAGCGATCGCGTGCAAGTGCAGGTGCTGCGCGACGAGACCGAGCTCGAGGCCGTGCGGCGCACGCGCGACAGCGTGCTCGCCAACATCTCGCACGAGTTTCGCACGCCGCTCGCGGCGCAGCTCGCGTCGATCGAGCTGCTCGCCGACGGCATCGGCCGCTTGAAGCCGGCCGAGCAGCGCGAGCTCGTACGCTCGCTGCAACGCGGCGCGCATCGTCTCACGTGGCTCATCGACAATTTGCTCGAGAGCGTCCGCGTCGAGTCCGATCAGCTCGCGATCCGGCGCCGCCCCGTGAGCCTCGCCGCCGTCGTCGACGAAGCGCGCGAGCTCGTCGAGCCGCTCCTCGAGCAGCGCGGGCAGAAGCTCGAAGCCGAAGGTCTCGCCGCGCTGCCTCCGATTCAGGGCGACGCGCAGCGGCTCGTGCAGGTGCTCGTGAACCTTCTCGGCAATGCGAACAAATACGCGCCCGCGAACAGCACGATCCGGATCGGCGGCGCGGCCGAGCACTGCCGCGTGACGATCTGGGTCGAGGACGAGGGACCCGGCCCCTCGGCGTCCGAAGGCGCAAGCCTCTTCGAGCGCTTTCGCCGCGCCGGCGAGCAGGAGCCGCAGGAGAGCGGCCTCGGCCTCGGCCTCTTCATCGTGCGCTCGATCGTCGAGCGGCACGGCGGGCGCGTGCGCCTCTTCCGCAGCGGCGAGGGCAGGACCCGTGCCGAGGTCGAGCTGCCGAGGGAAACCGGGCCGTGAAGATCCTGCTCGTCGACGACGATCTCGACCTCCTGTCCGTCACGGGCTTCGCCCTGCAGCAGGCGGGTTTTCTCGTCGTGAAGGCGACCGACGGCGCGCAGGCGCTCGAGACGTTCGAGCGCGAGCGCCCCGATCTCGCCGTGCTCGACGTCAACCTGCCGAGCATGAACGGTTTCGAGCTCGCGGAGCGGATCCGCGCGCGGAGCCGCGTGCCGGTCGTCATGCTGACGGTCCGCGCCGAGGAGGAGGACGTCGTGCGCGCGCTCGGCCTCGGCGCGGACGACTATCTCACGAAGCCCTTCAGCCCGCGCGTCCTGCTGGCGCGCATTCGAGCCGTGCTGCGGCGAACGGGGCTCGAGACGGAGGGGACGGCGACGTTCGGCAGGCTCACGCTGCGCCCCGACGAGCTCGTGCTCGAAGGGCTGCCGCAGGGCGACGTGCGGCTCACGCCGCTCGAAGCGCGCCTGCTGCAGCTCCTCTTCGCGCACGGCGGGCGCACCGTTCCGACGGAGCGCATCCTCGTGCACGTCTGGGGCAACCGCGCGGGCGGCAACCGACAGCTGCTCAAGCAGCTCGTGCACCGATTGCGGCAGAAGATCGAGGCCGACGCCGCCGAGCCGCGCATCCTGCGCACGGTGCCGAATTCGGGTTACGTCGTCGACGCGGCCGGCATTCCGGAGTGACTGCGCTCCGCGCGAAGCGCCTCGGCCTGGATTAGCAGGCTAGACGAGCCGCTCCTGCCGCGCCCACTCGAGCGTGTCGTCGAGCCCGCGCTCGAGCAGCGCAAAGATCTCGTCGATCTGCGCGTCCGTGACGATGTACGGCGGACACACGACCACGATGTCGCCGATCGAGCGCACGATGAGGCCGCGCCGCTGGCAGAGCTCCATGGCTTTAGCCCCGACGCCGCGCTTCGCGTCGAACGCCGCCTTGGTCCCCTTGTCTTGCACGAGCTCGATGCCCCCGACGAGCCCGACGCCGCGCGCCTCGCCGACGAGCGGATGCTCGCCGAGCGCATGGAGCCGCGTCTGGAAGCGCGGCGTCATGCGGCGCACGTGCTCATAGAGCTTGCGCTCCTCGTAGATCTCGAGCGTGCGCAGCGCGACGGCGGCGGCCACGGGATGCCCCGAGTACGTGAAACCGTGGCCGAAGAGCCCGACCTTGCCGCTCTCGGCCGCGATCGGCTCGTACAGGAATTCCGGCACGAGCACGGCGCTGATCGGCAGGTAGGCGGACGACAGCGCCTTCGCGGCCGACAAGGTGTGAGGCTTCATGCCGAAGGTCTCCGCGCCCCAGAGCCGGCCCGTGCGGCCGAAGCCCGTGATGACCTCGTCGTCGATGAGCAGCACGTCGTGCTTCGCGAGCACGGCGTTGACCTTGTCGAAGTAGGTCGCGGGCGGGAGCAGCACGCCGCCGACGCCCATGAGGGGCTCGGCGATGAACGCGGCGACGGTCTCCGGGTCCTCGCGCACGATGAGCTGCTCGAGCTCGCCCGCGAGCCGTGCCGCGTAGTCCTCCTCGGACTCGCCGGGCTCGGCGCCGCGGTAGTAGTACGGCGCGTGCGTGTGCAAGAACCCGGGCAGCGGCAGGTCGAAGCTTCGGTGAAACGAATCGAACCCCGTCAGCGCGGCCGACGCGAGCGTCGTGCCGTGGTAGCCGCGCTGCCGCCCGATGATTTTCTTCCTCTTGGGCCGCCCGATCGCGTTGTTGTAGTAGCGGACGAGCTTGATCTGCGTGTCGTTGGCGTCGGAGCCCGAGTTGCCGAAAAAGGCGCGGGAGGCCGCGAACGGCGCGAGCCCGACGAGCTTCTCGGCCAGCAGCACGACCGATTCGTGGCTCTTGCCGGTGAAGAGATGCGAGAAGGAAAGCTTCTTGATCTGCTCGTAAGCCGTGCGCGCGAGCTCCTCGTCGCCGTAGCCGAGCGCCGTGCACCACAAGCCCGCGACGCCTTCGATGTATCGGTTGCCGCGCGTGTCCCAGACGTGGATGCCCTCGCCCCGCGCGAGCACGAGCGGACCGCTCGCGGGCAGCGAGGCGAGATTCGTGTTCGCGTGAAAGACCCGCGCGAGATCCGTCGCTTCGAGATCCGGTCGGCTGCCGGCGGCCTCAGGCATTGAAGGGCTCTCCTCAAAACACGCGGCCCAGGAAGACATAGTACGCGTCGATGCCGTTCTCGGTCCTGCCGTAGCCGACGTAGATCGGACCGACGGGCGAGTCGACGCCCGCCCAGATCGACCCGCCCCATCGCGAGTTCGAGAACGAGATGTCGCGTCGATCGTCCCACGCGCCTCCGACCTCGACGCTCACTCCGGCATAGGCGGGCAGGAACGTGAGGTCCCCGATCCGGCGGTAGTACATGGCGCCGAGCCGCGCGACGTGCTGCCCCGTGAACTGATTGCGATTGAATCCGGAGAGATCGAGGAAGCCGCCGAGCCGGAACGAGCGGTTGAGCGGAGCGCGGCCGCTGAAGGTCGTGTCGTAGCGCAGCGACGAGAGCAGCGTGTGCCGGCCCCAGGTCTTCGCGTAGCTCGCATTCAACAGCAGCTGATCGAAGTTCTCGTCGGCGCCGATGCCTGTGCGGGAGGCCCGCCACTCGGCCGTCGCGAGGAAGCCGCGCGTCGGGAACGCGATCGCGTCGAGCGTGTCGGCCGAGAAGCGCATGAAAAGCTCCCCCCGGTCGTAGTCCGGAGGCGGAATGTTCTCGTCGACGCCGACGACGAGCTTCGTGTCGCCGAAGCCGCGCCGGACGCCCGCCCTGACCTCGCCCCACGTCATGAGCTCGCGCCCGCCGCTGAACTCGAGCGTCGCGTCGCGCAGCTGCGCCTGCGTCAGGAGCTGCTCCTCGTCGAAGACCTCGTAGCGCGACGACTGGAACGTCAAAGCCGGCTCGACGAAGAACAGGCCCTTGCGGCCCACGGGCTGGTACTGGTCGAAGATCAGTGCGGGCTCGTCGCCGATCGCGAACGTCGCTCGCCACTCTCCGCCGTGCGGATTCGTGGCCGTGCGCAAGTAGCTCGCGGCAAGGCCGAAAATCGCGTCGGCGTCCTCCGTCGAGCTGTACTCGAGGCCGAGCTGGACGTAGTTCGGCCCCCACGAGCGCGGCACGACCTCGACCTCGACGCCGGTCTCGCCGTTCTCGGTCACGAGGCGATAGCGCACGTTCTGGAAGATCTGGAGGCCGTAGACCTGATCGATGGCCCTCTCGACGGTCGCGACGTCGAGCGGCTGCCCGACCATGATGTCGCGGAGGCGCGTCTCGATGATGCTGTCCATGATCTTGGACTTGTTGACGAGGCGCACGAAGTCGATGCGGGGCAGATCGTGCAGCAGGTGGTCGACGCGGCTCTCGAGATATTCGCCGTATTGCTCCGGAGTCAACGAGTACTTCTCGAGCTCGTCGCGGTGCTGCATGACCGTGCGGTAGCCCACGTCGACGGCATCGGCCATGTGATCGAAGTCGACGGAGCTCAGGTCCGGAGGAAACTCCGGCGTGAGGAGCACGTCCTGGTCGCGCAGGAGCTTGCGCTGCTCGGCGAGCCCGCCGCGCGTCAGCAGGTTCGTGAGCTGCGAGGTCACGTCGACGACGTTGCGGATCGCTTCGCGGCTTCGAAGCGACGCCGTGATGTCGATCGCGATGACGACGCCGGCGCCCATGTCCTGCGCGACGCCGATCGGCAAATTCATCGCGATGCCGCCGTCGACGAGCAGCCGGTTGTCGATCTCGACGGGCGTCAGCGCGGCCGGAATCGCCATGCTCGCGCGCAGCGAGAGCGGCAGGCTGCCGCTGGCGAGGATGACGGGATCTCCCGTCGCGATGTCCGCCGCGACGGCGCGAAACGGAATCGGCAGGTTGTCGAAGTCGTGAATCTCGGACGCGCGCAGCGTGTAGCGCGAGAGGATCGTGTCGGCGACCTGCCCCTGCACGAGGCCGATCGGCAGCTGGATCTCGCCTTCATTCAACCCCGGCCGAAGATCGACGAGGAACAAGTCCTCGTCGCGTTTGCGCCGAAACGACTCGAGACGGCGCGGTGTGAGGTCGCGATAGACGGCGTTGAAGTCGAGATTGTCGAGAATGTCCTTGAGCTGATCCGCAGAGAGACCCGTCGAATAGAAGCCCCCGATGACCGCGCCGATACTCGTGCCGGCGATGCAGTCGACGGGAATCCTGAGCTCCTCGAGCGCCTTGAGCACGCCGATGTGCGCGCCGCCGCGCGCACCGCCGCCAGACAACGCGAGGCCGATCGAGGGCTCGCCGGGCACGTGGCTCACGCACGGCGCGCCGTTCGGCTCGGGGGCCGCCGGCGCCTGCGCGTGCGCGATCGGTGCGGCGGTAGCGAAGAGCGCAAGCGCCTGAGCGACCCGCGCACGCCGCGCGAGCGCGTCGGCGATACGCGACACCCGCACGAGCGCGCGTGCGATGCGACGAAATGATTGTCTGCCCATGCTTGGGTTCATGGTAGCGCCGCATCATGCCAGACGCGCGCGCGGCGGGTGAACCCTGGACGTGCACCAGGCGAGTGACGCGCCGCGCGTCGAGCCCGACTGGCCGCGCGCGCCGCGACTCCACTACCATACGCGCTCCTGAGGAGGCCGTATGGCGGAACATCACAAGCTCATCATCGTCGGCTCGGGCCCCGCGGGTTATACCGCGGCCGTGTACGCGGCGCGCGCGGCGCTCGAGCCCGTGCTCATCACGGGCATCGAGGTCGGGGGCCAGATGACGACGACGACGGAGGTCGACAACTGGCCCGGCGACGCTGCGGGCGTCATGGGTCCGGAGCTCATGGAGCGTATGAAGCGCCATGCCGAGCGCTTCGGCACGAAGCTCGTCTACGATACCGTCAACGCCGTGGACCTCGAGCGCCGGCCGTTCCTGCTCACGGCCGACAGCGGCGAGTATTCGTGCGATGCGCTCATCATCGCGACGGGCGCCTCCGCGAAGTATCTCGGCCTGCCCTCCGAAGCCGCGTACAAGGGCCGCGGCGTCTCGGCCTGCGCCACGTGCGACGGGTTCTTCTTCCGGAACCAGCCCGTCGTCGTCGTCGGCGGCGGCAACACGGCCGTCGAGGAGGCGCTCTATCTCTCGAACATCGCGTCGCGCGTCACGGTCGTGCATCGCCGCGATCAGTTTCGCGCCGAGAAAATCATGACGAGCAAGCTCCTCGAGAAGGCGGACGGCGGCAATGTCGATGTCCTCTGGAATCACGTGCTGGACGAGGTGCTCGGAGACGAGCACGGCGTCACGGGCGCGCGGGTCAGAAGCACCGTAGACTCTTCCTTGACGCGGGACGTGGACGTGCGAGGCGTGTTCGTCGCGATCGGTCATACGCCGAATACGTCCGTCTTCGAAGGACAGCTCGAGATGAAAGACGGCTACATCGTCGTCCAGAGCGGCACGCAGGGCTTCGCGACCGCGACCAGCGTGCCCGGCGTCTTCGCCGCGGGCGACGTCGCGGACCCGATCTACCGCCAGGCCGTGACGTCGGCCGGCTCGGGCTGCATGGCCGCGCTTGACGCCGATCGCTTTCTGACGGAAGTTTGATTGAACGGAAAAATGGGGTCGATCGAGGAGAACGGCGAATGACAGTGCATCGACGCAGCGTCGTGCTCGGCGGCCTCGGGGCGTTGGCGGGGCTCGCCATCACGCGCACGACGTTCGCCGCCGCCGCGCCGAGAAGCGCCGCGCCGAGCGGCCGAAGCTCGCTCTCGTTTCATCATCTCCATACCGGCGAGCGGCTCGACGTGACCTACCGCGAGCGCGGTCAGCTGCTCTCGGACGCCGTCGCCGAGATCACCCGGCTCCTGCGCGACTTTCGCACCGACGAGATCCACTCGATCGACGTCGGTCTCCTCGACACCCTGACGGCGCTGCGCGCGCGTCTCGGCGGCCGCGGCCGCTTCGAGGTCATCTCGGGCTACCGCTCGCCGCATACGAACGAGCTGCTGAGGAATCGATCGAGCGGCGTCGCGAAAAACAGCCTCCACATGGACGGGCGCGCGATCGACGTGCGCCTGACGGGCGTCGATACGAAGAGCTTGCGCGATGCCGCCGTCGCCCTTCGGCGCGGCGGCGTCGGCTACTACGCGAAGAGCGACTTCGTCCACGTCGACACGGGCCGATTCCGCACCTGGTGAGGCGGCGGACGGGGGCTGACCCCTCCTCGCAAGCATGAAGCGCATCGCGATCGCCGCCGCCGTCGTGCTCGTGATCGGCCTCCTCGCCTGGTGGATCACGCGCCCGGAGCCCGTGGCCGTCGCGCTCGCGGCCGTGGACCGCGGGCCCGTGGAAGCCACCGTCGTCAACACGCGGGCCGGCACCGTCGACGCCTGCCGGCGCGCGGGCCTCTCGCCCGCTCAAGGCGGCCAGATCGCGAGCCTTCCCGTCAAGGAGGGCGAGCACGTCGACACGGGCGAGCTCCTGCTCGAGCTTTGGAACGAGGATTTGCGCGCGCAGCTGGGGCTCGCGCAGCGCGATGCCGCGGCCGCGCGCTCGCGCGCGAGCGAGGCGTGCATCGTGGCCGACAACGCGCGGCGCGAGGCGGACCGCCTCATGCGCCTTCACGCGCAGCGGCTCGCGTCCGAGGAGGCGGCCGACCAAGCCGAGTCGAACGCGCAGGCGCGGGCCGCCGCGTGTCAGGCCGCGCGCGACGCGGCGCAATCGGCGGCCGCGCAGGTCGAGGTCGTGCAGGCCCAGATCGACCGCACTCGCCTCGTCGCGCCGTTTCCCGGCGTCATCGCGGAGATCAACGGCGAGGTCGGCGAGTTCGTGACGCCGTCGCCGGTCGGCATCCCGACTCCGCCGACGATCGATCTTATCGACTCGAGCTGCCTCTACATCAGCGCGCCGATCGACGAGGTCGACGCGCCGCGCATCGAGGCCGGCATGCCGGCGCGCATCAGCCTCGACGCGTTCCCGGGCCGAGTGTTTCCAGGTCACGTGCGCCGCATCGCGCCCTACGTGCTCGACGTCGAGAAGCAGGCGCGAACGGTCGAGGTCGAGGCGCAGTTCGAGCACCCCGAGACCGAGCGGCTGCTGCCCGGCTACAGCGCCGACGTCGAGGTCATCCTCGACAAGCGCGACGACGTCGTGCGCGTGCCGACGCCCGTGATCCTGCCCGGCGACACGGTCTACGTCTACGACGCGAAAACCTCGCGCATCGCGGCCCGCAAGATCGAGCGCGGCATCTCGAACTTCGAGTACACGGAGGTCGTGCGCGGCCTCGAGCCCGGGGATCGCGTCGTCCGGACCGTCGACCGCGAGGGCGTTCGCGACGGCGCGCTCGTGCGGCCTGAGTAGGGAAAAATGGGGTCAGAGCCCATTTTTCATCGACGCGCACGAGAGGACCGTGGCATCGCGTCGAAAAATGGGCTCTGACCCCATTTTTTCCATGACTCCGACAACGGCTCCGACCCCTTCTTCCGGCG
>DASTSM010000064.1:0-3303 GCA_035760685.1 Gammaproteobacteria bacterium | reverse complement strand
GCGCTCTCTCCCGCCGCCGTTGCTTCGTGTCCTTGGGAGGCGCCATGACGTCGATGACTCTCCGCGGAATCCGCTCCGCCTGCGCCGTGCTGCTCGCGCCGCTCGCCGCCCTTCCGGCCGCCGCATCCGGCGCCGACGGCGACTGGGCAAGCTACAACAAGACGCTGACGTCGGAGCGCTTCTCTTCGCTCGCCGAGATCAAGCGCGACAACGTGCGCAACCTCGTGCGCCTCTGCACCTACGACACGGGTCAGCAGACGAGCTTCCAGACCGGCCCGCTCATGATCGACGACACGGTGTACATTACGACCGAGTTCGACACGATCGCGATCGACGCCGCGACTTGCGGCGAGAAGTGGCGCGTCCGGGAGCGCTACGAGGGCAGCTTCCTCAAGGTCAATCGCGGGGCAGCGTTCCTCGACGGCGCGGTCTACCGAGGCACCCAGGACGGGCGCGTCATCGCCTACGACGCGCGCCGCGGTGCGAAGCTCTGGGAGACCCGCATCGCGGACCCGGCCAAAGGCGAATCGGTCCCCGCGGCGCCGATCGCATGGTCGGGCCTCGTCTTCATCGGCAACGCAGGCGGCGACAACTACGGCGTCAAGGGCCGCATGTACGCGCTCGACGCGAAGACCGGCAAGATCGTCTGGGAGTTCTACCTCGTGCCGAAGGACACGGGTGCAAGCGCCGACCCGGCTGCCGACGCGTCCGCGAGCGCAGACGCGTCCGCGAGCGCAGGCGACCGCATCGCGGCGCCGACCTGGGGCAACGAGCCCGGCGTGCCGATCAACGGCGGCGCGACGTGGACGAGCTACTCGCTCGATCCGGAGGCGGGCCTGCTCTACGTGCCGGGCGGCAACCCGACGCCGGACTTCCTGCCGGAGCTCCGGCCCGGCGCGAATCTCTTCGCGAACTCGGTCGTCGTGCTCGACGCCCGCACGGGCGCCTATCGCGCGCACTACGCGCTCGTCGAGCGCGACTTTCACGACTGGGACGCGTCGACGGCGCCCGCGCTCGTCACGACGCGGGGCGGCCGCCGCCTGCTCGCGGCCGCGGTCAAGGACGGACACCTCTATGGCTACGACCTCACGTCCGGCGAGAGACTTTACAAGGTGCCCGTCACGACGATCGACAACGCCGATGCAGCGCTCACGCGCAAGGGCACGCATTTCTGCCCGGGCACGCAAGGCGGCTCGGAGTGGAACGGCGCAGCCTACGATCCCGAGACGAATCTCGTCTACACGGGCGCAGTCGACTGGTGCACGACGGTCAAGATCGGCGATCCGGCCGCGGCGAGAAGCGCGAGCTTGGGGCAGCCCTGGTCCGGTTCCGGCGACGACGCGAATCGATTCGGCGTCATGGACAAGACCTCGCGCTGGGCCGGATGGCTCTACGCGAGCGACGCCGACACCGGAGAGACGGCGTGGCGCTTCAAGACGAAGGCCCCGATCATGAGCGGCGTGACGCCGACCGCGGGCGGGCTCGTCCTCTTCGGCGACATGGAGGGCGTCGCGCACGCGCTCGACGCCTCGACGGGCGACGAGCTCTGGACCGATGACGTCGGCGGCGCCGTCGGCGGCGGCGTCATCAGCTACGAGACGGGCGGCCGGCAGCGCATCGCGCTCGCGGTCGGCATGAGCTCGCCGATCTGGCCGGCGCCCGCGACGACCGCGAAGCTCGTCATCTACGGATTGCGCTGAGCTGCCCTCAGCGTCCCTCCCCCGCGCACGATCGCGCGGAAACCGTGGCACGCCTGTTGCACGAGTCCCGAATGAAACATTTTTCGGCAACTCGAAACGCGGCGGTTCGCTTCCGAGGCGGCCGAAGCGAGGTGACGCATCCATGGGCAACACGGTCAGCGACTTTCTCGTCCACAGACTTTCGGAATGGGGCGTCAAGCGCATCTACGGCTACCCGGGCGACGGCATCAACGGCCTTCTCGGCGCGCTCGATCGCAGCAAGGACAAGATCGCGTTCGTGCAAACGCGGCACGAGGAGATGGCCGCGTTCATGGCTTGCGCACACGCGAAATTCACGGGCGAGGTCGGCGTCTGCCTCGCGACGTCGGGGCCGGGCGCGATCCATCTCTTGAACGGGCTCTACGACGCGAAGCTCGATCATCAGCCCGTCGTCGCGATCGTGGGCCAGCAGGCACGCGCCGCGCTCGGCGGCCGCTATCAGCAGGAAGTCGACCTCATCTCCTTATACAAGGACGTCGCGAGCGAGTACGTGCACATGGCTTCGTCGCCCGTGCAGGCGCGCCACCTCATCGATCGCGCCATGCGCATCGCGAAGGCCGAGCGCACGGTCACGTGCGTCATCGTGCCGAACGACGTGCAGGAGATGGACGCCGTCGAGGAGCCGCCGCGCGCGCACGGCACGGTGCACTCGGGGCTCGGCTACTCGGAGCCGCAAGTCGTGCCGCGCCGCGAAGATCTCGAGCGCGCGGCGCGCGCGCTCAACGAAGGCAAGCGCGTCGCGATGCTCGTCGGCGCGGGCGCGCTGCACGCGTCGCGCGAGGTCGCGGAAATCGCCGACGTCCTCGGCGCCGGCGTCGCGAAGGCCCTGCTCGGCAAGGCCGTGCTGCCCGACGACTTGCCGTTCGTCACGGGCTCGATCGGGCTGCTCGGCACGAAGCCGAGCTGGGATCTCATGGACGGCTGCGACACGCTGCTCATGATCGGCTCGGGCTTCCCGTACTCGGAGTTCCTCCCGACCGAAGGCCAGGCGCGCGGCGTGCAGATCGACATCGACGGACGCATGCTCGGCATCCGCTATCCGATGGAGGTGAATCTCGTCGGCGACAGCGCCGAGACCTTGCGGGCGCTCATGCCGCTGCTCGAGCGCAAGACGGACCGCTCGTGGCGCGAGGAGATCGAGAAGGGCGTCGCCGAGTGGTGGGAAGTCCTCGAGGGACGCGCCAAAGAGCCCGCCGACCCCATCAATCCGCAGCTCGTGTTCTGGGAGCTGTCCTCGCGCTTGCCGCAGAGCGTGATCGTGACGTGCGATTCGGGCTCGGCCGCGAACTGGTACGCGCGCGATCTCAAGATCAGAAGCGGCATGATGTGTTCGCTCTCCGGGGGGCTCGCGACGATGGGCCCGGCCGTGCCCTACGCGATCGCCGCGAAATTCGCGTTCCCGGACCGCCCGGTCGTCGCGACCGCGGGCGACGGCGCCATGCAGATGAACGGCAACTCCGAGCTCGTGACGGCCGCGAAGTATTGGAAGCAGTGGAAGGATCCGCGCCTCGTCGTCATGGTGCTGAACAACCGCGACCTCAATCAGGTGACGTGGGAGCAGCGC
>DASTSM010000063.1:0-5321 GCA_035760685.1 Gammaproteobacteria bacterium | reverse complement strand
GCCGAGACGCGCGGCTTGGGTCCCGTCCGAAGCGTCATGGTCGCGCCGGTTCCCGCGGACCCCTTCGAAGGCTTCGTCGTCGTCGACACGCCGGACGCCTATCTGCTCGGACATTGGAGCTGGCTCGCTCGCGAGCGATTCACGCTCGACGAGCGCCGGCTGCCGAAGCTCGGGCCGAGCCCCGTCCTCGATGCCGCGTCGGCGACGCCCGAGGCGCGGCGCTTCCTCGCGTGGTCCCGCTATCCCTACTTCGAGATCGAGACGACGGCGGAGGGCTTCGCCGTGCGATTCGCCGATGCCCGCTACGCGACGATGGGCGGCATCGCTGGACCGATCGTCCGCCTCGATCGTGCGCTGCGCCCGCTCGGCTCCGCGACGCCGCCGCATTAGATCCGCGTCTCGCGGGCGCGCGTCCGCACGCGCACCGGCAGCCGCCGCTCGGCCGGCGGGGTATGATCGAATGTCCTCGCGGCGCAGGCCGCGGTCTAGAGCGGAGAGCCGTCATGAAAACCAACCTCGCGTCCGTCGTCGCAGCCGCGTCGCTCGGGATGATTCTGGCCGCTGCAACCGCGGCCGCCGACGACAAGGAGGACAAGGACAAGAAGGACGCGGACGAAGGCGGGACGACGAGCTGCGTGCAGCTCAGCCGTGTCCGAAACACGACCGTCATCGACGACAGCACGATCCTGTTCCAGCTCCGCAACGGCGACATCCTGCTGAACCATCTGCCGAACCGTTGCCCGACGCTCGGGCAGGAAAAGCGCTTCTCGTACCGCGTGACCGCGAACCGGCTTTGCGACACGGACACGATCACCGTGCTCCAGGATTTCGGTCTCGGGCTCGGGCCGAGCGCGACGTGTCAGCTCGGCGAGTTCAACCCGATCACCAAGGAGGCCGCGGAGGATCTGAAAGCCGGGCCGCACAAGTCGCTGATCGAGAGCGAGCAAGTCGAGCCGATCAAGAAGGACGACACGGCGAAGGCGTCGGGCGCAAGCGGCGCCGCCGGCGACGAGAGCGCCTCGAGCGGCTCCGGCGACCCAAGCTCCTCTTCCGAGGCCGTCGGCCAGTCCTCGGATGCGGCCGCCCCGTCGTCCGATAAGGCGAGCGACCGGAAAAAGCGCGAACACAAGCGCTCGCGCAACGAGTAGCCGCGCAAAGCAGCGGCGCCGCGCCCCGCCGCCGGCGCCAGGGCTCGCTTCATCAGCAGTCGAAAACGCGTTTCTGCCGCAAACGCGAATGATTCTTATTGACCTCACACTTGCGGTTGCATACGATTCGCATTCGCAAGCCCGGCGACCGCGAAAGGAAGCGCCATGTTCATACGAGGTCAGAAGAAAAACCGTCTCCCCTCGCTGCCTGCCGGTCTGCTCGCCACGGCCGTCGGGCTCGCCCTCGCGTCGTCCCAGGCGGATGCGCAAAGCCCGGCAGGCGCGGCCGCCGGTACCGGCGCGCGCGGCTTCGAAAGCGCTCGCGCCGGCGCGCATGGGACCGAAGACGGCGACCCGGAGTCCCCTCCGGAGCAGGTCATCGTCACGGGCCGTGCGCCGAGCCCTCCGCTCTCCGATAAATTCACCGCGCCGCTCCTCGATACACCGCGATCCGTGACCGTCGTGTCGGCCGAGCTCATGCGCGAGCGCGGCGCGACGAGCCTCGTCGAGGCGCTGCGGCACGTGCCCGGTATCACGTTCAACGCGGGCGAAGGCGGCCAGCCGGCCGGCGACAACTTGAAGATTCGAGGCTTCGACGCCGGCGCCGACGTCTTCGTCGACGGCGTGCGCGACGCGGGCTCGCAGAGCCGAGACGTATTCGCGCTCGAGGAGGTCGAGATCATCAGCGGTCCGAGCTCCGCCTACACGGGGCGCGGCTCGACGGGCGGCAGCGTCAATCTCGTGACGAAGCGGCCCGGGCACGACGACTTCCTGAGAACCGACGTCGCGGCCGGCACCGACCGCTACGCCCGCGGCACGCTCGACATGAACACGCGTTTCGCGGAAAACGGCGCGCTGCGGCTCAACCTGCTGCGCCAAGACGCGAACGTGCCGGGCCGCGACGGCGTCTCGCTCTCTCATCGCGGCTTCGCGCCGTCGTTGGCCTTTGGCCTCGGGACGCCGACGCGGGTCTACGCCGACTACTACTACTTCCGCACCGACGACGTCCCCGACTACAGCCTCCCCTATTCGCGCAACGCGAGCAACACGGCCGCCGCCGGCCCCCCGGTCTCGGTCGACAGAGACAACTTCTACGGCTTGCTCGACCGCGACTTCCAGAAGACGGGCGCCGAGCTCGCGACGGTCTCCGTCGAACACGATCTCGGCGCCGGGCTGACGCTGCGCAATACGACGCGCGTCGGACGCACCTCGAACGAGTACATCGTGACGAACCCCGACGACAGCCGAGGCAACGTCGCGAACGGCTTCGTGCTCCGGAACACGAAGAGCCGGAATTCCGAGACGACGACGCGAGCCAACCTCACGAGCGTCACCGGCCGCGCGGAGGTCGGCTCGATGGGCCACAGCTTCTCGATCGGGGCCGAGGCCAGCGAGGAGCGCATGTACAACCGCGGCTACTCGGTCGAGACGCAATTCACGGGCAACGCGAATACGGCCTTCGCGGACTCGTGCAGCGCCCCGGGCGCCGCGGGCGCGGCGTCCGGCTACAACTGCACGACGCTCGACGACCCGAATCCGCACGATCCGTGGACGGGCGCGATCTCGCCCGCGGCGAATGCGACGCTGGCCGAGACCGACACACGCTCGCTCTACGGCTTCGATACGGTGACCTTGGACGAGCATTGGCTGCTCAACGTCGGCCTGCGCTACGACTCCTACGACACGCGCCAGGCCGCGGGCCCGATCGATTCCCCGACGACGCTCGTCAACGAGACGAGCTTCCTAAACCACGAGCTCGGCGTGGTCTACAAGCCGACTTCGGCCGGCAGCATCTACCTCTCGACCGGCACATCGTCGAACCCGTCGGGAAACACGCTCGGCGACGGCACCGAGAATCTGTCCGAAGGCAACGCGGCGCTCGACCCGGAGCGCACCCGGACCTACGAGCTCGGCGTCAAGTGGCAGCTCGACGACGGGCGACTCGCGCTGCACTCCTCGCTCTTCAGGATCGACAAGCGCAACGCGCGCGTCGCCGTCGAGCCGGGTCGCGATGCGCCGCAGCAGACGATCGGCCGGCAATACGTGGACGGGCTCGAGCTCGGCGTAAGCGGCCGAGTCACGGACCGCCTCGCGATCGTCGCGAGCTATACGCGGCTCGACTCGAAAATCGCCGACGACGGCCCGATCGCCACCGACGAGGGCAACGAGTTCCCGAACACGCCGCGGAACAGCGCGAGCGTCTGGGCGACGTACTCGGTGCTGCCGAGCCTCGAGGTCGCGGCCGGCGCCACGTTCGTCGACAAGCGCTACGGGAACACGGCGAACACGGTCTGGGTGCCCTCCTACGTCACGTACGACCTCGCCGCGACGCTGACGGCGGGCTCCCGGACGCGCCTCCAGCTCAACGTGCACAACCTGACCGACGAGGTGTACTTCACGCGGCCGTATACGACGCACTATGCGACGCTCGGTCCGGGGCGGCAGGCGGTGCTGACGGCGAGCTTCGAGTTCTGATTCATGCTGCTGCACGTCCCGGAAGTTTTGAGCGCGGCACAGGTCTCGGCGTGCCGCGAGATCATCGAGCGCGCGGAATGGGTCGACGGAAACGCGACGGCCGGCTTTCAATCGCGTCTCGTCAAGAGCAACCGCCAGCTGCCGGAAGGCTGCGATGCGGCGCGGCGCGCGGGCGCGGCGATCCTCGACGCGCTCGATGCGAATCCGCTGTTCGCGTCGGCCGCGCTTCCCGCGCGCGTCTTCCCGCCGCTGTTCAACCGCTACGAGACGGGTGACGGCTTCGGCAATCACGTGGACAATGCGATCAGGCAACCGCGCGGCGCGCCGCTTCGCATGCGAACGGATCTCTCCGCGACGTTGTTTCTATCGAGCCCCGACGAGTACGACGGCGGCGAGCTCGTGATCGAGGACACGTACGGCGAGCATGCGGTCAAGCTGCCGGCCGGCGACCTCATCCTGTATCCGGCGAGCAGCGTGCACCGCGTGCTGCCCGTCACGCGCGGGTCGCGGCTTGCGTCGTTCTTCTGGGTGCAAAGCCTTGTGCGCGAGGACGCTCAGCGCACGCTGCTGTTTCAGATGGACCTCGCGGTCATTCGGCTCCGCGAGCGCGTCGGCGACGACGAGGCCGTCGTCGCGCTTACCGGCGTCTATCACAACCTGCTGCGGCGCTGGGCCTCGGTCGCATGATTCGCAAGGTCGTCTTCTGGACGCACCTCGTGTGCGGGCTCTCGGCGGGCCTCGTGGTCGCCGTCATGTCCGCGACCGGAGTGCTGCTGACCTACGAGCGCCAGATCGTCGCGCTCGCCGACCGCGCGGTGCTCCCGGCGCCTCCGGGCGACGCTCGGCCGAAGCCGCTCGAAGAATTGATTGCGGCGGCGGAGGCCGCAGAGCCGAATTTCGTGGCCTCGTCGGTCAGCGTGCCGCGCGCGTCGACGGAGCCCGTGTCCGTGCGCGCCGGACGCGCGAGCGCGCGCTACGTCGAGCGGCACACGGGGCGCGTCCTCGGTGAAGGCGCCACCGTGGTGCGGGCGTTCTTCCGCGAGGTCGAGGCGTGGCACCGCTGGCTCGGGCGCGAGGGCGAAAGCCGCGCGGCGGGCCGCATGATCACGGGCGCCGCCAACTTCGTCTTCCTGTGCCTGATCGCGACGGGAGCTTATTTGTGGCTGCCGCGGGCTTGGCGCTGGACCGCGTTCAGGGCACGCCTCCTCTTCAATCCCAAGGCGAAGTCCGGGAAGGCCCGCGATTTCAACTGGCATCACGTGCTCGGCATCTGGTCGGCGGCTCCGCTGGCCGTCATCGTCGCGTCCGGCGTC
Source organism: Gammaproteobacteria bacterium (assembly GCA_035760685.1). Classification (GTDB taxonomy): domain Bacteria; phylum Pseudomonadota; class Gammaproteobacteria; order Steroidobacterales; family Rariloculaceae; genus ZC4RG20. The sequence continues at coordinate 385 of DASTSM010000063.1, read as the reverse complement.
GTCTTCTCCTACCCCTGGGCGAACGATCTCGTCTACAAGAGCTTCGGCGAGACGCCGCCTGCCCGGGGAGCGCGGCCCGCCGGGGCGGCAAAGCCCCTACCGGCCGCCGGCCGCCCTGCCGTCGGCCGCCCAGCCGTCGGCGCCCCCGCCCCCGTCGGCGTCCTCGACCCCGTCGGCGTCCTCGACCCCGTCGGCGCCCCCGCGCCCGTCGGCGCGGCGGGGACCGCCGCCGCCACGGCCGACGTCCGAGCCGCGGAAGCCTCGCGCCCGCTTGCGCTCGACGAGCTGCTCGCGCGCGCGAGCGAGCGCGTGGACGGCTGGCGCACGCTCACGATCGATCTCGCCGCGAGAGACGGCGGCGTCGCCGTCGAAGTCGACGGCGGCA
>DASTSM010000062.1:0-3631 GCA_035760685.1 Gammaproteobacteria bacterium | reverse complement strand
TTCGCGCGGCCGACGTTGATCGTGCGGTAGTAGCAGGTGCGGTAGCCCATGTAGGCCTGGATGACGTCGAAGAAGGCCTGATCGCCCGGACGTACCATGCGGTCCGTGAAGTTGTGCGGATGCGGGCTGCAGCGCTCGCCGGCGACCGCGTTGATGGCCTCGACGTCGTCCGCGCCCATCTCGAAAAGCATCTTCGTCGCGCGGGCGACGATGTCGTTCTCGCGGACGCCGGGCTTCAGCTCCTCGTAGATCATCTGATAGACGGCGTCGACCATCGAGGCCGCGACGTTGAGCAGCATGATCTCGTCCTGGCTCTTGATCTCGCGCGCGTCGAGCATGACCTGCTGCGCGTCGCGCACGTCGAGCCCGAGCTTCTGGAGCTCGAACAGCATGGGCGGCTCGACGAGGTCGACGCCGAGCGGCTGATCCGCGACGCCGTTCGCGACGAGCAGATCTTTGATCTCCTTGGCCGCGTCGCGCATGAGGCCCGCCGTGGGCGGCACGGCGCCGCGCAGCCCCAGCATGCCGGCATGGCAGTGCGTCTTCGGCAGCCAGGGCGCGTAAATGCGGTGATGGGCCGCGGCCGAGCCGAAGTCCCAGAGGTGCGGGTCCGCGTCGCCGGCGAGCAGGGCGAAGCGGCACATCTTGTCGCGCGACCACTCGCCGATGTTCGTGCTCGTCATGTAGCGGATGTTGTTCGCGTCGAAGGTCAGGACCGCGCCGAGGTCCGAGCTCTTGAGCGCCTGCCGCGTGCGGGCCAGGCGGTAGCGGTGCAGGCGGCGGAAGTCGACGCGCTCCTCGAAGTCGACGTTCATGACGCCCGGGGCGTAAATGGCTCGCGACCAGTTATGCCGGGGGTCGATGTCTTCTTCTTTGATGATCGTCGGTTCGGATAGCTTTGCGACCATGATCTGTCTCCTAAGGAACCGTTTCGGAGCTCATGCTTCTGCGCCGGGCCCGCGCGGGACGGCAGGAGCGGAGCGGTCGATCCCGGAAGTGTACCGTAGTCATACCCGATTCTCATCCACGCGGCGGCCGGCCGGGCTCTGCAATCGCGGGTAGGCCGTGTTCTAATTGCCGCACGCAGAAGACGCGAAGAGCATTCAGAGGAGATTGCATAATGCGCAGGGCAGTCTCGGGCGCGCTCGCCGTGCTTTCGATGTGCACGGCGGTCGCCCCGCTCGCATTCGGCGCGGATGCGCCGAAGGCCGTTCCGCAAGTCACCGGAGACCGCTTCCCGACGAGCCAGGGCGATCTCGTGGTCCACGCGATGAAGCACGCGACGATCGCGTTCGGCTGGAACGGGCGCACGGTCTATGTCGATCCGACCGAGGGCCCGCAGATGCGCTACGAGGAGAAGCCGGCGCCCGACCTCATCGTGCTGACCGGGCCCGGCAAGGATCACGTCGACGTCGCGGAGCTACAGAAGCTCGTGCAGAAGACGACGCGGATCGTCGCGCCCGTCGCCGTCCAGCAGGAGTTGCCGCCGGACCTTCAGTCGAAGACCGCCGTGCTCGCGCGCGGCGAGTCGACGGCGGCTTTCGGCATCGGCGTCGACTCGGCCGCGGGCCGCGGCGCCCACAACGGCTATGTCCTGACCTTCGGCGGCACGCGCGTCTACGTGAGCGGCGATCTCGAGGACCCGGCCGAGATCGGCGGGCTCGAAAACATCGCCGTCGCCTTCGTCGACTTCAACGAGCCGCCCGCGACGACGGCCGAGTCGACGGCGGCCGCCGTGCGCGCCCTGAATCCGAAGGCCGTCTATCCCTACAACTACAAGGGCGGCGATCCCGTCGAGTTCAGGGGCCTCGTCGGCTGGGAGTCGAAGATCGAGGTCAGGATCAGGACCTGGTACTGACGCCGCACGTGAGGCTCGCCATGCGCAAGAGCGAAACGGCGAGGACATTTCTTTGGCTCACTCGGGAACGGACTAGGGAAGTGTGCCCTCAGCGTCTCGTTCTTCCACGCTCAGGGAGGATACGAAATTTCCGGCGCCCGGCCATGCGATACGTTTCGAAGTCATCGTGATCGATGGTGAGGATGTCGGCCAGCTTGAGTTTTGAGCTCGCGTGCACGAGGGTGGCATCGGCGAAATCCATCGGCCTGTCGCGGTAGCGTTCCATCAATGACTGAAGCTCCCGCAAGTCTGCATCATCCAGGCTGATTACGTTGATCGCGCCGCTGCGCAACAGGCGCCACGCCGCGTCGTGGTCGCGTTTGCTGGTGCCAAGGAGGTGAAAGAATTCCGCCAGCACCGCGCCGGTCGTACCAAGCGGAAGACGTACGCGGCCGAAGGCCGCGGCACATGCCGAATGCCATTTGTCGTCGCGATCGAGCAGCGCCAACAACGCGCCGGTATCGATTAGGCCGCGCGGCTGCACCTAGCCTCGCTTCTTTCGGCGCGCTGCGAGCAGCGCACGAAGCCGTGCGCGCGATTGCTCGGCGCGCTCAGGATCTCCGCCCGCAATGCTGCCGATGGCGGGGCCGGCCGCCTGGCGCAGCCTTTGTTGCAGCGCCTCCTCGCTCTCGACGTGCGATTGCGCGCTGAGCCATTGCCCGACGGCCTCATCTAGCAACTCGGACACCGGGCGCTTTCGCTTGCGCGCGATCTCTTCCAGAGCAGCTTTTCGTTCGCTTTTGAGGCGCCAGCTGTAGACTTCGGTTTTCATGCACCACACTGTAGTACGCGGCATCCACGCCGGCAAGAGATCCGGCGCGCGGCGTACTGAGGCATGCTTGGGATCGTCTTTCGAGCGATCGCGGGCGATCGGCGCCGAAGTACGGAAGGCTGCGCGCGCCGGTCGTTAGGCCCGCGCACGCGCTCTCGCCATCTTTCGCCAGATTTTCGCCGCCGCGAAATCATCTTTGCCGCATAGTCTCCTCGGCGATGCACAGGCTCCGGTCGGGCTCGTCCGTCTCGGCGAGACGCGAGCGTACGCCGGAGATGGCGGCGCGGAGCGTGAGCGTCGAGCTCGGGGAGGAGGACGATGCAAAGGTTCGGAAGCAAGCTCCTGGGGATCGCTCGCATCTTCGGCTCGAGATGGACGCTGACGGCGACGGGCGTGCGGCGCCACGAGCGTGCTCTGCTCGCGGGCGCGGCCGCGGTGCTGCTGGTCGGCGCCGGTGGCGTGATGCTCGCCGGCGGCAGGGCTCGGGCGCAGCCCGAGCGATCGCCCGAGCCGCTGACGATCACGCGCATCACGCCGTCGGGCGACAACGTGCCGCCGGGCCGGCAAATCGTCCTCGAGTTCAACCGGCCCGTCGTGCCGGTCGGGCGTATGGAGCGCCGGCGCGACCAGATACCGATCGAGATCGCGCCGCCGCTCGCCTGCGAGTGGCGCTGGCTCAATCGCAGCGCGCTCGCGTGCGAGCTCGGCGAGGACGACGCGCTCCGGCCCGCGACGCGCTACCGCCTCGTCGTGAGCCCGGGCATCGCCGCCGAGGACGGCGCGACGACGAGCGGTGTGCTGCGCCACGAGTTCACGACGCAGCGGCCGCGCGTGACGTACGTGAGCTTCGCGACGTGGCGAAGTCCCGGCACTCCGGTCGTCCGCGCGGTTTTCACGCAGCCGGTCTCGGAGTCGTCCGTGCGCGAGCACCTCTACTTCTCCGAGCCGGCCGCGACGCCCGC
>DASTSM010000061.1:0-2902 GCA_035760685.1 Gammaproteobacteria bacterium | reverse complement strand
CACGTGCGTCGGCATCGGCGGCGACCCGGTCCGCGGCATGAACTTCATCGACTGCATGGAGCTGTTCGAGAAGGACCCGGCGACGCGGGGCATCGTCATGATCGGCGAGATCGGCGGCACCGACGAGGAGGCCGCGGCGGAGTACATCGCGGCGCACGTCACGAAGCCCGTCGTCGCGTACATCGCGGGCGTCACGGCGCCGCCCGGCAAGCGCATGGGCCACGCGGGCGCGATCATCTCGGGCGGCAAAGGCACGGCGCTCGACAAGTATCGCGCGCTCGAGAAGGCCGGCGTCGTCACGGTGCGCTCCCTCGCCGATCTCGGCGACGCGATGGCGAAGGCGCTCTCCTGAAAAATGGGGTCTGACCCCATTTTTCGGTTGAAGGAGATTTGATCCCTACGACCAAACGAAAAAATGGGGTCTGACCCCATTTTTCTTGCGGCTCCGACGACATGTTCTGAGGCACTTGATTGAAGATCGGCCTCGCGCAGCTCAACACCCGCGTCGGCGGCGTCGACGCCAATACCGCGAAGGTACTCGACTACGCTGCGCGTGCGCGCGATCTCGGCTGCGAGCTCGTTCTGTTCCCCGAGCTCGCGCTGTCCGGCTACCCGCCCGAGGACCTGCTGCTCCATCGCGGCCTCCGCAAGCGCGTCGAAGCCGCGTTCGAGAAAGTCCTCAAGGGCGTTTCTGGGATCGCGGTCTACATCGGATACCCGGAGTATCAGGGCGAGTTCATCTACAATGCCGGCGCGATGCTGCGGGACGGCGCCGTGCTCGCGAAGCACCGCAAGTCGATGCTGCCGAATTACGGCGTCTTCGACGAGAAGCGCTACTTCCAGCCGGGCATGAATGCGACGGTCGCCGTGCTCGACGGCCGCCGCTTCGGCCTCATCATTTGCGAGGACGCGTGGGGGCCCGAGCCGAGCCGCGACGCGGTGCAGGCGGGCGCCGAGGCGCTGCTCGTCATCAACGGGTCGCCCTATCACGCCCAGCAGCCCGAGACGCGCGAGGAAGTGCTCGCGCGGCGGGCCCGCGAGAGCGGCGTGCCCGTCATCTACTGCAACATGGTCGGCGGACAAGACGAGCTCGTCTTCGACGGAGGCTCGTTCGCGCTCGAGGCATCCGGCGAGGTCGCGTTCCGGGCCCCGATGTTCGTCGAGGATCTCTACGTCGTCGAGCTCGAGACCGCGCGCGGCGCGCTGCGCGTGAAGCCGGGCAACGTGACTCCGCACCTCGAGCGCGACGAGAGCGTCTACGGCGCGCTCGTGCTCGGCACGCGCGACTACGTCGAGAAGAACGGTTTCAAGGGCGTCGTGCTCGGGCTATCGGGCGGCGTCGACTCGGCGCTGACGCTCGCGATCGCCGTCGACGCGCTCGGCGCGAGCCGAGTGCACGCCGTCATGATGCCGTCGCGCTTCACCTCGACGATGAGCCTCGAGGACGCCAAAGCCCAGGCCGAGGGGCTCGGCGTCCGCTACGACGTCATTTCGATCGAGCCGCTGTTTCAGACCGCGCTCGAGACGCTCCGGCCCGTGTTCCGCGCGCTCCCGCCCGACGCGACCGAGGAGAACATCCAGGCGCGCTCCCGCGGCCTCCTGCTCATGGCCGTGTCGAACAAGCTCGGCGAGATGGTGCTCACGACGGGCAACAAGAGCGAGATGGCCGTCGGCTACGCGACGCTCTACGGCGACATGGCGGGCGGCTTCGCGCCGCTCAAGGATTGCAGCAAGACCCTGGTCTACCGGCTCGCGCGCCATCGGAACCGCGTCTCCCCGGCGATCCCCGAGCGCGTGCTCACGCGCGCCCCGAGCGCCGAGCTTCGCGAAGGGCAGAAGGACACCGATTCGCTTCCGCCCTACGAAGTGCTCGACGCCGTTCTCGAAGCCTTCATCGAGAAGGACTACTCGGTCGAGCAAATCACCGAGCTCGGCTTCGACCGCGCGACCGTGGTCAAGATCCTGCAGATGGTGAAGCGCGCGGAGTACAAGCGCCGCCAGGCGCCGCCCGGGGTCCGCGTGAGCAGCCGCGCCTTCGGCCGCGACTGGCGCTACCCGATCACTTCGAGCTACTAGCGGAAAATGGGGTCAGACCCGATTTTCAAGCGCCGAGGAACGGTGCGGCCTGCCGTGAAAAATGGGGTCTGACCCCATTTTCTAGTCGTTGAGGTCGGCGGTGGCGGCGCGCGGGCCGAAGTTGCTGTCGTAGACGCGCTGCGCGTCGGCGGCGAGATCGTTCATGCCGAGCGCCTGATACGCCTGGACGAGAAGCTGCAGCGTGTCCTGGAGCTCCGGCGCGCCGGGGTAGTGCTCAAGCGCGTACTTCGCGCGGTTCGCCGCGGCGACGTACGCCCCGCGACGCATGTAGGACGTCGCGACGTGGTTCTCGGACGAGGCCAGACGATTGCGCAGGAAGACCATGCGCTCCTGCGCGTCGGGCACGTACTCGCTGTTGGGGAATCGGCGGATCAGCTCCTGAAACGTCGAGAAGGCTTTGAGCGAGTCCTTCGGCGGACGCGCCGTCATGTCCACATGAAACATCTTCTCGAGGATGTTGGGCGCCTGATCGAAGTAGACGAGTCCGCGCATGTAGAGCGCGTAATCGACGCGCGGATGCGTCGGGTTCTCGCGCTCGAACTGCTCGGCGGCGTCGATGGCCGCCTCGGGCTGGTTACTCTTATAATATGCGTAAATCAAATCGAGCTGCGCCTGGCGGGTCTCCGGGCTGAACGGGTACCGGGACTCGAGCTGCAGAAAATTTTGGATCGCGCCTTGGTAGTTCGCTCCCCGCATCATGTTGCTGCCGCGGTCGTACAGCGCCTCGGGGCCGGCGTCCTTGACGACGTTCTCTTTGTGGCTCGCGCAGCCCAGCGCGAGTGCGGCGAGGCCGCCGAGCACGAGC
>DASTSM010000060.1:0-5288 GCA_035760685.1 Gammaproteobacteria bacterium | reverse complement strand
GGCTCCGCGGCGCCCGGCTCGAACTCGACCGACTCGAGCGCCGAGGCGTCGCGCCCGACGGCGGCGGCCAGCGTCTCGAACGGCGCCGCCGCGATCGAAGCGATGCGCGCGCGAAGCGCGGCCGCGGCCACGCTCGGTATCCGCGCGGCGGCGCCCTCCGTGACGTCGCTCACGAGCGGCGCCGTGAGCTCGATGCGGCCCGTGTCGTCCGCGAGCAGCGCGAGCGCGAGATCGAGCGGCAAGCCCGGCGGTTTCGGGCCGTCGTCCGACGGCGCGAGCGCCGACGCTTCGGGCTCGGCGCGCGCGTCCGCAAACTCGAGATCCCGGCCGCCGGCCCGCAGCGTTCCCGTGAGCCCTGCGTCGTCGCGCGCACCCTCGAGCGCAAAGTCGACGCGCCCCGCGGCGAGCGGGCGGCCGAGCGCGCGCTCGGCATACGGCGCGAGCACGGCGGCCGGAACGTCGTGCAGATCGAGCGCGACGGAGCGCACGGCCGGCGCATCGCTCGCCCGCCCTTCGACGCGCGAGGACGCGCCCCGCGCGCCGCCCCGGCTCGCGATCGACGCGGTCTCCGCGACGCGCAGCTCGAGCGATCCCGAGCCCCCGTCCGGCAACGCGCCCTTCAAAGAGACGTCAATTGGGGAGACGTCGATCGAGCCGTCCGGCGCGGCAGCCGCCGCGATGGAGCCCGATACTTCCGTGGCCGCGATCGTCGCGGGCGGCGAGACGCTCGAGTCGACGAGCTCGAAGCGTCCGCCTTCGACGTCGAGGCGCTGCAGCGCAACGGCCCGCCCTCCGACGTCCGCCTGCTGCAAGCGCAGATCGGCCCCGACCCCGTGCGCGGCGAGGGTCGGAGACAGCACGACGGTCGCGTCAGTGAGACGGCCCTCTCCGTTCGAGAGCCGCCACGCGGCCGCCGAACGGCCGTCCGCGCCGGCCGGAAACGCGTAGTCGACCGCGAAGTCGACGCGGCCGCTCGGCACCTTGCCGGCGATCTCGGGATCGAGCCACGGCCGGAGCGACTCGAGAAAAAGCCCCGAGACGAGCGCGCGCCCGCTCGCGCGACTCTCGGCAAGCGCGAGCGTGCCCTCGATGCTCATCGAAACGCCCGCATGCCGGCCGATGCGAACGGAGCCGGCGGAGGCGGAATAGCGGCCCGTGCCGCCTTGCGTCGCGAGCCCCGCGCCCGCGATCCGCACGCCGTCGAACGCCAGCCTGCGCTCGGGGTCCGCCGACTCGATCTCGAGCGTGCCGCCGTCGATATCGACGCTATCGATGCTCACGGGTCGGCTCGCCGCAAGGGTCGCGGCGAACCGCTCCGCGAGCGGCCGTTCGGAGGCCGTGAAGACGGGCGACGACGCGACCTTCGACGCGTCCAGGCGTAGCCGGGCGCCGCGCGCTTCGAGCTCGTCGAGCGCAAAGCGGCCGCCGAGCAAGGTCGGGAAAGCGAAGTTGATCCGGAGCGCGTCGGCCGTCAGCGCGGCGCCCCTCTCCGGATCGCCGAAATCCGCGCCGCGCAGCGTCACGGTCAGCGTGAACGGATTTACGGAAATGCGCTCGGCCCGCGCGCTGCGTCCCGGCCCCGCAGCGGCGAAGCGCGTCAGGGCGCGGTCGACGAGGTACGGCGCGACGACGAGGGTGCCGGCCGCGAACGCGGCGGCAACGATCCCGGCGGCCGCGAGCGCGCGGCGCGTGCGCGGCGGGAGCCGCCGGGGCTCGAGCCATGCCGGCGCCCGGAGACGCCACCTCGCTCGTATTATGTTGTGCATAAGCGGCCCGGGCAGGGCCCTCGCGGCCCCGGAGCAGGCTCGAGGCATCATACCTCCGCCTGGCACGGCAAGGCTTTACGTTGTATGTTGATGGGCATGAGCCGGCCCTTTGCGACCGTCGGTATAGTCGCCGCCGCTGTCCTCGTCGTCGCGGCCATCGTCTACTCGTTCTTCTATCGGCCCGCCGCCGTGCCTCCGGAATCGGGCGCGCCGGCGGCGACGAGCGCCGAACGCGGCGAGGATGCGCTCCAGTACATCGCCAAGGTCGAGAAGAGCGGGAGCCCCGATTTCGGCGAAGTCGCGCAGCGCGCGAAGGATTACCAGAGCAAAGGACAGCTCGCCGACGCCCAGCGTCTTTACTTCTTCGCCGCGAGAAACGGCAACGCGGATGCCGCGTTCGCGCTCGCCGAGCTCTACGACCCGAATCACTTCAATGCCCAATCGAGCGTGATGGGTGAACCCGACGCGTTTCAGGCTTTCAAATGGTATACGGCCGCAAAGGAAGCAGGCATGAGCGAGGCCGGAACGCGCCTCGAGGAGCTGCACGCATGGGCCGAGAAAGCCGCACAGAACGGGGACACGGACGCCGAGCGGCTGCTGCTGCAATGGCAATGATCGGAGGAACGCGTTTCCTGCGAGCCGCGTGGGTCGTGGCGCTCGCGGTCGCCGCGCTCGGGCTTGCCGACTCCGCGCTCGCCCAGGCGCGAAGGCCCCTGACGCTCGAGGGCAAGCAGGCGCTTTACCAGCGAGTGATCGCGGTGCCGGGCGCGACGCTCTCGGCTTCGCCCGAGTCGAAGAGCGCAGCCGGTCAGCCCATCACGCCGTTCACGGTCTTCTATGTATACGACCGGCGCAGCGCCGGAAACGCCGACTGGCTCGAGGTCGGTCTCGACAGCCAGGGCAACGTCGCCGGCTGGCTGCCGGCGAGCCAAGCGGTCGAGTGGCGCCAGACGCTGACCGTGGGGTTCAAGGATCCGGCGAAACAGCCGCGCGTGCTGCTCTTCACGAACCGCGACGCGCCGAAGATGCTGGCCGAGCAGAACGACGTCGCGCAGTACGAGATGCTGCGCGAGCGCGCGATCAAGGGCGACGTGGCCGGCACCCCCGTGGCGGCGATCCAGCCCGACGGCTTCATCGACATCCGCCACAACTTTTATCTCGTCCCGATCCTGAGCCACGAGGACGTCCTCGTCGGCAACAACCCGTCGCGGCTCCTCCAAGTCGCGAGCGTGCCCTTGCACTCGGAGTCGGCCGAGAACCCGTACCGCGCCGCGATCGTCTTCGTCATCGACACGACGCTCTCGATGCAGCCCTACATCGAGCGCACGCGCGAGATCGTCCGCGACGTCTACGAGAAGATTCACGCGGCGGGCCTCGACGACCGCGTCGCCTACGGGCTCGTCGCCTTTCGCGGCGACACCTCCGCGTCCCCCGACATCGAGTACGTGTCGAAAGTCTTCTCGGGGCTCACGACGAACGGCAAGGAGTTCCTGTCGAAGGTCGCGAGCGTGCGGGCCGCGACGGTCTCGACGCAGGGGTTCGACGAGGACGCGTACTCGGGCGTGAGCCGCGCCATCGAAGACATCGATTGGAACGGCTACTTCGCCCGCTACATGATCCTCATCACCGACGCGGGTCCCCGGCTCGCGGACGACCCGCTGTCCGGCACGAAGCTCGGCACGGACGACGTCAGGCAAAAGCTCGTCGCGCACGGCATATCGCCCTGGGTCATCCACCTCCAGACGCCGGCCGGCGCCGCGAAGGGCGATCACGAGTTCGCGGAGAAGGAATACCGGGAGCTGTCGACGGTCGAGAACATCGGCTCCTTCTACTATCCCGTCGAGGCGGGCGACGTCGGCGACTTCGGCGCCGCGCTGTCCGCGATGATGGACCAGCTCACGAAGCAGGTCCGCGCGGCGGCCTCGGGATTCCAGCCGCTCCAGGCGAGCCCCTCCCTGCTCTCGGAGACCGGCGAATCGTCCGAGGAGCTCTCGTCGTTTCAGGAAAAGGTCGCGCGGCTCGGCTACGCGCTGCGCATGGACTACCTGCGCAAGACGGAAGGCGGCGCGAGCGCGCCCGCGCTCTTCAACGCGTGGATGCTCGACCGCGATCCCGCGATGCCCGGCGAGCGCGCCGTCGACGTTCGCGTGCTCTTGACGCGCGATCAGCTCAGCGACCTGCACGACGTGCTCCAGCGCGTGCTCGAGCGGGCCGAGGAAGGCGCGCTTGCGCCCGAGAATTTCTTGAATCAGCTCAAGAGCCTCGCGGCCATCGTGAGCCGCGACCCGCAGGCCGTGAAGCAGGCCGCGCCCGAAGACGCCGGCCAGACGCTCGCGGACCTCGGCTACATGCGCGAGTACATCGCGGATCTGCCGTACCGCAGCGAGGTCATGAACATCGACTTGAGCACGTGGCAGCAGTGGTCGGCACAGCAGCAGTTCGAGTTCATCAACAAGCTCGACAGCAAGGTCGCCTACTACCGAGCCCTGCACGACAACCTCGACCTCTGGGTCTCGCTCGACGGCGGACCGGTCGACGGCGACTCGCTCTATCCTCTGCTCCTGGAGGCCTTGCCCTGACCCGAGAGGCGGTCTTCACGCTCCGCGACGTCGAGAAGAGCTATAGCGCAGGGGGCACTGCCTTCAGGCTGCTCATTCCCGAGCTCGACGTGCCGCGCGGAGCCAAAATCGCCTTCATCGGCGAGAGCGGCTCGGGCAAGAGCACGCTGCTCGAGCTGCTCGCCATGATCCTCATGCCGTCGGCGAGCGGCTCGTTCGGCTTCAGGCCGCTGCAATCCGAGCCCTCGCGCGACGTCCACGCGCTCTGGCGCGAGCGCCGGTCGGACGAGCTCAGCGATCTTCGGAGCCGGCACATCGGCTACGTGCTGCAATACGGCGGCCTCCTGCCCTATCTGACCGTCCGGCGCAACATCGAGCTGCCGCGCCGGTTGCTCGAGCTGCCCGTCGAAGGCGTCGCCGAAACGCTCGCTCGAAAGCTCGGCATCGAGCAGCAGCTCGACAAGCTGCCGGCCGCGCTCTCGGTCGGGCAGCGGCAGCGCGCCGCAATCGCGCGCGCGCTCGCTCACGAGCCGCCGATCGTGATCGCCGACGAGCCGACGGCGGCCATCGACCCCGTCAACTCCGAGCGCATCGTCGCGCTGCTCGCGGACCTGACCGAGCAGCTCGGCGTCACGCTGATCCTCGCGACGCACGCGCAGGATCTCGTGCGCCGCGGCGGCTTCACGCTCGTCACGCACGAGATCGAGGCCGCCGGCGAGCACTCGATGACGGTGCGCGTCTCGCAGGCGTGAGCGCGCGGCCGGCCATGGACGGGAGCGATTCCGGCCGCGGGCAAGGATTCTTGCGCCGCGCCGTCGACCGCTGGAAGCGCCAGCCGCTCCTCGTCGGCCGGCTCGCCCTCGACGACTATCGGCACGAATGGGTGCTCTCGACGTGCGCAGTGCTGTCGCTCGCGGCCGTGCTGATCCCGCTCATGGTCCTCTTCGGGCTCAAGTACGGCATC
>DASTSM010000059.1:0-8936 GCA_035760685.1 Gammaproteobacteria bacterium | reverse complement strand
GCCGTTCCGCAAGGAGCGGGTGCTCGCGGCCCTCAAGGCGGCGGAGGTGTAGCGCCGTCCGCGCACAGCGGGCCGCTTTCGATCACCGCTCTTGCAGCCTTGCCGCCGCGAGCTCGGCGCGCCGGGAGCAGGCGCGCCGTTGATATGGCAAGACGATCCGGACCATGTGCCGCGTCCGAAGGCGCCAGGCTCATCGAAGCGACCTGTTCGATCCTGAGAGAGCGAGAACCGACGAGCGACGAATTCGGCCGAAACGTCGTGATTAAGACTTCCGGGCGGCCGCCGCGAGCAGCTCGGCGGTTTCGACGAGCCCGCGCTGCCTTGCAACTGCCGCGGGCGTGAGCCCGTCGGCGTTCTTCACGTTGCGATCCGCGCCGTGCGCGAGCAGCAGCTCTGCGACCTCGAGCGCACGCTCGTCGTCGTCGGGCAGGCAGAAGAGAGGCCAATCGCCGCGCGACGCATTGCGCGCAAGCGACGCGTCTTCGGCAAGCAGCTCTCGCAGGCGCTCCACGGCGCCGCAGAAGCAGAGGCCCTTGATGTCCCGGCTCACGGGCGCGATCGTCGCGATCATCTCGGGCCGGTGCTGATAGTTCGCGTGGCCGAGCGGCGTCGAGTGGTAGCGCCGCTCCACGGGATCGATCTCCGCGCCGCGCGCGATCAGCAGCTTCGCGATCCCGACCGCGCCGCAGTGGGTCGAATAGTGCAGCGCCCGGAAGTCCACTGCGTCGCCCACGTCCGGCGACATGCCGAGGTCGAGGAGGATCTCGGCGACGTCGGTGCGATCCTCCGGCAAGGCCGCGAACATGGCGTCGGGCGCGCGCAGGAGCCCGGGACGGCGCGCCGCGAGCCGGCGCAGCGTCTCGATGTCCCCTTGCAACGCGGCCGCAACGAACTGATGCTCCTCGTCGAGCACGGGCGCCTCCGCGCCATGCGCGACGAGTAGCTCGACGAGCTCGCGTTGCCCCGCGACGGCGGCGTGCAGCACGACGGGCTGCTTCGAGTACGCGTTGCGCGCGTCCCCGCGCCCGCCGTGTGCGAGCAGCCAGGCCGCGCGCTTCGGATGCCGAGGCACGGCGTTGCCGAGCAGATACTCGAGCGGCGGTCGATCCATGAGCTCGTTCACCGGTTCGAGCCACCGTGCCGTCTCGCCGCGCTTCGCGGATTCGGACCAGAGGAGGTCGAGCCAGAACGTATCGTCCGCGCCGAGCGACGTGTTGTAGAGCGCCTGGCCGTCGAGCGGATCGGCGCCGCGCTCGACGAGCAGGCGCGCGAGCGCCTCGGCCTGCGGGTGCGCGGATTGTCCGCCTTCGCCGCCGCCGATGACGCCCGTGAGCACCGAGAAACCGTTGTCGCCCTCGGACCAACGCGCTCCGGCATCGGCGCCGTGGTCGAGCAGCAGCCGCGCGATCTCGACGGCGTTCGTCCGCGCCGCCTCGGTCGGAAGGCGCGTGTAGGCGAGGCGCAAGAGCGGCGTCCATCGATCGATCCAGCCGCGCTCGTTCGCGAGCGCGGGGTCTTTCGCGAGGAAGCCGCGCACGGCCTCGACGTCGCCGGCGGCGACGGCGGTGTGAAGGCTGTCGCGCGCGATCTCGGGATGGCGCTCGAGCAGGCGCGCCGCGTGCTCTCCGCGGTAGTCGCCGTCGCGCTCGTAGCCGCCCCACTTATGCGTGGCGGGACTCGTGCCGTAGCGGTGCGCGGATTTCTCGAGGAACAACGCGACGCGCTGCGCATGCGTGCGCGCGCGGTCCTCGATCTCCTGCTTCAGGGCCGCCCAGCTCGGCAGCCCGTGCTCGCGCGCGAGCGCGTGCTGGATCTCGCGGAGCTTCGGTTTTTCGGATCGCTCAAGCGTTTCCGAAGGATTCGCCTTGTCCGCCGGCGTCGAAAGGGCGGCCGCGTAGCGGGCGATCGCTTCGGCGTCGCCGGCCTCGATCGCTTTGAGCCAGCGCTTGGCTTCTTTGCGCAGGGAATCGAGATTGGAGCGCGGAGTGAGCTTGCGGGTCATGGAACCTTCCTTCCGTTGATTCGCCTGATGTCCGCTCGCGCAGGCCGGAAGAAGGTCGTGTGACTGCGGTTGCTACCGAACCGAGTGGGTGGGAGCTTCGCTCCCTTGCCGCGGACAGGTGGCGCCCCAATGCGCGCTGGAGCGAATTAGGCAGCGGATAGAGGCGGAGTGTCAACCGCTAAGGGGCTTCGGGCGAATCGAGGGCGCCGCAAGGAGCAGCGGGCAGGCTGCGCAAGCGACCGGACGGGCCGCTTCGGCGGATGTGCGCCGATCAGGCGTCGCGCTCCTCGAGCAGCGGCCGAACGGTTTCGGCAAATTGCAGCAGGTCGTCGAGCCGATCCCGGATCACGGCGACGACGATATTCATATCCAGCTCTCGATAGCGGTGCACGGCGAGGTTGCGAAAGCCCACCATCTTCTGCATCCGAACGCTCAAATCCTCGAGGACGAGCTTCTCCCTCGACAGGATGGCGAATGACTCCCTCGTCTCGCTTGGGATGCCGGCGTGCTGCTTACGGTCGAGCTTGTTTGCAAGGTCGATGGCCGTCTCGCACGCGCGAATCACGTTGAGCAGAGCGGCGTCCTGCGCGGTGTGATCGGCGGGGAACCTGTCACCCGCCTGTGCAAGCTCCTGGCGTGCGCGCGCAATGCAGCGTTGTAGCGACGCAATTTTCTGCCCAACGACATCACTCACGGCCGTATCCAACCCCTGTTCTATGGAAATCCTCGAGAATGTCTCGAATGGCCTCGCGATAATGCGCGTAGCGGGTCATGGCCGATGCTTCCCACGCGAGCACGTTGTCGGGCTCCGCCGTGTAGATCATTCGGCCCCTGTCGAGTACCTCCCGCCGCAGCACGTCGCCGGCTCGGCGAAGATCCACGATGTCGACCTCTCGTGCAACGCGTGCAGAGACCTGGGCGATCAACTCCAGAACGTCCGGGATGTCCTCTTCGGGAGGTAGCAGGACGGCTAGATCGAGATCGCTCTGCGGCCACTCGTCGCCGGTCGCGAAGCTGCCGTAGACGTAGATCGCCCAGGCGTTCGGAAGCGCCGCAAGCACCGCGTCGCGCGCTGCCGAGAAAATCGCCTCGCGCTCGGTCTTGTTCATCTCGCGTCTCTGCGAAGCCGCCGTCCACGTTATGCTACCCGCTCCACTCCCGCATAGAAATCCGGACCCGGAGCACCCTCATGAGCTCACGCTATCGCCCCTATGGCTGCCGCGAGGACGCGGCGCCGCCCCTCGGTCCGCTCGCGCCCGATCTCACGCGGTCGACCACTTTCGCCTATCCGAGCGCGGAGCAGTTGCGCGCGGCAGCCGAGGGCGAGGCGCCGGGGGAGATTTATCCGCGCTACGGGCACCCGAATGCGCGGCGCTTCGAGGCGGCCGTCGCCGGCCTCGAAGGCGCGGACGGGGCGGTCTCCTTCGCTTCGGGCATGGCGGCGGTTACCGCGATCTTCGGCGGCTTGCTCAGCAAGGGCGACGTGATCGTCGTGAGCAAGCACGTCTACGGCGGCGTCGACGCGGTCATCGCGGAGGACCTGCCGCGGTTCGGCGTCGAAGTGCGGCGCTTCGATCCGTTCGAAGCAGGCTCGCTCGAGCGGGCCGTCGCGGGCGGCGCCACGCACGTTCACGTCGAAACGCCGACGAATCCGCTCTGCCGCGTCGTCGATCTCGAGCGCGTCGCCGCCGTCGCGCGCGGTTGCGGCGCGCTCGTATCGGTCGACGCCACGTTTCTGCCGCCGCCGTTCCAACGCCCGCTCGCGCACGGCGCCGATCTCGTGATGCATAGCGCGACCAAGATTCTAGGCGGGCACTCGGACGCGCACGCGGGCGTCGTTTCGGGGCGGCACGAGCTGCTCGAGCGGCTCGAGGGTTTTCGGCGGCGCACGGGCGCGGTGCTCGCGCCCGACACGGCGTGGCTTCTGACGCGCTCGCTCGCGACGCGCGAGCTGCGGACGCAGCGCGCGTGCGAGAACGCGGCGCGCCTCGCCGCGTACCTCGACGGGTTGCGGCAGAAGAAGCGCGGAGTCGCCGCTGTGCACTATCCGGGCTTGCCGCAGCACCCGGACCGCGCCACCGCAGAGCGGTACATGCGCGCATTCGGCTTCATGCTCGCGTTCGAGGTCGCGGGCGGCCTCGAAGCCGCAGTGCGCGTTTACGATCGCTTCCGCGTCGTCGCGCGCGCCGTGTCCCTCGGGAGCGCCGAGACGCTCGCGTCGCTGCCGCTGCACACGTCGCACGCGATGATGTCGGCCGAGGAGCGCGCGGATCGCGGCATCGCCGACGGGCTCATCCGCGTTTCGGTCGGCATCGAGCCGTACGAAAGACTGGAAGCGGACCTCGCGCAGGCGCTCGGCAGCGATTGAGAGGGACCTCAGACGGCGTAGATTCGGCTGCCTCCAAGCAGGCCTCCTTGGCCCGCCTGCCGCCGGTCAGGGTCGGCACGGGAGTTGCACGAACCGCTTTCCCTTCACACGCTCCGACGGGGAGGACGGTCATGAGCACTACGGCGGACATGCACGGCGACTTTGCGGCTGCGGACGTTCACGACGTGAGACCGAAGTGGGGCTGGTACGTCGCGCTCGGTATCTTGTTTCTCGTCTTGGGGTTCGTTGCGCTCGGCGATCTTTTCATCGCGACGCTCGCGTCCGTTTTTTATATCGGCGCGCTCATGATGGTCGGCGCGGTGTGCCAGCTCATCCATGCCTTTCAAGTCAAACGCTGGAGCGGCTTTGCTTTTTGGCTGCTCGCCGCGATCCTCTACGGCTTCGCGGGCTATTTCGCATTCACGAATCCGCTCTTCGCGGCCGGCGTGCTCACGTTATTTCTCGGCATCGCGCTGGTCGTGAGCGGGGTGCTGCGAATCGCGGCGGCCATGCAGTGGAGCTCCGCACGCGGCAGGGGATGGGTCATCGCCGCGGGTGTCATTGCCGTGCTCGCCGGACTCCTCGTCATCTTCCGCTGGCCGCAGGCGACGCCGTGGCTGCTCGGTCTCTTCCTCGCGATCGATCTCACGTTCTTCGGCGCGTCGGAGATCGCGTTCGGGCTGATGTTGAAGGCGGCCGGGCGGGAGCGAGCGTCGCCGGCGGCGCCTGCGACGCCGGCGCCCTGAGGCGCGAAATCGGCGCGGCTTCGCCTGGCCGTCGCACGTCGAAGCCTGAGAAATCGGGCGTCGTCGTCCGGCGTGACACCCGCGCCGTAGGCTCGGAGCTCAATCGGTAGGTATGAGCGCTCGCACTTCGATCGCGAGTCCTTCAAGGACCCGCGACGAGAGCGAATCGGTCATTCCGTAAACGGTGCCGCCGTCGAAGCGGCCGTCGATCGAGTGAAAGACCGTGACCTCGACCGCCTGAGCGTCCACGAGCCAGTACTCGAGCACACCGTTGCGCTCGTAAATCGCCTTCTTCTCGCCACGGTCCTGCGACGCGGTCTTAGGCGACAGCACCTCGACGACGAGATCGGGCGCGACGGGCAAGAACTGCCCCGGGACCGGCGCGGCCGCCGCGGCCCATCGCTCATTCGACACGAAGGCGTGATCGGGCTCGACGACGTCCCCGGACGGCAGCTCGAACCCCTGGCTGGAATCGAATAGCTTGCCGAGCTTGCGCGGCCGAACGAAGTCTCGTAGCAGCCCTTGCACGTTGCTGCCGATCTCGCCGTGCGGGTAGCCGGCGGGCGGGTTCATGACGACCCTACCGTTGAGCAGCTCGTAGTGGCTGCGGTCGCCCGCAGACTCGCGAGCGCCCACGAACGCTGCAAACTCTTCCGGCGTCACGGTTCGCGTCGACTCGAAAACGAGGTCGTGCATGGCCTTCACTCCGAGGACCTCATTCTGCCAGCGCGCGCGATTGTGCGAAATGCAATTGCGCGGATTTTGGCACGCACGTTGCTGCTCCCGAGCCCTTCTCACCGGCGTCCGCGGCATCCGCGCCGCCGCGGTTCGCGGGGCGCCGCTTTCACACTCACGCGGAGAGCCGCCATGAACACGCTCGACAGTCGAAAGTCCTATCACGCCGTCGCCGCCGCCGTCGTCGCGGCCCTCGCCGGCGCCGCGCTGCAATCCGCCCGCGCCGCCGACGGCGACTGGACGTCCTACAACAAGACCCTGACCTCCGATCGCTACTCGCCGCTCGACGAGATCAAGCCCGACAACGTGTCCGGTCTCAAGGAGATCTGCACCTACGACACGGGCACCGAGACCGGTTTTCAGACCGGACCGCTCATGGTCGACGGCGTGATGTATCTCACCACCGAGTTCGACACGATCGCCGTCGACGCAGGCGACTGCAAAGAGCGCTGGCGCGTGCACGAGGACGTCATGCCGAGCGCGCTCAAGGTGAACCGCGGCCTCGCGTATCTCGACGGCTCGCTGTTCCGGGGCCTGCAGGACGGCCGCGTCGTGGCCTATTCCGCGAAGGACGGCAAGAAGCTCTGGGAGAGCCGTATCGCCGATCCATCGAAGGGCGAATCGGTGCCCGCTGCGCCGATCGCGTGGTCCGGGCTCGTCTTCATCGGCAACGCGGGCGGCGACAACTATGGTGTGAAGGGCCGCATGTACGCGCTCGATGCGAAGACCGGCAAACAGGTTTGGGAGTTCTATCTCGTGCCGAAGGAGCATCCGGCGCAGGGTGGGGCGTCGCACTCGTCGGCGGCGGCGGCATCGGCGGCGACATCGGCCGAAGGCCGCGCTTCCGCGGAAGCTCGCTCGTCGGACGCGCATCAGGCATCGCCCCAAAAGGCGACGCAAAGCTACGAGGAGCAGCTCGCGGCCTCATGGGGCAACGATCCGGACGTGCCGATCACGGGCGGCGCGACCTGGGCCTCGTATACGCTCGATCCGGACACGGGCCTCTTGTACGTGCCGGGCGGCAACCCCGCACCCGACTTCGTGCCGGCGCTTCGGCCCGGCAGCAACCTGCTCACCGATTCGGTCGTCGTGCTCGACGCGCGCACGGGCGAGTATCGCGCGCACTACCAACTCGTGCCCGAGGACTTTCACGACTGGGACGTCGCCGCGGCGCCCGTACTGGTCAAGACCGCGAGCGGGAAGCGGCTCATGGCGGTCGCCCCGAAGGACGGCCACCTCTACGGCTACGACCTCGACTCGGGCGAGCGGCTCTATCAGGTCCCGATCACGACGATCGAGAACGCCAAGGCGCCGCTATCGCGCGAAGGCACGCACTTCTGCCCGGGCACGCAGGGCGGCGTTGAATGGAACGGACCGGCCTACGATCCCGACACGCGGCTCATCTATACGGGCGCCGTCGACTGGTGCTCGACGGTCATGGTCGCGGATCCCGACAAGGTGAAGAGCGTCAGCGTCGGCCAGCCGTGGTCCGGTTCCGCGAGCGAGAAGAACATGTTCGGCGCGTTCGATCCGACCGACCGCTGGGCCGGCTGGCTCTACGCGAGCGACGCCGAGACGGGCAATACGGCGTGGCGATTCAAGGCGCCGGCGCCGCTCATGTCCGGCGTGACACCGACCGCAGGCGGTATCGTCTTCTTCGGCGACATGATGGGCACGGCGTACGCGCTCGACGCGAAGAGCGGTGAGAAGCTCTGGTCGCAGGATCTCGGCGGCGCGGTCGGCGGCGGCGTGATCAGCTACGAGGCGGGCGGGCAGCAGCGCGTCGCGTTCGCGGCCGGCATGACGTCGCCGATCTGGCCGACGACGAAGACGACGGCGAAGGTCGCGGTGTTCGGGTTGGGGCGGTAGCGGCCTTGGCGGCTCCGAGCGAGTGAGTTTGGCGGCGGGCGTCGGCTGCCGCCATCCTGCTTGAGGACCGGCTGCGTCCGGGACGGCGGCAGCTCGCGGGGGCCCGAATTAGGCAACCTCCAAGCCGAAAACCGCTATACTGCTGTCCAGCCGTGTTAGCAGCCAACTTAGCGGCCATCTGCCGCGCCAAATCGCCGCTTATTGGCATGTAATGCCATGCATTATCAAATTTTATGTCTGATTCAGAAGCGGCCAAAGTAGGCGCCAAAGAAGCTGCCAAGACGGGCGCCAAAACAGCTGCCGTCACGGACCGGGGCGAGACCACCGGCCTGATGGAGCCGCTCGTGCTCTCCGGGGGCTCCCGCCATCGCCCGGAGCTCACCGACCTCGCGATCGAGCTCGCGACCGCATCGGCGGGGCTCCGCCGGAGCCTGCCCGACGGGATCGTTCGGGCGCTCGCAACGCTCGTGCGCTCGATGAACTGCTACTACAGCAACCTTATCGAGGGGCACGACACACACCCTGTCGATATCGAACGGGCGCTAAACAAGGACTACAGCGCAGACCCCAAGAAACGAGAATTGCAGCTCGAAGCCGAAGCGCATATCGCCGTGCAGAAATGGATCGACGAAGGCGGAATCAAGGGCCGGGCGACAACGAGCGCCGCGATCCTTGAGCTACACAAACGCTTCTGTGAACGCCTGCCGGAGGCGCTTCTGTGGAAGGACCACCCAACCACAAAAGAGAAGCTGCCTGTGGTGCCCGGCGTGCTTCGCGCCTGGGACGTGAAAGTGGGAGATCACCTCTCGATAAGTCCCGGCGCGGTGCCGCGCTTTCTTGCGCGCTTCGAGGAGGTCTACAGCGGGCTCGGCAAGTCGGAAACCCTCCTTGCCGCCGCCGCCGCGCATCACCGGCTCGCGTGGATACACCCGTTTCTCGATGGCAACGGGCGCGTAATACGCCTGATGTCCTACGCGACGCTGCTCGACACCTTGGATACCGGCGGCGTGTGGTCGATCGCGCGCGGCCTTGCCCGCAATGTCGAGTCCTACAAGCACCACCTTTCGAACTGCGATTTGGAGCGCCGCAACGATCTCGACGGGCGCGGACACTTGAGCGAAGAAGCGCTCGCTGAATTCACGCGGTTCTTCCTGCAAACCTGCCTCGATCAGGTGAGATTCATGGAAGAACTCGTGCAGCCGGAGAAACTGCGCAC
>DASTSM010000058.1:0-5410 GCA_035760685.1 Gammaproteobacteria bacterium | reverse complement strand
AAAATTGGGGTCAGACCCCAATTTTTCGCATTTCTTGTCGGGGGCGAAGGAATCGGATACGCCGCGCGAAAAATTGGGGTCTGACCCCAATTTTCGTCGGCGCCGAGAAAAACGGGGTCTGACCCCAATTTTTCAGTGCGTCATCGCGTAGACGATGTAGTTGATGCCGAAGCGGTAGGCGAGGGCGGTCATCGGCTCCGGATAGCAGGGCGTGTCGGCTTCCTCCCAAGCGTCGCCGATGTCCTGGTCGTAGTTCATCGCGACCATGAGGCGGCCGTCGTCGTCGTAGATGCCCCGCCAGCGCGGCGCGGGCAGATCGACGGGCTGACCGTAGCTGCCGCCTCCTCGTCCTCCGCGCCGGCCGAATCCGCGCCCGCCGCCGAAGCAGTTGAGATGCCGCAGGCCCGGAATCTGCGTGAACTTGTCGACGGTGTAGAGCACGTGTAGCACGGCGTCGTCGCCTTGAATCTCGACGATGGGCCGGTCCGGGAACACGCGCGCCATCGATTCTTCGAAGACGGCGCGCTCGTTCTCGCCGAAGTAGTCGTCCGCCATGAGAAAGCCGCCGCGCTCGAGATATTCGCGCAACCGCGCCACCTCCTCGTCGCTGAGATCCCAGTAGCCGACCTGCGTCGCGTAGAGCCACGGGTAGTCGAACACGGAGTCGTCAGTGAGCTGCACGACGACGGGCTCGCCCGCGTCGACGCGCGTGAGCCTGCGCACGCTCTCGAGGAAGTGCGTCTCGGCGCGCGGCCAGTCCTGCTGCCACCAGCCGCCGCCGAAGCGGCGATACTCGGGCAAGTCCGTGTAGATCATCCGCGCGAAGTGGAACTCGGCCGGCGGGACGTCCGCGCGATGCTGCTGCGCCGAGCTCGGCGTCAGGGCGCAAACCGCGAGCAAGGCGCCGAGGGTCAGCGCGGCGAGCGGCTTTCGCGCGGCGGGCGTCTTCATTCGGCAAACCTATCACAGCGATGCGAACGCGGCGATTCGGCCGAGCGCCCCGCAGCGGCCGCTCCGGGCGCGCCGCATGCTAAGCTCCGGACGGCAGCCGCGGGCGGCCCCGAAGAACATGACTACGCCATCTCATATCAAAGCGAAGCGCACCGTCTCCGCAAGCCTCGAGCGCCACGAGACGCTCGTGCACATGCTCGACGCAGCCGTCCGCGCGCGGCCGGACGTCACGGCCGTCATCTACGAGGACCGCCGCGTGACCTACGCGGAGCTCGGCCGCGCCGTCGCCGGCTTCGCCGCCGAGCTCGAGGCCGCGGGCGCCCGCGGCGGGCGCGTCGTCGTCATGATGCCGAACTCGATCGAGATGGACGTCGCGATTCTCGCCGCGATGTACGCGGGCGCGCAGGCCGCCCCCGTCAACCCGTTCTTCAAGGTCCCGGAGCTCGAAAAGGTGCTGCCGGGCATCGAGGCGCGCGTGCTCGTCGCGCACCCCGACATGCGCGACAAGGCCGAGGAGCTCCGCGCGCACACGGGCGTCGAGAGGGTCGTCGTCTTCGGGCCGGACGGCGACGTCGAGCTCGAGCGCTACACGTCCGACGCCTCGCTCGCGATCCGCCCGGAGAAGCTGCCGCGCGCCGACGATCTCGCGCTCCTGATCTTCACGGGCGGCTCGACCGGCGTGCCGAAAGGCGTCGATCACGCGCATCGCGGGCTCATGTGGGGCGTGCTGCAGCACGTGGCCGTCTGGCCGCTCGAGGACGGCGAGGAGCGGTTCCTCAACGTCGCGCCGATGTTCCACATCTGGGGCCTCGCGTACGCGACTTGGATGCCGATCTATGCGCGCGGCACGCTCGTCATGGTGCCGCGCTACGATCCCGACAAGCTCGTGAAGGCGCTCGGCGAGCACAGGATCACGGTCTTCGCGGGCGGCCCGGCGCCGATCTACATGGGGCTTCTCGCGAGCCCGCTCTTCGACTCGACGGATTTCAGCGCGCTCAAGTATTGCCTCTCGGGCGGCGCGCCGTGCCCCGAGGATCTGCATCGCGAGTGGAAGGCGCGAACGGGACAGCCGCTCCTCGAGGGGTGGGGCATGACCGAAGGCGCGCCGTTTTGCCTGAATCTCTACGACGGGCAGCGGAAGCTCCTCTCCGTCGGCAACCCGGTGCCCGAGACCGAGGTTCAAGTCGTCGACGTCGAGACCGGCGAGCGCGTGCTGCCGATGGGCGAGCCCGGCGAGGTGCGGGTCAAGGGCCCGCAGCTCATGCTGCGCTACCGGAGCAATCCCGAGGAGACCGCGAGGACGCTGCGCGACGGCTGGCTCTATACCGGCGACATCGGCTACACGGACGAGGACGGCTTCCTGTTCCTCGTCGACCGCAAGAAGGACATGGTCATCGTCGGCGGGTTCAACGTATATCCGCGCGAGATCGACGAGGTGCTCTTCAACCACCCTTCGATTCGCGAGGCCGCGACCGTCGGCAAGCCGCATGCGCGGCTCGGGGAGGTGCTCGTCGCGTTCGTCGTGCTCGACGCCGGGAAGCAGCTCACCGAAGAGGAGTTCTTCGCGTACTGCGAGCGGCAGATGGTGAAGTACAAGCGGCCGGTCGAGGTGCATTTCGTCGAAGCTCTGCCGAAGACCGGGACGAACAAGATCAACCGGCGCGCGCTTCGCGAGATGCTTTGACCGACGCCGCGGCCGTCGCGACGTCGCGCGGATAGGTGCGCCGCGCCGGGATCGCGAGCGAGGCCGCGACCACGAGCGGCAGCAGCATGACGAGGTAGGTCCGCATGAGGCCCTTGTCGCCGCCGCCGAGCAGCACGGACAGGAGCCCGAAGAGGATCGGCGCGCTGCCCTCGAGCGCCGCGCGCAGCGCCATGCGCCCCGACTCCGCCCGGCCCCAGAGGCCGGACGGCACGATGTCGAGCCGCGCCGCGTCGATCGGCGGGTTCGCGGCCGCGAGCGCGGCCGCGCCGAGCGTCAGCATCGCGACGCCGAAGAAGACGTTCCTCGTCCAGATGCCGGGCCCGAAGAAGAGAACGGCGACGACGAGGGCGACGCCGGGCACGACGATCCGCGCGTCGAAGCGTTTCCTGTCGAGCAAGTAGGCCGAGATTTTCCCGCCCGCGACGACGCCGACGAGCGCGCCGATGCCGAGCACGATCACGAGCGCGCTCGCGACGCTGCGCGAGACGTTGTAGTGCTGCGTGAGATAGATCATCCCGAAGCCGCGCACGCCCGAGAAGAAGAAATACCCGAGCGCCGAGGCGACGACGACGAGCAGGTAGGTCGGGATTCGAATCACGTATCTCACGGCCCACCAGAGGCTGCGCTTCGTGGGGTCTTCGTGCAGCACGAGCGCGTTCCGCGGTTTCACGCCGGCGCGGAGCATCGCCTGCTGCGCTTTGGCGGCGCCCGGCGGCGGACCCGACGCCTGCGGTGTCGACTCCTGCGCCGGCGCCGTCCGCCGACCCGGCTCGCGCGGCCCCCGGTGTACGTTTCTTTCCGCGTCCTCCTTCTCGTCTGCCGTCGCGTCCTCGTCCGCGGCTACCTCGCTCTCGGAGCGAACCTCCGTCTCGCCCCACTCGATCCAGCTTTGTCCTCCGCGGGCGGGCTCGGGCAGGTAGCGCCATAGCGCCCAGACCAGCGCCGCGCCGGGCAGCCCCATGACGTAGAACGACCAGCGCCACTCGAGGATCGACGAGATCTCGCCCGAGATCAGAAACCCGAGGCCCATGCCGACGAGCTCTCCGGCGAGGATGAGCCCGTAGACTTCGGCACGCTCGCGCGCGGGAAAGAAGTCGCCGGTCAGCGACGCGACCGCCGGCGCCGCGGCTGCCGACACCGCGCCGAGGAACACGCGCGTCGCGATCATGTATGTGAATGACGTCGCGGTGCCGCTCGCGACCATCGCGAGCGTCCACAGCGAGATGACGGAGAGCAGCAGGCGCTTCCGCTGCGTCTTGTCGACGAGCACGCCCATCGGCAGCGTAAAGATCGCGCCGACGAAGGACACGGCCGCGATGAGCACGCCGATCTCCGTGTTGCCGATGCCGAACGCCTGCTGAAGGTTCGCGGCGACGGCGGATACCGTGCCTTTGTCGGCCGTGTCGAGGCCGAGCACGGCCGCGAGCAGCACGATGACGCGGAGCCTCGCGGGACCGCCGACCTTGCTTTCGACGAGCTCCTCTGCCTGCTTGAGCGCCCGTCGGGCCGGGCCGGCGTGTTCCGCCATAGGTCGGTATATGCACGAGGGGTGCCATGGGCGGCGGCGCGGGCGCGATCCAGCGGCTAAAATCGCCGAGCCCACAACCTTCCGAGGACCGGCATGGCAGTCAAGAGAGCGGATTGGGCGAGCGGACGCATCGTCACGCTCGACGTGGACTCAAAGGTGCTCGCCGACAACCCGCTCGGCGATCCGCATCGTCGTGACCTCCTCGTGTGGCTGCCGGCGCAGTACGACCAGGGGCACGGCCGGGGCCTCGGCAGGCGCTTCCCCGTCCTGTTCGACCTCGTGGGCTTCACGGGCGCCGGCAAAGCGCACACGAACTGGAAGGCGTTCGAGGAAAACGTTCCCGAGCGCGCCGCCAGGCTCGTCGCGAAGGACAAGATGCCGCCTTGCATCCTCGTCTTCCCCGACTGCTTCACGGCGCTCGGGGGCAATCAATACGTGAATTCGGCGGGCGTCGGGCGCTATGCGGATTACCTGACGCGCGAGCTCATTCCGCTCGTCGACCGCGAGTTCCGCACGCTGGCCGATCGCGATCATCGCGGCTGCTTCGGAAAGTCGTCGGGCGGCTATGGCGCCGTCATACACGGCATGAAGTACTCGCGTTACTGGGGCGCGATCGGCAATCACTCGGGCGACGCGTACTTCGACTTCGTCTATCGCTGCGACTGGCCCAACACGCTCGACCAGCTCGCGAAGTACCGCTCGCCGCGCCGGAAGCCGGGGCCCGTCGATCCGCTCGTGGACCTCGAGACGTCCGAGCCCGGCCAAGACGACGGCCGAGCTCGGCGCTTTCTCGAGGCGGTCTGGAAGAAAGCCGTGCTCTCGAACGACGAGGTCCATTGCCTCATGAACCTCGCGATGGCGGCCACCTACGATCCGGACCCGGAAGCGCCCGAGCGGCTCCGAATTCCGTTCGATCTCGAGACCGGCGAGCTCGTTCCCGAGCGCTGGCGCGAATGGCTCAAGCACGATCCGATCAATCTCGTCGGGCGCTACGCGAAGAACCTGAAGACCTTGCGCGGCATCTACATGGACTGCGGCTGGCGCGATCAATACCGCATTCACTACGGCTGCCGGATCCTCTCGAAGCGGCTCGCCGAAGCCGGCATCGATCACGTCTACGAGGAGTTCGACGGCACCCACTCGAACATCGACGACCGCATGGATCGCAGCTTGCCGTTCCTCGCGAAGGCGTTGAGCTGAAATATCTGTAGTGCGGCCGGCGGCCC
>DASTSM010000057.1:0-2785 GCA_035760685.1 Gammaproteobacteria bacterium | reverse complement strand
CGGACCTTTCCGGCAACTGGAATCGCCCGCTCAATCCGGTCTCGGGTAGCGGCAACCGCCGTTGCGGCCCGACGCAGGTGAAGGGCGGCGGCATCAACCCCGAGACCGGCTGCACGGGCGGGCAAGACAACTTCTGGGTGGAATACGAGTGGATCTCGCCCTCGCGGTTTGGCGTGTGGGGTCTTCCGACTTACAAACCCGAGTTCTGGGACAAGATTCAGGAGCTCGATCAGTGGACGAACAAGTACGATCCGATCATGACCTGCAAGCCGATCGGCATTCCGCGCCACGGCACGCCCCGGCGGATCGTCCAGAACGATAAAGACGTCATCTTCTTCTATCCCGCGAATGCCGATTACGGCGGCGGTAACAACGAATACCGCGACATCCCCACGGACGGCCGCGCGCGCCAGACCAGCGGGCTGGCGGCGAACCTCGCGACGTTCTATGGGGAGAGCATAGGGAAGTGGGAAGGGGACACGCTCGTCATCGACTCCACCAATTTCGACGATTCGACGTGGTTGGGACGAGGCGGCTTCTTCCACTCGGGCAGCATGCATATCGTCGAGAAGCTCACGCGCGTCGGAAACGAGCTTCGATACGACATGACGATCGAAGATCCCGAGGTGCTTCTCAAGCCCTGGGTCATGCCGACCCGCGTCCTGACGCTGCAAGCCAATGCCGACGTCGTCATGCCGGAGCGGGCGAACTGCGAAGTGTACGAGGAAGGCAACGTCACGATGCAGGTTCGGCACTGAGGGATTTCGAGGATTACGCGGACGCTGCAGAGCCCGGCTGCAGCGCCGCGCCTCGAGCCGCCGCGTCGAACACGCGCCGGATCGCGGCGACGACGACGTCCGGCTCGTCGTGCTGAATCATGTGGTTGCTGTTCTTGGCGATGACGAGCTCGCCGTTCCTCGATAGCCCAGCGAGCCGCTCCTGTCCCGCGCCCCAGTATTTCTCGAGCGTCGCGAACGGACCGGGAAACGGGCAGCCGTGCGTGATCACGATCAGCGGCAGCTCTCCGAGATCGCCGGTCGCTCCGGGCCGACGCATCGCGGCGTCGTAGACGTCGAGCGCTCTCATGTCCGCGCTCATGCCGCGGAAAAATCCGGGAGACCGGCCTGCCGCGTCCATGCGGGCCTCGTCCGGCTGCTTCGACTCTCTGCGGCCCGAGAACTTCGCGACGAGCCGCGTCACTCCGAAGCGCGCGGCGAGCGCCAGCACCGCGAGCATCGGCCGGAAGCGCCTGTATAGCCGCAGCACGTCCGGCTGGAAGTGGACGCCCTCCTCGAACGTATCGACGAGCACGAGCCCGCCGACTTCGCCGCGCCGATCGCGCGCGAGCAGCCGCGCGATCAGCCCGCCGTAGGAGTGCGCGACGAGGACATAGGGGCCCGGAACCTGCGCGCGAACGAGCAGCGCGTGCAACTCGTTCGCGCTGTCGAGCGGCGTGCGCGTGCCGCGGGCTGGACCGCTCGCGCCGATCCCCGCGCGGTCGTAGGCGAGGACGCTCGCGAACTCGGCGACGCGCTCCACGATCGGCCACCAGAGCGCGCACGGCTCGCCCGCGCCGGTCTCGATGACGACGGTCGGGCCGTGCGCCGGCCCTCGGCGAATCACGTGCAGCCGGCTCGCGCCGACGTCGATCATCGTGCCGAGCGGCGGGAACCGACGCGCGTCGGCGCGCTCGGCGAGCCGCTCGTAGACGGCGCCCGCAACGAGCAAGAGGATCAACAGGAGCACCGCTCCCGCCAGAACGATCGCCAGACTCATTTCCTCTGACCCTTTCCGCGCCGAAGCTCGGTTTCTCCGATACCCGCCGCGTCGACGGGACTAGCGTGCAAATATACGGCGTTGTATAAAATACGCAAGCGTATTTTTTGAGAGGAGTCGATGACTAGACCCAAACCGACCGCCGCCGAAGCGAAACCCGGGAAGCGGGAGCGAACGCGGCGCGCACTGATCGCCGCCGCTGCCGCCGTGATCGGCGAAAAGGGCTTCGACAGGACCTCGCTCGAGGAAGTCGCGGCGCGCGCCGGCATGTCGCGCGGCGCGATCTACGGCAACTTCGCGGACAAGGAGGAGCTCTTCCTGGCCGTCATCGAGCAGCACTGGCAGCCCGTGATCCCGCAGTTCGAGCCGGGCGGGAGTCTCAAGAGGCAAATGCACCTCATGGGCAAGGCCGTCGCGGCCGCGGCGAAGGAACGGCTGCCGCAAGCGGGGGCCGCGTGCGCGTTCCAGCTCTATGCGGTCACGCATAGCGAGATGCGCAAGCGCATGACGAAGGAGAACGCGGCAATCTACAAGGCCGCCGCGAAGAGCATCGCCAAGCTCGTGCCTGCGTCGCAGCTGCCCATGCCCGCGGAGCAGTTCGCCAAAGTGCTCGACGCCGTAACGACCGGGCTCATGTTCACTTACTTCCAGACGCCGGCCTTGCTGCCGGAGTCCGTGTTCATCGCGGCATTCGAGGCGTTGGCTTAGCCTGACTTATCGGTCGGCCGGATCCGCCGCGCTGTTCATGATCATGAACAGAACGATTTTCGTTCGCCGTCTAATCATCCCCCGATCCTTCCCGTACACTCGGTTCGGAGAGATGGGCGAAGGAACGGAATCGTGGAGCAATCGTCGATTTATCTCGCGGCCGGACTCATGATCGGGCTCGGCGGCATCGGCGCGGCCATTGGAATCGGCGTTCTCGGCAGCAGGTTGCTGGAAGCATGCGCGCGGCAGCCGGAGCTGGCCTCGGATCTACAGGCGCGGTTCTTCGTGACCATGAGCATGG
>DASTSM010000056.1:0-8857 GCA_035760685.1 Gammaproteobacteria bacterium | reverse complement strand
CTTGAGGCACTCCTCGACGGCACGCTCGATCGCCGCGGCCGCCTGCTCGGCGTCGAGACTGTGCCGCAGCAGCATTGCGGCGCTCAGGATCGCGCCGCAGGGATTCGCGGCGTCCCGTCCCGCGATATCCGGGGCCGAGCCGTGGATCGGCTCGTAGAGGCCCGGGCCCGAGTCGCCGAGGGACGCGGAGGGCAGCAGCCCCATGGAGCCCGCGAGCATCGAGGCTTCGTCCGTCAAGATGTCGCCGAACATGTTCTCGGTGACCATGACGTCGAAATCGGCCGGGCGGCTCAAGAGGTGCATCGCGGCCGCGTCGACGAGCAGATGCTCGACGGCGAGATCCGGAAACTCGCGCGCGAAGACGCGCGAGGCAACCTCACGCCAGAGCCGCGACGTATCGAGCACGTTCGCCTTGTCGACGGAGGCGATCTTGCCGCGCCGGGCCCGCGCGAGCCTGCCCGCCATGCGGCAGATGCGCTCGATCTCGGCCGCGCTGTATTCGCACGTATCGAAGGCGGCGTCGGCCGTCCGCCCGCGCTTCCCGAAGTAGATGCCGCCCGTGAGCTCGCGCACGACGACGATGTCGACGCCCGCGAGCTTCTCGGGCTTGAGCGGCGAGGCGGCCGCGAGCTCTCGGAGTGTCTTCACGGGGCGCAGGTTCGCGAAGAGGCCGAGCGCCTTCCGGAGCCGCAAGAGACCCTGCTCGGGACGGCCTTCGACCGGGACGTCGGCCCAGCGCGGCCCGCCGACCGCGCCGAGCAGCACGGCCTTCGCCGAGCGGCAGGCGGCCAGCGTCTCGGGCGGCAGCGGATCGCCCACGGCGTCGTATGCGGCGCCGCCGATGAGCTTCTCTTCGAACTCGAGATCGAGACCGTGCGAGCGGGCGGCAGCCTCGAGCACGCGCACGGCCTCGGCCGTGACCTCGGGGCCGACGCCGTCGCCGGCCACGACGACGATGCGCTCCGTCACGACGCCGCTCGCTTCTCGAACGCCGCGATCGCGTCCTGCTGCTCGAGCAGGAAGCCGAGCTGATCGATGCCGTTCAGGAGGCAGTAGCGCGAGAACCGGTCGATGGGGAAGCGCGCGCTTCGGCCCGTCGGCAGCTTCACGCTCGTCGATTCGAGATCGATCGTGACGTCGGCGCCGGGATTCGCGACGAGCCACGCGTGCGTGTCGGCGTCGACGATGACGGGGAGGAGCCCGTTCTTGAGCGAGTTCGCGCGGAAGATGTCCGCGATCTCGGTGCTCACGACGGCCTTGATGCCGTAGTCGAGCAGGGCCCAGGGCGCGTGCTCGCGCGAGGAGCCGCAGCCGAAGTTCTTGCCGCCGACGAGAATCGCCGCGCCTTTCGACTCCGGCCGGTTCAGCACGAAGTCGCCGCGGGCAGCGCCGTCGGGCGCATAGCGCCACCCCGCGAAGAGATGCCGGCCGAGGCCGTCCTTCGTCGTCGTCGTGAGGAAGCGCGCGGGGATGATCTGATCCGTGTCGATGTCCTCGAACGGCAGCACGACCGTCTTCGAGCGTATTTGCGTGATCGGCTCCATGGCGCTACTACCTCAAGAGCTCGCGGGGATCGGCGACAACTCCGGCGACGGCCGCCGCGGCCGCCGTCAGCGGGCTCGCGAGAATCGTGCGCGCGCCCGGTCCCTGCCGGCCTTCGAAGTTGCGGTTGCTCGTGCTGACCGAGAGCTTGCCGCTCGGCACGATGTCGCCGTTCATGCCGATGCACATCGAGCAGCCCGGCTCGCGCCATTCGCCGCCGGCCGAGCGCACGACGTCGTCGAGGCCCTCGGCTTCCGCCTCGCGCTTGACCTGCTCGGAGCCCGGCACGACGAGCAGCCGCACGCGGTCCGCGACCTTGCGTCCCTTGAGGACGTTCGCCGCGAGCCGGATGTCGCTCAAGCGCCCGTTCGTGCACGAGCCGATGAAGACGACGTCGACGGGCGTGCCGAGCAGCGGCTTGCCCGGCTCGACCTTCATGTAATCGAGCGCTTTGCGGAACGCGGCGTCGCGCGTCGCGGGCACGGGCTCGTCGATCGAGATGACCATGCCCGGATTCGTGCCGAACGTGACCATGGGCGTGAGCGCGGAGACGTCGATCTCGACCTCCTTGTCGAACGCGGCGCCGGCATCGCTCGGGAGCGTGCGCCAGCGCGCGACCGCGGCGTCCCACGCCGCGCCTTGGGGCGCGAGCGGGCGCCCCGCCAAGTACTGATACGTGGTGTCGTCGGGCGCGATGAGGCCGGCGCGCGCGCCCGCCTCGATCGACATGTTGCAGACCGTCATGCGCCCTTCCATCGGGAGCGACGCTACGGCATCGCCCCGGTACTCGATGACGTGCCCCGTGCCGCCGGCGACGCCGATCGTGCCGATGATCTTCAAGATCATGTCCTTGGCCGTGACGCCGCGCGCGAGCGAGCCGCGCAGGGTCACGGCGAGCGTCTTCGGCGTGCGCTGCAGCAGGCACTGCGCCGCGAGCACGTGGCCGACCTCGGTCGTGCCGATGCCGAAGGCGAGGGCGCCGAGCGCGCCGTGCGTGCTCGTGTGCGAATCGCCGCAGACGATCGTCTTGCCGGGCTGCGTCGCACCGAGCTCGGGACCGATGACGTGGACGATGCCGCGCTGGTCGCTCTCGAAGCCGCGCACCTCGATGCCGAAGTCGCGGCAGTTCGCGAGCATGCGGCGGACCTGCTTCGCGGCCGAAGGCTCGCTGACGACCTCGAGGTCGTTCAGGGAGGTCACCGGCACGGTCGGCGTCGAATGATCGAGCGTCGCGAGGCAGAGATCCGGGCGCCGCACGCGCAAGCCTTTCTCGCGCAGCATGTCGAACGCTTGCGGCGTCGTGACCTCGTGGAGCAGATGCAGGTCGACGTAGAGGATCGCCGGCGTGTCCTCCGTCTCCGCGCGCACGACGTGCGCTTCCCAGATCTTGTCGAAGAGTGATCGTGCTTGCATCTCTGCTCCGCTCGAGAAAATGGGGTCAGACCCCATTTTTTGACCGTGCGCCGAAAATGGGGTCTGACCCCATTTTCTAAACCGCGATGGTGCGGTCGACGTGGGTCTTGCCGCCCGGCAGTATCGGCTCGAGCCAACGCCATCGATCGGCGGTCGAGCCGTCGAAAAGGCCGAAGAACTGCTTCTGGAGACGCTCGGTGACGGGACCGCGCCGGCCTTCGCCGATTTGAATGCGGTCGACCGAGCGCACGGGCGTGATCTCGGCCGCCGTGCCCGTCAGGAACACCTCGTCGGCGATGTAGAGCATCTCGCGCGGAATGTCTTGCTCGACGACCTTGACGCCGATCGACTCGGCGAGCTTGATCACGGTGTCGCGCGTGAATCCGCCGAGGATCGACGCCGCGACCGGCGGCGTGTGGATGACGCCCCGGTGCACGACGAACACGTTCTCGCCGGCGCCCTCGCTGACGTAGCCCAGGTTGTTGAGCGCGATGCCTTCGGTAAAACCGAGGCGCCGCGCCTCGAGCGTGACGAGGATGCTCGAGAGGTAGTTGCCGCCCGCCTTCGCGAGCGCGGGCACCGTGTTCGGTGCGACGCGCTGCCACGACGAGACGCACACGTCGACGCCCTTCTCGAGGCCGCCTTCGCCGAGATAGGAGCCCCATTCCCAGGCCGCGATCGAGCAGCACGCGGGCGCGTCGGCGTTGCCGGCGACGCCCATCTCGCCGTAGCCGCGAAACGCGATGGGCCGAATGTAGGCGCCCTTCGTGAGCTTGTTCTCGCGCACGACTTCCTTGCATGCCTCGACGAGCGTCTCCGCGGAGTAGGGCATCTTGAGCCGGTAGACCTTGGCCGAGTACATCATGCGGCCGATGTGATCCGTGAGGCGGAAGCCCATGGGGCCGGCCGGCGTGTCGTATACCCGAATGCCCTCGAACACCGACGATCCGTAGTGCAAGGCGTGGGTCAGCACGTGAACCGTCGCCTCGGCCCATGGCACGAGCTTGCCTTCGTGCCAGATGTATTGACTCGTCTTGAGAGGCATTCCTTTGATCTCCTAAGCGTCAGCTGTCGCTCATTCCTGCAGCCAGCTCATGCGTCCGCGAAGCTCGCGGCCGACCTTCTCGAGGCCGCGGTCGAGATCCTCGGCGAGCAGGCGCTTGTAGCTCGGCATGCCGGCTTGGTTTTCCTTGATCCATTCGTCGGCGAATTGGCCGTTGCGGATCTCCTTGAGCACCTGCCGCATGTTGGCCTTCACGTGCTCGTCGACGATACGCGGGCCGCGCGTCAAGTCGCCGAACTTGGCCGTCTCGCTGACGTACTGGTGCATCTTCTTGAGGCCGCCTTCGTGCAGCAAGTCGACGATGAGCTTCACCTCGTGCATGCACTCGAAGTAGGCGACCTCGGGCTGATAGCCCGCCTCGACGAGCGTCTCGAAGCCGCGCACGATGAGCTCGGTCAAACCCCCGCAGAGCACGGCCTGCTCGCCGAAAAGATCCGTCTCGGTCTCTTCGGCGAACGTCGTCGTCAGCACGCCGCCGCGCGTGCCGCCGATGCCGTGCGCGTAGGCGAGGGCACGCTCCTGCGCCTTGCCCGTCGCGTCCTGCGCGACGGCCAGGAGGCACGGGACGCCGCGGCCGGCTTCGTACTGCCGGCGCACGAGATCGCCGGGACCCTTCGGCGCGATGAGCACGACGTCGAGATCGGCGCGCGGCTCGATCTGCTTGTAATGAATGTTGAAGCCGTGCGCGAAGAGCAGCGTTGCGCCGCGCTGGAGCGCGGGCTCGATCTCCTTGTAAAGCCGTCCCTGCGCCATGTCGGGCACGAGGAAGGCGACGAGACCGGCGCCCTTCACGGCTTCCGCGGGCGACACGACCGAGAAGCCGTCCCGCGCGGCCTTCGCCGCGCTCGCGCCGCCCGGCCGGAGGCCCACGACGACGTCGTAGCCCGAGTCGCGCAGGTTCATCGCATGGGCGCGTCCCTGACTCCCGTAGCCGAGCACGGCCAACCGTTCGCCGCCGAGTGCCTCGGGCCGAGCGTCGGATTCCACAAACAGCTGCATTGCATGTCCTCTCTCGAAAGATCCCGACGCGTCGCCTAAGGTCGCGCCGTCGGCGCCGATTGCTCGCGCCGGTTGGCCAATAAAAAAACCCCGCAACCCTTCTGGGTGCGGGGTTTTGACTTGAGGCTAAACGTTAAGCCAAGCGCCCGCACCGGCTGCGCGTGAGCCGTACGGCAAGGCGCAAGGCGATGCGAAGTCCACTCATCTCGGTCAGTCGCGTGGTGAACCGGCATCATCATCAAGCCCGCAAGCGATGTCAATGCCTTAGGCCGAGCCCGGGCGGGCGGAGCGCGGCGAATCGACGCGGCCGGAGCCGGCTGCTAGAGTGATGCCCCCTCCGGGAATCCCGAGCCAACAACAAGGAGAAGGCAAGCATGAGCATCAAAGTCGGAGACAAGATGCCGAAGGGGCAGTTCACGGTCATGGGCGCGAACGGGCCCGAGCCGCTCACGACCGACCAGCTCTTCAACGGCAAGAAGGTCGTCCTCTTCTCCGTGCCCGGTGCGTTCACGCCGACCTGCTCGATGAAGCATCTGCCGGGCTTCGTCGACAAGGCGGCGGACATCAGGGCCAAGGGCGTCGACACGATCGCTTGCATGGCCGTCAACGATGTCTTCGTGATGTCGGCGTGGGGCAAATCCTCGAACGTCGGCGACAACGTCCTCATGCTGTCGGACGGCAACGGCGAGTACGCGAAGGCCCTCGGCCTCGAGCTCGACGCGAGCAAGTTCGGCATGGGCAAGCGGAGCCAGCGCTTCTCGATCATCGTCGACGACGGCGTCGTCGAGAAGCTCAACATCGAGCCGGCCGGACAGTTCGGCGTGAGCTCGGCCGACACGGCGCTCGCGCAGCTCGCCTGAAAAATGGGGTCAGACCCCATTTTTTCGCGCGCCCCGAAAAATGGGGTCAGACCCCATTTTCCGCTAGTCGAAATTGGGGTCTGACCCCATTTTCGGCTAGCGCGCGGCTTTGAGGGCCGCGACCAAGGCCGGCAGCGCCTCGAAGAGATCCGCGACGAGGCCGACGTCGGCGACCTCGAAGATCGGCGCGTCGCGATCCTTGTTGATGGCCGCGATGACGCGGGCGTCCTTGATGCCGGTCAGGTGCTGGATCGCGCCCGAGATGCCGATCGCGATGTAGAGCTCGGGCGCGATGACCTTGCCCGTCTGCCCGACCTGGAGGTCGTTCGCGGCGTAACCCGCATCGACGGCCGCGCGCGATGCGCCGACCGCCGCGCCGAGCTCGTCGGCGAGCTCGTAGAGCAGCGCGAACTTCTCGGCGCTTCCGAACGCGCGCCCGCCCGCGACGACGCGCGCGGCGGTCTGGAGGTCCGGGCGGCCGCTGCGCTCGGATTCGAGCCTCACGAATCTCGTATGCGGTGCGGAAGGGGCCTCCGCGCGCCGCGTCTCGATCGGCGCGGCCGCGTCCCGTTCTCCTGCCGGCGGCCGGTAGGACGCCGTGCGCACGGTCGCGACGAGCTTGCGATCGGCGCGCGCCTCGACCGTCACGATCGCGTTGCCGGCATAGATCGGGCGCTTGAAGCGATAGGGACCCTCCACGAGCGAGACGTCGCTGACCTGGCCCACGCCGAGCAGCGCGGCGACGCGCGGCATCACGTCCTTGCCGAACGTCGTCGACGGTCCGAGCACGTGCGTGTAGCCGGCGGCGAGCTCCGCGATTTGCGGCGCGAGCACGGCCGCGAGCGGCGCGGCGTTCGGCGCGTCCTCGACGGCGAGCACTCGATCGACTCCGGGGATGCGCGCCGCCTGCTCCGCGATCGGCCCCGCGCGCTCGGCGAGGACGGCGACGTCGACGGTCTCGGCTCCGAGACCGCCCGCGCACGCGACGCATTTTGCCGTGGCTTCCGCGAGCCGCGCGCCGTCGTGCTCGGCGACGATCAGGACCCGGACGCTCACAGCGCACCTCGCGCGCGCAGCGCCTCGACGAGCTCCGCGGGCGTCTCGACGAAAACGCCCTTGGCACGCGGCGGCGGCTCCTCGTAGCGCAGAATTCGGAACTGCTCCTCGAGCTCGACGCCGAGCCCCTCGAGCGGGAGCGTCTCGAGCGGCTTGCGCTTCGCCTTGAGAATCTCGGGCAGCTTGACGTAACGCGGCTGATTGAGCCGCAAGTCGGTCGTGACGACGGCCGGCAGATCGATCTCGATGACCTGAAGCCCCTCGTCGACCTCGCGCGCGACGGTCGCGGCCTCGCCCTCGATCGTGAGACGGGAGGCGAACGTCGCCTGCGGCCGCCCCCACAGCGCAGCGAGCATCTGACCCGTCTGGTTGTCGTCGCCGTCGATGGCCTGCTTGCCGAGCAGGACGAGGAACGGAGCCTCGCGCTCGACGATCGCACGCAGCACCTTCGCGACCGACAGCGGCTCGAGCGGCGCAGCGGTCTCGACGAGCAGCGCGCGATCGGCGCCCATCGCGAGACCCGTGCGAAGCTGCTGCTGCCACTCCGCGGTGCCGATCGAGCAGAGCACGATCTCGTCCGCCTGCCCGCGCTCGCGAATCCTGAGCGCCTCCTCGAGCGCGATCTCGTCGAACGGGTTGATGCTCATCTTCGCGCCTTCGGTCGCGACGCCCGAGCCGTCCGGCTTCACGCGCACGCGCACGTTGTAGTCGACGACGCGCTTGAGGCAGACGAGGATCCTGCGCAAGGTCTTCTCCGTTCGATGCTTCGCCGGCAATCCCGACGCTCCGATTGTACCGTTCGAGCCGCGCGCCCCGCGCGCGCCGCGCGCCCCGGCGTACAATCGGGACATGGTCGAACGTGACGAGGAGGGGGCCGCGGCCGAGAGCCCCGTCATCGAAGCCGAGCGGCTCGCGGAGCGGCTCGGCGACCCCGATTGCATCGTCGTCGACTGCCGCTTCGACCTCGGCGCACCCGATGCCGGCTTCGCCGCGTACCTCGAGGGCCACGTGCCCGGGGCGCGCTATGCCCATCTCGATCGCGACCTCTCGCGGCCGCCCGGTCCCGACGAGGGACGCCACCCGCTGCCCGATCCGCACGCGTTCGCCGCGCGCCTCGGCGACTTCGGCATCTCGCCGCGAAGCTTCGTCGCCGCGTACGACGCCGGCAGCGGGGCCATCGCCGCGCGCCTCTGGTGGATGCTGCGCTGGATCGGCCACGAGCGCGCGGCCGTGCTGAACGGCGGCTTCGAGCGCTGGAAAAGCCTGGGGCTCCCCATCGAGCACGCGGTGCCGGCGCCGAAGCGCACGCGCTACGAGATCACGAGACGTCACGACGAGTGGATCGTCCGCACGGAGGAGATCGAAGCGATGCTCGAGCCCGGCGCCGTGCTCGTCGACGCGCGAGCCGCCGCGCGCTTCCGTGGCGACAAGGAGCCCATCGATCCCGTGGCGGGCCACGTGCCGGGGGCCGTCAATCTGCCGTTCACCGAGACGCTCGCGCCCGACGGCCGGCTCCGCGCGCCCGCCGAGCTGCGCCGCGCGCTCGGCGCGGCGCTCGGCGACCGGCGGGCCGCCGATCTCGTCGCGATGTGCGGCTCGGGCGTCACCGCGTGTCAGCTGCTCTGGGCCATGAAGGCGGCCGGGCTCGGCGACGGCCGGCTCTACGCCGGCTCTTGGAGCGAGTGGATCAGGGACCCGGCGCGCAAAGTCGCGACGGGCTCGTGAGGCTCGGGCGCTCTCGACGCGCACGCCGCCGAGACGGCCGTCACGCGCGGGGACGCGCGTCGCTTCCGCGCCTCGGCCGTTGCGCGCTAGGACCTGCGTCGCTTCCGCGCCTCGGCCGTTGCGCGCTAGGACCTGCGTCGCTTCCGCGCCTCGGCCCATGCGCGCTAGGACCTGCGTCGCTTACGCGTCTCTGCCCTTT
>DASTSM010000055.1:0-8480 GCA_035760685.1 Gammaproteobacteria bacterium | reverse complement strand
CTCAGAGGGCCATGTGGGTGTAAACGGGAGCGGACAGACCTGGGCGCAGGAGCGAAGCAAGGTCATGAGTCTCGGATTTACTGCCGACGAAGCCGACTGTTGGATACTGGTGGCTCGTGCAGCGCAACAATTCTTCGAGCTCCCGACTTTGCACCAAGCGGACGCTCAGGAGGTCGCTGAAGCCGTCCACGCCATTCAATACAGGCTCATGAGTCGTCCGACCTATCGGCGCTACTTGCACAGAGACGAGGCGTCGAAACCGTGACCGTTGAATGCAAGCGTGCGTGATCGATGGAGTGTGATCCTCTCATAAGCGTCCAAACGGCATTTCCAGGCCAAGGCAGAAGGCCGAGAAAGCGGAGAAAGCGGATGTCCGAACCGAGGAGCTGCTGCGCGATTCTGGCTTGTCTACCGCTGGTCTTGTCCGCCGCCTCGATCGCCGGGTGCGCGCAGCCTCCGTCGGACCGGCCTTCGCTCGAGCAGGACCTCGCCGCGATCGCCGCCTTCAACGAGCGCTACCTCGGCGCGATCAACGCCGAGGACATCGCGACGCTGAGCAGCCTCACGACGGACGGGCACGTGATGCTGCCGCCGAACCGCGCGCCGATCGTCGGCAAGGCCGCGAACGACGAGGTCAACGGCCGCGCCTTCGAGCAGTTCGACTTCGACGAGACGTGGACGCCGGTCGAGACGGTCGTCTCGGGCGACCTCGCGTTCCAGCGCGGCACCTATACGACGGCCGCGAAGCCGAAGTCGGGCGGCGCGGCGCGCGAGGTCAAAGGCAGCTTCTTACGCGTCTATCAGCGCCAGCCGAACGGCGAATGGCGCATGATCCGCGACATGTTCAATAGCGAGGGCGCCGCCTCGGGCAACTGACGGCCTGGCCGCGATCCGGTTCGCGACAGGCGGCCGAGATTGCCGCCGGGAAAATGGGGTCTGACCCCATTTTCGAGTCAATTCGTCGTTGCGGTCGACGGATCCGCGGCTTCCGCTTCCTTGTTCGAGGTGTAGCCCTTCGCGAGCCACTCTTGCCAGCGCTTCTGATTGGCTTCGCCGCCGTTGCAGCCGCCGTCCGCCGGATTCACGAACTTGCCGTCCTCGAGCTTCGCCCAGCCGACGGCGCCGCCCGGACGGCCGTCCTTGAGCGGGCAGACCATGAAGGTCACGCTGTGCCCCGGCAGGAACGTCGCGCCCGTGATGCCGCGCGGGATCAGCGACGTCGGCGATGAGCCCTCGAGGCTCCACAGAGTCTCGGTGCCGTCCTCGTTCTTCACGTTGAGATAGAGCCACGAGTGCGGATTGTTGAAGGCCCAGCGGACGACGGTGCCGGTTTTGACGACCTCGGTGTTCTTGTCGAACATCGAGAACGAGTGATGCGCCTCGGCGGCCGCGGCCGTGAGCAGCGCGGCTCCCGAAGCGATGAGCAGCGATACGAGCCGTCCGTTCATTGCTGAGCTCCTTGATTCGTGTTCGTGGACGCCGTCGGTGCCGCGCCGGGCTCGCCCGGCAGCGTCGTGTTGTAGATCGGATCACGCGATTGCCCCGGCAGCTCGGGGAATCGAGTGAAGCCGCGCGCGTCCCTGAAGCCTTCCTCGCCCGGAAGGTGGAAGTTCGTCACGCCGTTCTTGTCCTCGTAGGAGTTGCTCGTCTGGTTGCACTCCCACTGCGTGACGCGGTAGTCGGCCTTCTCGAGCTCGCCCGCGCGCCGGAACGCGTAAACCACGCTGACCGGCTTCACGAACGCGTATTTGTCGTAGAACGTGGCCTGGACCTCGAGCCGGTCGATGCCGTCGGGGTAGTGCTTGAGCTCCCAGATCTCGACGCTCTCGAACTGATTGCTCGTCATCGGCGACCAGCGCGTGAAGTCGGCCGGGTACAGGTACTTCGTGCTCATGACGAGCTTGTCGCCGTCCCAGAAGCCGATCGTGTCGCCGTACCAGGAGTGCGTGCCGTAGAGGTTGCTGTGCTCTTTGCCGATGTACACGCGCCGGATCGACGGCCCGAAGTCGTTGATGAGGTACGACTCGTTCGGCAGGTTGATGAACTCGTGCGTATATGGCTCGAGCAGGAAGCGAGGCATGCCGGGCGGCTCGCAGTCGGAGAGCCGGTCGTAATGCACCTGGCCTTCCACGGTCTGCTCGCGCCAGCGTTCCTTATAGGCCTTCTCGTACGCCGGCGTGAGCACGCCTTCCTTGACCTTGCCGTCGAAGTCGCCGGTCGTGATGAACGCGTCCATGTGGGTGTTGCCGGCCGTGACCCAGAGCCCGTCCCAGCGCGGCACGTCCGCGAGCGTGTGCTTCGTGCCGCCCTTGGCCTGCTCGAGCAGGTAGGCGTAGTGCTCGTCCGAGGTCGCGAATGGCTTCGGCGGCGGAACGACTTGGAGCGGCGGGCCGTAGCCGGCGCCGAACCCTCCCTTCTGAGCGAGCGAGACGGCGGGCGCGGCGGCCAGCACGAGCGTGCCGATGGCGATGCACCGCAACCTTCTATCGATGTTCATGTAACCCCCGAGCGCACGGATTGAGGCGTGCGCGTAATTCTTTGGCTCGAATATAAGAGCGCCCCGAGAGCGAGGTCAATGCGACGGGCGCGCGGCCGGAAGCCCCGAGGGAGACGCCGCTTCCGCTGGGGCGAAATCGGGGTAGGCCGGCGCGGCGGGTCGCGGCCGAGCAAGATCCCTGGCCCGCTTCCGGGCCCACTCGACGGCGGGCTCTAGCGCGATTCAGCTCGCATTCAGTCGCTGGCTGGCAGTGTCATGGTGGCATATCGAGATAAGCTCGATGAGTGCGACCCGAATCGGAGAACCGCGCATGGGAAAAGCCGCGCTTCGTCTAGTCCCCGGACCGACGGCGGTCGGTCCGGCTTTCGTCGCGCTGGTCGCCGTCTTGGCACAAGCGTTCACCGGCGTTGCACGCGCGGCCCCCATCAAAGCAGAGCAGCGGTGTCTCGCGGAGGCCATGTATTGGGAAGCGCGAGGGGAAGGACGCCGCGGCATGATCGCGGTGGGTTGGACCGTGCTGAATCGAATGAAGAGCCCGCGCTTTCCGTCCACGGCGTGCGGCGTGGTCCATCAGGGCGGCGAGCGGCCGCCTTGTGAGTTCGCCTACTGGTGCGACGGCAGGAGCGACGAGCCGCGGGAACTGCGGAGCTGGCGATCGGCGCTCGGCATCGCGCACGAGCTGCTGCATGATCCGCCGCGGGACCCGACCCACGGCGCGCTGTACTTTCACAACCGGAGCGTTCGAACGCCGCACCATCGCGTGCGAACCGCGCGAATCGGCGCGCACGTCTTCTATCGGTAGCAGCGCGTCGACCGACGACAGGGACGGCGAGGATTGACAGAGACGGCGTCGCGGCGCTCAATCGAGGCCGCCCGGTTCCCGAGTCGTCAAGAAAGGGGTCTCGATGCCAACCATGTCCAAGAGCCGTCTCGCGGCCACGGTGGTCGCCGGCGCTCTCGCCGCTACGTTCGCATGCACCTTCGCCGAGGCGCAGCCCTTCGCGGATGCGAGCGCGTCTCGATCCTCTTATGCGACGGCGGACCTCGAGCCGAGCGGTGCGTGCGACGGCCTCGCGAGCTTCAAGACCGAAGGGCTCGTGCGACTCTCCGCGACGGCGGTCGCCGCCGAGGGCGCGGCGCCGGCCCATTGCCGCGTCAGCGGCGTGCTCGATCCCGCGATCGCCTTCGAGGTGAATCTGCCGAGCCGCTGGAACGGCCGGCTCTACATGATCGGCAACGGCGGCCTCGCGGGAGAGGCGCCCGACGATCCGGGCCGCGCCGCGCAGCGCGCGAGCGCGCTCGCGAACGGCTTCGCGATGGTCAGCACGAACACCGGCCACTACGCGCGCGAAGAGCCGCAAGGCACGTTCGTGCTCAGCAATCCGCAAAAGGCCATCGACTACGCCTATCGCGCCGTGCATCTCACGGCCGTCACGGCGAAGGACGTCGCGAAGGAGTACTACTCGAAACCGGTCGAGCGTGCGTACTGGAACTCGTGCTCGAACGGCGGGCGGCAAGGCCTCATCGAAGCGCAGCGCTATCCGGAGGACTTCGACGGCATCATCGCGAACGCGCCCTGGGTCGATCAGACCGGGTTCACGGTCGGTGCCGTTTGGAACCAGCGCGCCGTCACGGAGCAGCCGATCTCGGCGGGCAAGATCGCGCTCGTCGCGAAGAGCGTCATGGCGAAGTGCGACGCGGTCGACGGCCTCGCCGACGGGCTCATCGACGATCCGCGGCAGTGCCCGTTCCATCCCGCGCGCGATGTGCCGAGCTGCCCGGCCGGAGAGGACTCGGACTCGTGTCTGACGCCGGCCGAGGCCGGCACGTTCGCGAAGATCTACGGCGGCCCCGTCAGCGGCGGCAAGCCGTTCTTCCCGGGCTACATGGTCGGCAGCGAGGCGCTCGTGCCCGGCCCGAACGGCACGAAGCAGAGCGGCTGGACGAATCTGATCGTCCCCGGCCGGCCGGACGCGAAGCCGGCCGACTTCGGGCTCGGCGAAGCGATCCTGCGCTATCTCGTCTTCGTGCCGCCGCAGCCGGACTACGACTTCCGCAAGTTCGACTTCGATCGCGACGTCGGGCTGCTGACGCTTTGGGGGAGCGTCGCGAACGCGAAGAATCCGGACCTTTCGAAGTTTCGCGCGCGCGGCGGCAAGCTCATCATGACCTACGGCTGGGCCGACTCGATCCTCCAGCCGATGATGGGAGTGCACTATTACGAGCGCGCCGTCGAGGCGAACGGTCCCGAGACGCGCGACTTCTTCCGGCTCTTCATGGTCCCCGGCATGGCGCACTGCGCGGGCGGCGTCGGCCCCGATCAAGTCGATTCGGTCACGGCCATGATCGATTGGGTCGAGAAGGGCACGGCGCCCGATTCGCTGGTCGCGCGCAAGATCGTCGACGGACAGGTGACGCGCTCGCGGCCGCTCTGCCCTTATCCGCAGGTCGCCCGCTACAAGGGAGAGGGCAGCATCGACGAGGCGGCGAATTTCGCCTGCCGGGCGCCGTAGCCGGGCGGGCCGGCGCGGCGCGGGGCGCGTTAGCTCATCGCGCCGGCGGGGGGCGGACTCGCCGATCGCGCTCAGTCGGCTCCGAGCGCCTGCTCGAGTGTCCGCGCCGAGAGCAGCCGCTCACCGATTGCGTCGAGCTCTTCGATGGACGCCGTCGCAATGCGAGCCGACGCCTCTCGAGTCAGAGCGCCGAATCGAAGCGTGAGCAGTCGCCTGATCAGCTCCGCACGGCCTTCGGCTCTCCCCTCCGCTTTGCCCTCGGCTTTGCCTTCTTCCTTACCGAGTGCGATGTAGCGCTTCGCAAACTCGCTCTGATACCGGTACTTCACTGGATCCATGGTCTGTAGCTCCCGCCGCACCGCCTCGCTCAGCGAGGTCAGGATCAAGTCACAGTATAGCCGCGAGCGATCCGCATCGAGCCCGACGCTCGCGCCGAGCGCGGCGGCGGCGATCGACGCGGCTAGGACCGCGTTCTCGTCCGCCCGTCCGTGCGCGATTGCCGAGA
Source organism: Gammaproteobacteria bacterium (assembly GCA_035760685.1). GTDB lineage: Bacteria > Pseudomonadota > Gammaproteobacteria > Steroidobacterales > Rariloculaceae > ZC4RG20. Next base: position 2,965 of record DASTSM010000055.1, on the reverse strand, counting down.
GCACAGCGAGCTCCGGATCGCTCCGGGCAACCGACTCCTCCGTGACCGCTGGAATTGCCCCCGGCGCGAGCACGAGCGGCGTGAACGTATTGCCGGCGCCGTGCTCGATCGGCCGCGACGCCCAGCGGGCGACTGCTTCATCCGGCGACACGATGAGCAAACATACGTCGCGCTTTAGACGCCTTCGCAGGATTGCCGCATAGGCCGGCCAAGACAACCTTTTCTCCTCATCTGCAGACCGCTGCACCTCGACCACGATGCCGCCGACCGGGCCGCCGTCGATGAGCTCGATGACGAGATCGGCGCGGTATTCGGCGGGCTGTGTCTCGGTGAGATCGGCTGAGCCGATCCGCGCCTCCCTGTACTCCGGGAGCTCGACGTGCAAGATGTCACGTACGAGCTCAGCGGCGAGCGCCGGCCGATTGCGGAACAGTAAGATCAACGCCTCGTGCAGCACGGACGGCATCCGCAGACCATACTGCGTGCTCGCGCAGCGGTCCCGCGGTATTGCGCGGTGAAGTGCGGGGAAATCGGGATAGCGTGCTCAGCCCGTGAGCTCGTATCGAAGCACGAGCATGTCCCGTATCCGGATGCCGTTCGCATAGACCGGCGACGCGAGATAGGCGAAGTAGTCGGGGCGCACCGAGTCGATGCGGAACCCGCACTTCTGATAGAAGGCGACGTTGTCGAGATCGGCATTGGACGTGCCGACGAGAACGGCGCGCACGCCGCGCCGCTTTGCTTCCGCGAGAATCTCGGCGATCGCGGCCTTCCCGAGGCCGCGGCCGCGCCGTCCCGACTCGATCGCGATGTAGATGATCTCGCTTTCGTCGCGGTTCCAGCGCATCAGGGCGGCGCCGGCGATCGTGCCGCGGTCGTCGAGGACGGCATAGGCGGCGTTCGCGGGGTCGGCGAGCATTGATCGGATCCGTTCTTCGTCTTCGTCGGCGTCGCGCAGGAGTGCCGCGAGCCTGTCCGTGTCGTTTTCCGATCGAAGCACTTCGGTCGCAATTTGTGCACCGTGAGTCGATCGCGCTCCGTCCTCCTCCGCGTTTCCGTCGTTCGATTTGATTTCTTGCGTCATGTCTTGCCGGTTCGATTCCGTGGCATGGGAGTTGCAGTCTTCGCGAGCATCGAATGAATCAGGAGGATGTGCAATGAAGAGTGCATGGATTGCGTTCGCGGCCGGCGTTCCTCTCGCGATGCTGAGCGGAATCGAGTCCCTCGGCACCGTGAGCCATGCTCAGGACCGGGATCGCGGCATATTCCAGCAGGGCGGCCGAATCGTATTCGATCGCGGCGACGAGACCGATCTTCGCGACATGAAGATGCTGAAGTCGGACGACACCGAGTGCCAGGGCGCGCTGCTCGCGTCGGGCCTCGAGGGCGCCGCCGATGTGCAGAGCGTGCGCCGAGGCGAGGAGCGCGTCTTTGCCGTGCAAAAGCAGAGCGTGCCGTGGGCCTGTCTCAGCGACACATCCGCGCGCTCGGGCACCATGCAATGCCCGGACGGGACCTCGCACGTCCGGATCACCCATCAGGGTGACGTCGCGAAGTTCGAATGCTACGGACGGGAGCGATAGCCTCATCCAAACGGCGACGCGCATGCATCAGTGCTGCGGCTCCGATCGAGCGAGCCGCAGCACCGCGCGTGCCCGCTTGACCACCGGCACGTCGATGACGCGGCCGTCGAGGGACGTCGAGCCGCGCCCCCGTCGCTCCGCTTCCTCGAACGCCGCGACGATGCGTTCCGCCGCCTCGATCTCTTCGCGAGACGGCGAGAAGCACTCGGTCAGCACCGCGACCTGCGCGGGATGGATCGCGAACTTGCCTTTGAAGCCGAGACGCTTCGCCGCGACGGCGCTCGTGCGCAGTCCTTCCTCGTCGCGAAACTTGAAGTAGGGCGTGTCGAGCGCCGGAACTCCAGCCGCGCGGGCCGCGACGCATATCGCGGCGCGCGCATAAGCCAGCTGCGTCTCGTCGTCGAGCCGCTCGACGCCCATGTCGTGCGTGAAATCCTCCGCCCCGAACGCGACGGCCGCGATGCGCTCGCTGGCTTTGCAGATCGCGTGGCAGTGCACGACGGCCTCGGCCGTCTCGATCCACGGCACGAGCTTGATCTTTCCGATCGCGAGTCCCGCGCGGCGCTCGAGGTCGGCCATGAGCGCCGAGATCGTGCCGATGTCCTCCGCGCCGCGAATCTTGCCGATCGAGACGCCGGCGATATGCGGCCCGACGACGGCCGCGAGGTCGTCCTCGAGCCAGTCGGTCTCGAGCGAGTTCACGCGTGGAATCAAGAGCGCCGGCGCCGACGCGAGCCGCGGCAAGAGCTCCCGCACGGTCGCGCGCGCCGCCGCCTTCTCGGCGTCCGGCACCGAGTCCTCGAGGTCGGGGACGAGCGCGTCGGGCCGCGTCGTGAGCGCCTTCTCGAGCATGCTCGCCTTGTTGCCGGGCACGAAGAGGAGGCTTCGGAGCGTCGGCGAAGCGGCGCCGCGGTCTTCTTGTCGCATCGTCAGCAGCCCCGTGCGCGCTTCATGAGCTTCGCATCCGCTTCGGTAGGTCCGCGCTCATGGACGCAGCACGAGCTTGCCGAAGTGCTCGCTCGCCTCCATGGCGCGGTGTGCGGCCGCGGCTTCCGCGAGCGGATAGACGCGGTCGACGAGGGGCACGATGCGGCGCGACGCGAAGTGCGGCATCACGACGCGCTCGAACTCCGCGATGATCGCCGCTTTCTCCGGCACGGACCGCGGACGCAGCACGGAGCCGATCACGTGCTGGCGCTTGACCATGAGCCGGCCGAGGTTGATCTCGGCCTTCGCGCCGCCCATGACGCCGATCACGGACAGCCGGCCGCCGACCGCGAGCGCCTTCAAGTTGCGCTCGAGGTAGGCCGCGCCGATGTGGTCGAGGATCACGTCGGCGCCGCGGCCGTTCGTATGCGCGAGCACCGCGTCGGCGAAATCCT
>DASTSM010000054.1:0-7761 GCA_035760685.1 Gammaproteobacteria bacterium | reverse complement strand
GTGGCGCGTGGCGTGCTCGTCTGCCGCGGCGGCGGCGCAGCAGAGGGCGGCGGCGAGCAGGAGGCGGCGTGCGATGGAGGTAGACATGTCGTGCTTTCCTTGTGGCGGCTAACTTTCTGTCGGCGTTTGAAACGAGGACGTCGGCGTCGCAAACCGAACGCGTCGACGTCGGAAACGATGTGCCTCGGCGCCGGAAACGACTGTGTCGGCTTCGGAAGCGAGGAGCGTCGGAGCCGGGACTACGTGCGCCCCGGGGGGCTCGCGCGGACTCGCGCGAGCACGGCGGCCACGATCTCGTCGCAGCGGCTGCCGTCGAATCGGTGCGCCTCGCGTATCTCCTCGCGCGAGCGCCGTCCCAGCGAGGCGCGCAGCAGCAGCCTCGCTCGATGAAAGCGCGTCTTGACCGTTGCCTCCTTGAGATCGAGCGCGGCGGCCGTCTCGGCCACGCTGAGCTGCTCGACGCCGCGCAGCATGAACACGGTGCGGAAATCGTCCGGCAGCCGATCGATGGCTTGCTGCACGAGGACCAATGTCTGGAGGCTCATGGCGGTCTGTTCCGGCTCCCACGCGTCGAGCCCGGCCGGCTCGGGCAGGGCCTCGTCGCCGCAGACGACGAGCGACGACTTGCGGCGCCGCCCATTCGCCTCGTTGATCACGATGCGGGCGAGCCAGGACTGAATGCCGTTCGGCCCGCGGAACTCGTCGAGGTGGTAGTAGGCGCGGACGTACGCGGCCTGCACGACGTCGCGCGCCTCGTCGTCCTCGCGCACGATCGCGCGCGCGAGGCGGAACAGCAGGCGGTTGTAGCGGCGCATGACGAGCTCGAACAGCGCGTCGTCGCCCGCGAGAATGCGGTCGACGAGCTCGAGGTCCGAGGCGGGTTGCGTAGGGCGTGCCGAGCCGTCGAGGGCGGGGACGAGGGTCGGGGGTCTCTGGTTCATGGCGAGCAGATGCGTCGGCGTGGCAAAAGGTTCCCGAGACGTATACGGGTAGGTACCCGGCGAACCGGCAAATCGTTCTACGCGGCGGAGCGTGCGTGCGCGCGCCTAGCTCGAGAAGTCATCCCGAGAAGGGCGGCTCAGGCCGCTTTGTCGGAGGACCGGCCGCTCGGTCGGAGGGCCGAAAGGGCCGACTGATCGAGGACGGCCGAAAAGGTCGACGGGTCGAGGACGGCCGAGAGGGCACGGATGCCTGAGGAGGCCCTCTGCCTCGAAGGAATTCAGTGCGCGAAGCGATGCAGTGCGCGGATCGAGCGGAGCGCCGATCGATAGAGGCGTCGGCCGATAACGGAGCGCTTGATGGAGGGGCGCTTCAGCCGCCGGAGGCAGAGGCAGAAGGCGCGGCCGAAGAAGGCTCCACCGTGCTAGGGACCGCGTGGATTACGAGCTGATACTCGAAGTAGACCGAGAACGTCGGATAATCCCAACGCGTGATCGGCGGTTCTCCGACTGCGGCGTGCCTCTCGATGGGCGCGCCGAACTGCGCCTCGACCTTGTCCATCGACATCCCGCCACGCGGCCGGCTCGACGCCGTGGCCTTGTTGGCCTCGATGCTGTCCAAGAGAAGCGTGTCCGCACGCACGATCGGCGCCGCGGCGACCAAGAGCAACGTGAGTAGCTTGACGCGCATGTCTCGATCCTCCCTGGACTCGCGGGACTATAGCACCGGCTCTCGGGCCCGCAAATCAACGGCGGCGCCGTTTTGCGGCATGGTTCACAGTTCCGTGGTTTAATGCCGGGCGATGTTTTATCCGCTCGAATTCTTCATCGGCCTCCGTTACTTGCGCTCGCGCCGGCGCCGCGGCGTCGTGTCCTTCATGAGCGGGGCGTCGCTCGCCGGCATCGCGCTCGGCGTGGCCGCGCTCATCGTGATCCTCTCCGTCATGAACGGGCTCGAGTCGGAGCTCAGGACGCGCCTCGTGAGCTTGACCGCGCATGCGAGCGTCTCCTCGCCGCCGCCGTCGCGCGCGACCGGCGACGCGGTGCCGTCCTCGCCCTCGTCGGCCGGAGTGCAGGCGGCGCCCGAGCTCTCGGGCGGAGGCACGGCGAGTGCGCGCGGGCTCGAAGATTGGCGGTCGCTGCAGCAGTGGCTCGAGTCGCAGCCGCGCGTCGTCGGGGCGGCGCCGTACGTGACGCTCGAGGGCATGCTCTCGGCCGGTCGACAGCTCATGCCCGTCGTCGTGCGCGGCGTGATCCCGGCGGAGGAAAAGCACGTCGACTCCCTCGGCGCTCGGCTCCAGCTCGGCAGTCTCGATTCGCTCGCGCCGGGCTCGAAGCGCATCGTGCTCGAGCGGATTCTCGCGCTGAATCTCGGCGTCGACATCGGCGGCAGCGTGCAGCTGCTCGTGCCGCGCGTCGAGCACGGGCGCCCGGCCCCGCGTCTTGCGAGCTTCGTCGTCGCCGGCATCTTCGATGCGGGCATCCAGGATTACTCGAACCTCGCGTTCGTCGATCTCGAGGACGCGAGCCGGCTCAAAGGGCTCGAGGGCAGGCCCGAGGGGCTTGCCGTGCGGCTCGACGACGCGCTCGCGGTCGGCGCGTTCCACCGCTCAGTGGCGGGGAAGGTCGCCGACCTGCATCTGCGCTACTCCGACTGGACGGAGGAGCACGCGACCTACTTCCACGCGATCCGCGTCGAGAAGACCATGATGACGATCATTTTGATGTTCATCGTCGGCGTCGCGGCGTTCAACATCGTCGCCTCGCTCATGATGGTCGTCACGGACAAGGAGAAGGACATCGCGATCCTCCGGACCTGCGGCCTCGAGCCCGGCCGCGTCGCGAAGATCTTCCTCGTCCAAGGCGCGATGATCGGTCTCGTCGGAACGCTGATCGGCACCGCCGTCGGGCTCCTGCTCGCGCTCAACGTCGGCACGATCGTGCCGTTCCTCGAGGACACGTTTCACTTCAGGATCTTTCCGGCCGACGTCTACTACGTGACGCTCGTGCCGTCCGAGGTGCACGCGTTCGACGTGACCGTGATCCCGGTCGTCGCGTTCTTGCTCACGACGCTCGCGACGATCTACCCTTCGCGGCGCGCCGCGGCCGTGAGCCCCGCCGAAGCTCTGCGTTACGAGTGAAAGGACGCGCGACTTGAAGCAGCCCTACGAGCTCTCGATCGCGTTGCGGTATCTGCGCGCGCGCCGGCGCAAGAGCTTCATCTCGTTCATCTCGCTCGTTTCGATGATTGGCATCGGGCTCGCCGTTGCCGTACTCATAGTCGTGTTGTCGGTCATGAACGGTTTCGAGCACACCTTGCAGCAGAAGATTCTCGGCATCGCGTCGCACGCGACCATCAACGGCTACGACGGGCCGCTCGAGGATTGGCAGGATCTTCGGCGCCGCGCGCTCGCGCGCTCCGACGTCGCGGCGGCCGCGCCGTTCGTCGAGGAGCAAGCGCTCGCGGCCGCCGACGTTGCGACGGCGCCCGTCAACGTGCGCGGCGTCGAGCCCGCGCTCGAGAAGACCGTGTCGTCGATCGAAGACGTTCTGACGTCGGGCAGCCTGTCCGCGCTCGAGCCCGGCGCGTACAGAATGATCATCGGCACGGCGCTCGCGGCCGAGCTCGGGGTCGGCGTCGGCGACAAGATCGTGCTCGCGGTTGCGCAGGCGTCGATCAGCCCGGTCGGAATCCTGCCGCGCCTGCGCACGTTTACGGTCGCCGGCGTCTTCAACGCGGGCATGTACGAGTACGACCGCGGCCTCGCGCTCGTGAACATGGAGGACGCCGAGCGGCTGTTCGGGACGCAGGGCAAGGCGACGGGGCTGCGTCTCGCCGTGCGCGACGTCTACGCCGCGAACCGAATTGCCGTCGAGCTCGCGCGCGGCTTGCGGCAGCGCACGTACGTCACGGACTGGACCCGCGAGCACGCGAACTTCTTCGCGTCGATTCGGCTCACGCGCTCGATCATGTTCGTGATCCTCTCGATGGTCATCGCCGTCGCCGCATTCAACATCGTCTCGACGCTCGTCATGGTCGTGCGCGACAAGCGCGGCGACATCGCGATTCTGCGCAGCTTCGGCGCGGCGCCGCGCAGCATCCTCGCCGTGTTCGCGAGCCAGGGCACGCTGATCGGCATCGTCGGCACGGCGCTCGGCGTCGCGCTCGGGCTGCTCGTCACGTCCGAGCTCGACGCGATCGTCGCGCTAATCGAGCGCACGTTTCACGTGGACCTGCTCGCGGCACAGGTCTATTTCCTCAGCGAGCTGCCGACCCAGGTGAGGCCCGGCGAGCTCGCGAAGATCTGCCTGCTCGCGCTGGCGCTCGCCGTGCTCGCGACGCTCTATCCCGCGTTCAGCGCGGCGCGCCAACCGCCCGCGGAGGCGCTGCGCTATGAGTGAGCCGAATCCGTTGCCGAACGCCGCCGCACTCCATAGAGCCTTGCGACATGAGTGACCCGAATCCTTTGCCGCGCGCCGCCGAAGCGAAGCCCGTGCTCGCCGCGCGCGGGCTCGTCAAGACGTTCGAGGAGGCGGGACGGCGGCTCGAGGTCCTGCGCGGCGTCGAGCTCTCGGTCGCCCCGGGCGACCGCGTCGCGATCGTCGGCGCGTCGGGCTCGGGCAAGACGACGCTGCTGCAGCTCCTCGGCGGCCTCGACGAGGCGACCGCCGGCGAGGTCGAGGTCGTGGGCGAGCTCATGAGCCGTCTCAGCAACGTCGAGCGCGGCCGCCTGCGGAACCGCGCGCTCGGCTTCGTCTACCAGTTCCATCATCTGCTGCCCGAGTTCTCCGCGCTCGAGAACGTCGCGATGCCGCTGCTCGTGCGCGGCGTGCGCGCGGCTGACGCCGAGCGCGAAGCGCGCGCGCTGCTCGAGCGCGTCGGGCTCGGCGAGCGGCTCGATCATCGCCCCGGCGAGCTCTCGGGCGGCGAGCGCCAGCGCACGGCCGTCGCCCGCGCGCTCGTGACGCGGCCCGCCGCCGTGCTCGCCGACGAGCCGACGGGCAACCTCGATCGCCCGACGGGCCTCCGCGTGTTCGAGCTGCTGCTCGAGCTCAACGCGTCGCTCGGCACGAGCCTCGTCGTCGTCACGCACGACCCCGACCTCGCGGCGCGCATGGATCGCGTGCTCGAGCTCAAGGACGGGCGATTGTCTCCCGGCTAGCGCTCCATGCCGCGGCCGCGTGCGCGGCGGCGCTGGCCGTGCAGCGGTTGCCCGCGCTGCCTGCGCCGGCTTGGCTCGTGCCGGGCGTCATCCTCGCGCTGCTCGCGCTCGAGCGGCCGTCCCGGCACTACGCACTCACGGCCCTCCTCACCTTCGCGTGGACCGTGACGGCGGCGCGCGGGCGTCTCGACGATTGGCTTCCCGCCGCGGTCAGCGGCCGCGACTTCACGGTATCGGGCTGGGTAGACGGATTCCCGGCCGGAGAGCCGGCCCGCAAGACGTTCACGTTCCGAGTCCGGCGCCCGGCGGATCCGGCCGTGCCGCGCCGCTTGCGCCTCGCCTGGTACGACGCGCCGGCCCTGCTCGAGCCGGGCGCCGAGCTCGCGCTGCGCGTGCGGCTTCGGCGGCCGCGAGGGCTCGTGAACCCGGGTGGCTTCGACTACGAGCAGTGGCTGCTGACGCAGGGCATCGGGGCGACGGGCTACGTCCGCGAGGGCCGCGCGGCGCTCGGGTTCCCGAGCCTCGGCCGCGAGTGGCTGCGTCTTCGCGCGCGCATCGCGGCGCGCATCGAGGCCGCGGCGCCGACGCCGTCGTCGGCGTCGTTGCTCGTCGCGCTCACGATCGGCGAGCGCTATGGATTCACGCAGCGCGAATGGACGGACCTCCAGCGCAGCGGCCTGAGCCACCTCGTCGCGATCTCGGGCTCGCACGTGGCCCTCGTCGCGCTGCTCGTCTTCGCGGCCGTTCGCCGGCTCTGCCTGCGCCTGCCGGGCCCGCTCCCCGCGCGGGATCTAGAGATCGCGGGCTTCGCGAGCCTCGCGGCCGCTGCGGGCTATGCGGCGCTCGCCGGATTCGGGGTGCCGATTCAGCGCTCGGTCGTCATGATCGCGATCGCGACGGCCGTGCTCGTGAGTCGCCGCACGGTCCGCTCGTCCGATGCGCTCGCGGCCGCCGCGCTCGCCGTGGTGGCGTGGGATCCGTTCGCCGCGGCGAGCGCGTCGTTCTGGCTGTCCTTCGGCGCCGTGGCGTTGCTGCTCGCGCTCGGCGCTCGCCGCGAGGTCGGCGCGGCCGCGCCGTTCGCCGGCATCGGCGGAAGGCGGATCGACTGGCGCGCGCGCGGGCGCGAGGCCGGCCGCTTCGCGCGCACGCTCGGCAGGCTCCAGCTCGGCATGAGCTTCGGCTCGATTCCGATCGCGGCCGTCTACTTCGCGCGCGTCTCGCTGATCTCTCCGGTCTCGAATCTCGTGGCGATTCCGTATTTCACGTTCGTGCTGGTGCCGCTGGCGCTCGCGGGCGCGCTCGGCGCCGCCGCAGGCATTCCCGGGGCGAACGCCGTCTTGCGCGTCGGTGCCGTCCTCGCGGACTGGGCCTGGGCCGGGATTCACGCCGCCGCCGCGCCCGCGTGGGCCTCCGTGCCCGCCCCCGGCGCCTCCTCATGGGCGCTCGCGCTCGCGTGCGTCGGGGCCGCAGCCGCGCTGCCCGCGCATCCGCTTCCCGGACGCAGCTTGGCATGGTGCGCGCTGCTGCCCGTGCTCTTGCCTTCGTCGCATCGGCCCGCGCCGGGCGCCGCGCGCCTCGAGGTGCTCGACGTCGGCCATGGGCTCGCGGTCATCGTCGAGACGCACGCCCATCGTCTGCTCTACGACGCGGGGCCGCGCTCCGTGTCCGGGTTCGACGCGGGGCGCGAGATCGTCGTGCCCGTGCTCGAGCTCGACGCTCGCGCGGGGCTCGACGCGCTCGTCGTGAGCCATTCCGACGCGGATCACGCGGGCGGCGCCGGCGCCGTATTGGCCAGGTATCCGCGCGCGCACGTGCTCGCGGGACCGGACGTCGCGATGCCGGCCGCCGAGGTCTGCGAGAGCGGCCGGCGCTGGACGTGGGACGACGTGGAATTTCGCGTGCTGCATCCGCCGCGAAGCTTTTCTCCGCTCGGCAACGACAGCTCCTGCGTTCTCAAAGTCATTGCATCCGGCGGGTCTGTGCTCCTCGCCGGCGACATCGAGGCGCGCGCCGAGGCTCTGCTCGCGTCGCGCGCGGATCTCGCGGCCGACGTCGTCGTCGTTCCGCATCACGGCAGCGCGACGTCCTCGACGCGGGCGTTCGTCGACGGCACGGGCGCGCGGGAAGCGCTCGTCTCCGCGGCGTTCGAGAGCCGCTGGGGGTTCCCGCGTCCGGACGTCGTCGCGCGCTGGCGGGCGGCGGGCGCCCGGGTCTCGGTCACGGGCGCCATGGGCGCCTTGACGGTCACGCTGGATCGCCGCGGTGTCGCGGTCTCCGGCCTGCGCGCGGAGGCGAAGCGTTACTGGCGCACGTTTTCCGAATCGGCTCCTGGCACGGCGAGGAATCGCGCGCTATAGTGCGGCCAACTCACGGTGGGGCTTGGAATAATCGATGCTCGAGATCGTCAAGGCCGGCGGCTGGCTCATGGTGCCCATCATCGGTTGCTCGGTCGTCGCCGTCGCGATCATGCTCGAGCGCCTCTGGACCCTGCAGGCGAAGCGCGTCATCCCGAAGCAGCTCGTTGCCCAGGTCCGGGACTTTCTCGAGCACAGCGAGCCCGAACCGAGCCACCTCCAGGCGCTGCGTCAGAGCTCTCCGCTCGGTCAGATGCTCGCCGCCGGGCTCGCGCACCGTCACGACGATCGGGATGTCGTCAAGGA
>DASTSM010000053.1:0-7179 GCA_035760685.1 Gammaproteobacteria bacterium | reverse complement strand
ATTCACGTGCATCCACCCTCCCTCGAGGAGCTTCGCTGCACACACCTCTCGTTCTCCGCTTCGCCGCGGCGCTCGCCGCGGCCGCGTGCGCGGGCGCCGCAGTCCGCGCGGAAACCCCCGCCGATCTGCTCGCCGCCTACGCGACGGCGGCGGGCGGCTCCGCCGGCTTTAGCGGGTTCTCGGCCGAGCGCGGCCGGCAATTCTTCGGCTCGACGCACGGCAGCGACTGGAGCTGCGCGACCTGTCACACGCAGAACCCGGCCGCGACGGGCCGGCACGTGAAGACGGGCAAGAGCATCGCTCCGCTCGCACCCTCCGCTTCGCCCGCGCGCTTCACGGACCCGGCCAAGGCCGAGAAGTGGTTCAAGCGCAACTGCAACGACGTGCTCGGCCGCGACTGCACTGCGCAGGAGAAAGGCGACGTGCTCGCCTATTTGATCGGCGTTCGGCCGTAGGAGGAGAAGTCATGTCCATCGTTTCGCTGCTGACGCGCAGGGCACCGCCGGGGCTCGTCGGGGCGCTGCTCGCGCTCGGAACTTCGGCGGCCCACGCCGACGACGAAATCTTTCCCGCCACCGATCCGACGTGGAAGGCCGAATGCGGCGCCTGCCACGTCGCGTATCCGCCGGCGCTGCTGCCGGCCGAGTCGTGGCGCACGCTCATGGCCGAGCTCGATCGGCACTTCGGGACCGACGCGAGCCTCGACGCGGCGACGACGGAAGCGATCGCCGCCTTTCTCGAGCGGAACGCGGGCCGCGCGCGCTCGAACGCCGCCGCTTCACCCCCGCTTCGCATCACCGAGACGCGGTGGTTCCTGCACGAGCATGACGAGATACCCGCGCGAGTCTGGAACAGCGACGCCGTGCAACGAGGCGTCAACTGCGAGGCCTGCCATACGAGGGCCGCGGACGGCAATTTCGACGAGCGCACGCGCAGCGTGCCGAGGTAGGAGGAGCGTCGTATGAAAAGCCGTATAAAAGCGCTTACCGAGACGAATACCGCCGCCTCCGGAATGAATCGGGTGCTCGTTTGGGATCTCCCGACGCGGCTCTTCCATTGGCTGCTCGCGCTCTCCTTCGCGGGCGCCTTCCTGACCGCGGATTCCGAGCGTCAACGCGACATCCACGTCCTGCTCGGCTACACCTTCGCAGGCCTCGTCGCGTTTCGGCTCGTGTGGGGAATCGCGGGCACGCGGTACGCGCGCTTCCCCTCGTTCGGTTTCGCTCCGCGCGAAATCGGCCGCTACCTCGGCTCTTTGCTTTCGGGCGCGCCCCGCCGCTACGTCGGCCACAATCCGGCCGGCAGCGTCGCGATCTTCCTCATGCTCGGGCTCGGGACGGCAATCGCGGCGTCAGGCATAGCGATGTTCAACGGGTTCGGCGGGGACGGGCTCGAGGAGTTGCACGAGGGTGCGGCCAATGCGATGCTCGCCGTCGTGCTCGTGCACGTCGCGGGCGTCCTCGTCAGCAGCGTGCTGCACCGCGAGAACCTCATTCGATCGATGATCACGGGGCGCAAGCTCGGCGAACCCGGCGAGGGCATCCGGTCCTCGCGCGCGTGGCTCGGCGCGCTGTTGCTCGCCGCCGTTCTCGCCTTCTGGTACGGCTACCCGAGCTGGACCGCGGTTGAAACCGCCGCCGAGCGCACGGCGCCGACGCACGTTTCGGTGCTGGACGAGACGGCGCACCGATGATCGATCTCCTCTGCAACTCCGATGCGCGTGCTCGTCGTCGAGGATGACGCCTTGCTCGGCGACGCGATAGAAGCCGGCCTCAGGCAGGCCGGCTTCGCCGTCGACTGGGTACAAGACGGCGTCGCCGCGAGCCACGCGCTCGCCGACGAGGCCTATGCCGTCGTCGTGCTCGACCTCGGGCTGCCGAGGATGTCCGGGCTCGAAGTGCTCGAGCGGCTTCGCCGCCGCGGCGCGGCGACGCCCGTGCTCGTGCTGACGGCGCGCGACACGGTCCCCGATCGCATCAAGGGCCTCGACGCCGGCGCGGACGACTACCTCGTCAAACCCTTCGACATGGGCGAGCTCGCGGCCCGCCTTCGAGCGCTCGCTCGGCGCGCCGGCGGATCGGCGGAACCGCTGCTGCGCGTCGGCGAGGTCACGCTCGATCCGGCGGCGCGCGAGGTCCGCTTCCGCGGGCGGCCCGTTGAGCTGTCCGCCAAGGAATTCTCGTTGCTTCAGATGCTCATGCGGAATGCGGGCAAGGTCTTGTCGCGCGCCCAGCTCGAGCAGCAGCTCTACGGATGGGGCGAGGAGATCGAGAGCAACGCCGTCGAGGTGCACGTTCACCATCTGCGCCGCAAGCTCGCACCGAGTCTGATCCAGACGATCCGCGGCGCCGGCTACCTCCTGCCGCGCGCGGCGGACGGCTGACGTGCGATCGATCCGCGGCCGCCTCTCGGCGCTCGCGCTCGCGGCGGTCGCGCTCGCGTGGCTCGCGGCCGCGGCGTTCACCTACCTCGACGCGCGCGAAGAGATCGACGAGCTCCTCGACGCGCATCTCGCGCAGGCGGCCGCGCTGCTCGTCGCCCAAGCCTCGCACGAGCTCGAGGAGATCGACACCGACGACGCGGGCGAGCAGAAGTATTCGCGCGAGGTCGCCTTCCAGGTCTGGGAGGACGGACGCAAGCTGCGCCTTCGCTCCGCGAATGCCCCGGCCGAGCCGCTAGGAGCGCGGGAAACCGGATTCAGCGATCGCGTGGTCGAGGGCGTGCGCTGGCGCGTCTACAGCACGTGGAGCCACGGCCGCGACTATCTGATTCAGGTCGGCGAGCGCGCCTCGGTGCGCGAAGCGCTGGCCGGGCAAATCGCGAAAAACCTGCTTCGGCCGCTCGTCTTCGCGCTCCCGTTCCTCGCGTTGCTGCTCTGGATCGCGATCGGCCGCGGCCTCAAGCCCCTCGCGGGGCTCGCGCGCGACGTGGGCCGCCGCGATCCCGCGAACCTGGGCCCACTCGACGCCGCGCGAGCGCCGCGGGAGGTATTGCCGCTCGTCGAGCAGCTCAATCGGCTGTTCGCGCGCGTCGCCGAATCCATCGAGAAGGAACGCAGCTTCACCGCGGATGCCGCCCACGAGCTGCGCACGCCGATCGCCGCCATCAAGGCGCAGGCTCAAGTCGCGCAGGGCGCCGAGACGGACGCCGAGCGCGGGCGCGCGATCGAGCAAGCGATCCGGGGCTGCGATCGCGCGGCGCATCTCGTCGAGCAGCTGCTCACGCTCGCCCGGCTCGATGCGCCCGAGCAGCTCGCGAAGCGGCCGTGCGCGCTGCAAGCGCTCGCGGGCGAGGCCGTCGCGGAGCTCACGCCCGCGGCCAGCGAGACCGGCGTCAGGCTCGAGCTCGCGACGCGCGGAGACGTCGACGCGGCTGGGGCCGAAACGACGGGGGCGCGCGGCGGCGCAAGCGCGCCGGTGCGCGGCGAGCTCGAGGTGGCCGGCTCCGCAGATCTGCTGCGCGTGCTGCTTCGGAACCTCGTCGACAACGCCGTTCGTTACAGCCCCCCGGGCACCGCGGTACGCGTCGGCGCCGAGCGCGTCGGCGGCAGGCCGTGTCTCTTCGTCGCGGACGAAGGTCCCGGTATCCCGGACGCCGACCGCGACAAGGTCGTGCGGCGCTTTCATCGAGGCCTCGGAACGGGCAAGGCCGGAGCGGGCCTCGGGCTCTCGATCGCGCACCGAATCGCGGAGCTGCATGGCGCCGAGCTCGTGCTCTCGGCCGGCGACGGCGGGCGCGGGCTGCGCGCGAGCGTGCTGTTTCCCGCTTGAGCGTCGCGCCGCCGCGCGCGAACGCTCGCGCGCGCCGCTCGCCTACGCCGCTCTCGCGGCGGCGGGCCGGCGGGCGCGCCGAACGAAGTACGCGGCGACGGCGACCGCGAGGCACAGGAGGCTCGCATAGACCTGGGACGCGCTGGCCGGCGTGAACGCCATCGCGACGAGCACGGCGACGATGGCGCCGACGACGAGCCAACTCGCATACGGATACCACCACATGCGGATCGAGAGCCGCGCGCGATCTTCGCTCTCGAGCCGCCGCCGCAAGCGGATCTCCGCGAGCGCGGCGATCAGGTAGACGATCAGCATGATCGCGCCCGACGTGTTGAGCAGAAACGCGAACAGCACGGACGGCGAGACGACGGAGGTCAGCACGGCGGCGTAGCCCATCGTGCTGCCGAGCAGGATCGCCCGGGCCGGCACGCGCCTTCGCGTCAGCGCGACGAGCGGCTGCGGCGCGTCGCCCTGCGCCGCGAGCGTGAACAGCACGCGCGAGGTCACGTAAACGCCGCTGTTGAGGCAGGACAGCACCGCCGTCAGCACGATGACGTTCATGAGCAGCGCGGCCGCCGGCACGCCTACCCTCTCGAGCGCCGTGACGAACGGCGAGACGCCGGGCGTGATCTCGTCCCACGGCACGATCGCGAGGATCAGCAGGATCGAGAGGACGTAGAAGAGCAGGATCCGCACGAGGATCGTGACCGTCAGCCGGGCGATGGTCCGCGCGGACTCGTGCGACTCGGCCGCGGCGATGATCGCGATCTCGGCACCCGTGATCGAGAAGATCACGGTCGTGACGCCCGCGAGCACGGCGACGGGGCCGAGCGGGAGGAAGCCGCCGTGCGCGGTGAGGTTCGCGAGGCCGCCGGCGCCGTCCGGGGCACCCGCGAGCAAATAGGCCGCGCCGACGACGATGAACGCCACGATCGCCGCGACCTTGACCGAGGCGAACCAGAACTCGAACTCGCCGTACGAGCGGGTCGATAGCAGGTTCACGGCCGTCAATGCGGTCATGAGGCCCAAGACGATCTGCCACTGCGGGATCGACTTCCACCCCGCGAGCCAACCGGCGATGACCGACGCGCCCGCGATCGCTTCGACCGCGACGACCACGACCCAGAAGTACCAGTAGAGCCAGCCGCTCACGAAGCCCGCGAGATCGCCGAGGCCGAGGCGCGCGTACTCGGTGAACGAGCCGATGCCGGGATAGGCGGCCGCCATCTCGCTGAGCATGCGCATGACGAGCAGGATCACGAGGCCCGCGAGCACGTAGCTCACGAGGATGCCGGGCCCGGCGGCCGCGATCGCGGCGCTGCTGCCGACGAAGAGACCCGCGCCGATGATCCCGCCCATCGAGATCATCGTGACGTGGCGGGACCTAAGGCTTCGGCTCAACGCGGCCGTGGCGGCCGTGGCACTACCTGTCACCATGCGCGGATGTTAACGCGGGCAAGGGAAGAAGGAGCGGATCTCGACGCGGGCCAAGAACCAAGGAGAGGTTGTAGGCCGCGCCGCCACGGCGCGGCCGTTCCGTGACTCGGCACCCGGGCGCAAGAAGTGCCGTCGATGCTATTCCCAGCCCCGGGCCGCGCCGGCCGGCATCCCCTCGAACACGGCCTCGACGGCATGCACCTGTCCGCCGTAAACCTTGAACGCCTCGAACGTGACGAGCGACTTGTCCTCGTTGCCGGGGCCCGGCAGCGATCCCTTGCCGAAGTTCATGTAGAGCAGCACCGTGCCGTTCTGCTCGTCGACGGCGACGACCTCGGCCTTGATCGAGGCCAGCGTCGGGATCTGCTGCGAGCGCATGTTCTCGCAGCTCGGCGGACGAAACGTGCAGCCCGGGCCCGCCATGTGTACGCCGTTCTCGAGCCGATAGGCACCGGGCGCGAACGGAACGTTCGACTTCTCGAAGCTGCCGACGCGCAGGCCTTCGGGATAGCGCAGCGCGATCGCGGCCATCTCGTCGCGCGGCATGAGCTCGGACCGCGGCGGGGGCGTGCTCATCGCGGCCGACGGGCCCGTCAGCGTCTCCGGCGAGAACAGCGCGCCTTCCTGCCGGTTGCGCACGACCATCGTCTCGATTTCCGTAATGCGGCGATTCTCGACCTTGAGGCGCGCGGCGAAGAGCACCGGCGCGCCGTTCTCCGAAACGACGGCCTGCACGGCTGCCGTGCCGTCCTTCACGTCGAGGAAATCGGTGCGGAAGGGCCCCACGGCCGACGCGGTCTTCCAGAGGCCTTCGCCGACCGGAAGCTCCTTCGCGTCCTCCGTGAACCGCACGTCGTCGGCCAGCGGCGCCTTCTTCGGATCGTGCGCGACGAGCGAATTGAGGTAGAGCGTCAGGTCTTCCTCGAGGCAGGCGCGGTCGCAGGCGGATGGGCTCTGCGCCAAGAGCGCCGGAGAGGCCCCGCCGAGCGCGACGACAACCGAGAAGACACCGAAAGCTCTAGCGACGGCCCGCATCAGTCGACCTCCGGACGAAGACGGCCAAGTATCGGTTCCCGGTTCGGGATTGTCCACGCGAGGGAGGGGCGGACGCCGATCAGTGCGGGAGCGCGCCGGCGTCGCCGCGAATCAGGCGATCGAACCGATCGATCAGCGTCAGCAGCGCACGCGCGTCGTCGAGATGCTCGAAGCAGTCCTCGGCGAGGGGATGAATTGCGCTCGCCGTCGGCAGCTCGCCCTCGCCCGCGAAGATCCGCCGCATGCGCGGGATCAGGAGCCACTGGAGCCACTGCGAGAGCGCGAGCGTGTCGCAGCAGAAAGGCTGCGTGCTCGCGAGCTGCTCCTCGCTGGGCGGCTCGGGCTCCCAGAGATCCATGCGCCGCAGCTCGGCCTCGAGCCCGTCGACGACCGCTACGAGGGCGCGCTCGCGCTGCTCAGGCTGCATCGCCCGCCCGCTTCGGCCGGGAATCGCCCTCCCGGAGGCAGGCCTCGGCGGCCGGACACCGCGCGGCGAGCGCGCGCGCCCTCACGCCTCCCGCTCCATGAGCTTCTCGACGAGGCCGGGCGGCACCTCGGAGTAGTGGTCGAACTCCATCGTGAACGTGCCGCGGCCGCTCGTGCTCGAGCGCAAGTAGTTGATGTAGCCGAACATCTCGGAAAGGGGCACGAAACCCTGGACGAACACCTCGTTGCCGCGCTTGCCTTGATCGGCGACCTGCCCGCGGCGCCGGTTGATATCGCCGATGATAGCGCCGAGGTACTCGGCTTCGCTGCGCACCTCGATCTTCATGATCGGCTCGAGGAGCTTCGGGCCGCTCGCCTTGTGCGCCTCGCGGAAGCAGGCGCGCGTCGCGATCTCGAACGCGAGCGCGGAGCTGTCGACGTCGTGGTACTTGCCGTCGATGAGGCGCGCCCTGAAGTCGACGACCTCGTAGCCGGCCACGGCGCCGCGCTT
>DASTSM010000052.1:0-14901 GCA_035760685.1 Gammaproteobacteria bacterium | reverse complement strand
GCACGCCCGTGTCGATCTCGGGGTGCCAGCGCTCGGGCTGGGGCACGCCGAAAAGCGCGTCGATCTCGGGGAAGACGCGGGCGAGCGCTCCGCAGCTGCGGAGCACCTCGACGAAGAGATCGGGCCGCGGCGAAGCGAGAGCCGTGGCCGTTTCCTTCCACACGCGCTCGGGCCGAAGCGCGTCGACTTCCCCGCATCTCACCATCTCCTGCATGAGCGCGATCGTCTCGGGCGCAACGCGAAAGCCGAGCTCGCCGAGCTCGGCGGCGAACCGCGCGGCCCGAAGCACGCGCACGGGGTCTTCGCGAAATGCCGGGGACACGTGGCGCAGGAGCTTCCGCTCGAGATCTCTGCGGCCGCCGTGCGGATCTGCGATGCGTCCGGAGGCGTCGCGCGCCATCGCGTTGATCGTGAGGTCCCGCCGCTCGAGGTCCTGCTCGAGCGTGATCGTCGGGGACGCGTCGAACGTGAAGCCCGTGTAGCCCGGCGCGACTTTCCTTTCGGTCCGCGCCAAGGCATATTCCTCGCCCGTGATCGGGTGCAGGAAGACGGGGAAGTCCTTGCCTACGCGGCGGTAGCCGAGGCGGAGAAGCTCTTCGGGAGTGGCGCCGACGACGAGCCAGTCGCGCTCGCGCACGGGGCGTCCGAGCAGCGCGTCGCGAACCGCTCCGCCGACCTCGTAGATTTCCATGCAACGCATCATATCGCAGCGTCCCACATGCTAAGGTTCCGGGCATGCGTCGAAGGTTTCGGATTCTCCTGCTGATTCCGGTATGCGCCGCGGTCAACAGCTGCGCGACGCCGTTCTACTGGCAAGCCATCGGCGGCGAAATCGAGATGCTGCGCAAGCGGACGCCGATCGACGAAGTGCTCGCCGATCCGAGCCAGAGCGACCGCGTGAAGAGTGCGCTCTCGAGCGTCACGTCGATTCGAAGCTTCGCGGTGCATACGCTCGGTTTGCCCGACAACGACAGCTATACGACGTACGCGGACCTGGGCCGCCCCTATGTCGTCTGGAACGTGGTCGCGACGCCGGAGTTCTCGATCGTCCCGAAGCACTGGTGCTTTCCGTTCGCGGGCTGTGTGAGCTATCGCGGCTTCTTCGACGAGGACAAGGCGCGGCACTATCAAAGGGCTCTTGAGAAAGCCGGCCTCGACACCTACATGGGCGGCTCCACGGCCTATTCGACTCTCGGCTACTTCAAGGACCCGATCCTCAACACGATGATCGACGGGGGCGAGATTTACATCGCGTCGGTGCTCTTCCACGAGCTCGCGCATCAGCGGCTTTACGTCAAAAGCGACAGCGCGTTCAGCGAGGCGTTCGCCATGACCGTCGAAGAGTACGGCACGCAGCGCTGGCTCGAGGCGAAGGGGGACACGAAGGGCCTCGACCGCTACCGGAAGCGTCTGCACTATCGCAGCCAGTTCTCCGAGCTCGTGGCCAAGCAGCAGCGGCGGCTGCGGGAAGTGTTCGCCCAGCCGATTTCCGCCGACGAGAAGCGCCGGGAGAAGGCCGAGGCGTACGCGCAGATGCGCGACGACTACCGAGTGCTCAAAGCCTCCTGGGGCGGCGCATCGGACTACGACGGTTGGTTCGATCAGCCGCTCAACAACGCGACGCTGGCCGCCGTCGCGACCTACCGCCGCTGGCTGCCGGTGTTGAAAGCGCGGCTCGAGCGTCTCGGCGTGGAGGGCTTCTATAGAGAGATGGAGCGCCTCGCCAGCATGAACAACGCGCAGCGCCAGCTCGTGCTCCAGGCGTGGGACAGCGAGGAGTCGCCGGCGGACGTGCTAGCTCGGTCGTGACGCGGAGCCGTCCGGCCGCGGGCGCCCGCGGGCCGTGTCGAAGAACGTGGTCAATAGGGTCTCGAAGGATCGCGGCTCTATTCCGAGCGCCGCGAGCCCGTTTTCGGTGCAGACGCTCGATACGCTTAGCGACCTGAAGTTGTCGAGAGAAAAAGGCTTGCCGGGCACGAGGTAGTCGGACGCCCAGGCCTGGAGCCGGCCGAGGAACTTCGGCACGCGCAGGATCGCGCGGCGCAACCCGAGCTCCTGCCGGATGAGCCGCACGAGCTCCTCCAAGGAGTAGATGTCGGGCCCGCAGAGCTCGTAGGTGCGGTTCTGCGTGTGACCGTTCTCGAGCGCGACGAGGAACGCACGGGCGACGTCGTCGACGAAGACGGGCGCCATGCGCGCGTCGGCGGCGGGCAACGGCAGCACGGGCGCCGCCTTCAGCAGGCGCGCGAACTGCTGCACGAAGCCGCCGTTCGCGCCGAAGATCGTCGACGGCCTGAAGATCGTATAGCGGATCGACTCGCCGCTTTGGCTCTTGACGGCCTGCTCCGCCTGACCCTTGGTCCTCAAGTAATGGCTCGGACCGCGCTCGGCGTTCGCCTTGAGCGCGCTCATGTGCAGCAGCCGGCCCACCTCCGCCTCGTGGCAGGCGCGAACGACCTTGGCGGCGAGGTCCACGTGTACGCGCCTGAACCCGCTGCCGTCGTGGCCGCGCTCGTTGAGAATGCTGACGAGATTGACGGCGGCCTCGCAGCGCGCCAGCAAGCGCGCCAGCGTTCGCTCGTCATGAACGTCGGCGGCCGGAAGCTCGAGTCCGGGCAGCACGAGCAGGTCCCGGTTTCGGTGCGGATTGCGCGTCGGCACCCGCACGCGATAGCCCGCGCGCACGAGATCGTTGACGAGCACGCGGCCGACGAATCCCGTGCCGCCGAGCACGCAGACGGTTCGGCTTGCAGGCTTGACGGTCATGCGGCCGAGGGAGCGCGAGCGCGGTCGTGCCGCGTCAGCGCATGAGCAGCAACAGGCCGCGGCTGCCGCGTTGCACTTGGACGATGACCGAGCGCGCGTCCTTCAGCGCCCGCTCGGCGTCCTGCAAATTCCGGACGCGCTGCCGGTTGATATGCGTGATGACGTCGCCGGCCTTGAGGCCGTGCATCGCGGCAGGGCTGCCCTCCTCGACGGAGACGACCGAGAGGCCGCCCGCACTCGAGTTCGGCTTCGTCCGATCGGCGGGGGCGAGCTCGGCGCCTTCGAACGCCGGGTCCAGGCCGCCGTCCGAGCTCTCCGGCTTCGGCACGGGAAGCGCCGCGGTCTCGGCAGCCTCCGCCTCCCCGAGCTCGGCCTCGAGCGTGCGCTCGCGGCCCTCGCGCACGATGCCGACCTTGACGTGAGATCCGGGCCGCTTGAGGCCGATCGCGGTGCGCAACGAGGCCGAGTCGCGTACGGCTTGCCCGTCGACGCTGAGGATCACGTCTTCGAACTGGAGGCCCGCCTTCTCGGCGGCGGAGTTCGGCGCGACCGACATCACGAGGGCGCCCGACACGTCGTGCAGCCCGTACATCTCCGCGACCTCGGGCGTGACGCTCTGAATCGTGACGCCGAGGAGGCCGCGGCTCACGTGCCCGAAGTCGATGAGCTGCTGCATGACGTCGCGAGCCATGTTGACGGGGATCGCGAAGCCGATGCCGATGTTGCCGCCGCCGCGCGAGATGATCGCGGAGTTGATGCCGACGAGCTTGCCTTCGAGGTCGAGCAGCGCGCCGCCCGAGTTGCCTGGATTGATCGAGGCGTCCGTCTGGATGAAGTTCTCGTAGGCGTCGGGATTGATGTTCTTCCGCCCGAGCCCGCTCACGATCCCGGACGTGACCGTGTGCGAGAAGCCGAACGGATTGCCGATCGCGACGACGAAGTCGCCGACGCGCAGGCGATCCGAATCGCCGAATTCGGCCTGCTTCAAGTCCGCCGCCTCGACCTTGAGGACGGCGAGGTCCGTCCCGGGGTCCGAGCCGATGATCTTCGCCTCCATGCTGCGGTTGTCGAGCAGCGTGACCGTGATCTTCTCGGCGTTCTCGATCACATGGGCGTTCGTGAGAACGTAGCCTTTCGCGGCGTCGACGATGACGCCCGAGCCGGCGCTCTGCACGGGGCGGGACTCCGGCGTATCGGGGAAGAAGTACTTGAACAACGGGTCGTCGGTCAGGGGGCCGTTGACCTGCACCTCGCCGCTGACGGAGATGTTCACGACGGTCGGGGACACCCGTTCGATCATCGGCGCGAGCGTCGGCACGCCGGCCGGCAACTGAGCCCAGGCGGCGGCCGGGCAAGCGACGAGCGCGAGCACGAGAGAACGCGCGAGCGGTGCGCTCCGATCCGATAGCCATCGGCTTGCTGCGGCGATCATAAGCTTTCCGTTTCCAGGATGTTTTGGCCCGCGCCTCCGCTCGACGGCGAGTCGGGCGGGTTGTCATTGTAAGGTGCTTCCGCTCGAAACGCGCAACGCGGGGCGGCGCCGGAGGTTCCGCGGGCATCGCCCGGCCATTCTGCAACATCCGGGCCGCACGAAGAGACGCCGGCGCCCCGTCCGCCGGTCGCTCGCGTTCCTGAGGGCGGCCCGCGACGCGGCGCGGATCTGCGCGATTTTCCCGGGCGAATGAGCCTACGGCCGAGCCTTTCGGAAGCGGGCGTTGTGCGTTACCTGTGCACTTCCCGGGGAAGACCTGGGGGAAAGCCGTTCACAAGATATAGTGGTTTGCCGGATTCGGGCTTCTCGCGTCGGTGGCCGCCGAGCGGTGGCTGCATGATGCGATGTAAGCAATTGATAAAAAAAGAATTAGACGCGCTTTACTGGACGCGACATAACTGCTTGACACGAGCCGATGACGGTTCTAGTCTCGCTCCATCCCACACAAGATCTTGTGTCGGGCCAGACTTCGAGGAACGGCGACGAGGGGAATCGCCGTTCGCGTTTAGGGGGACTTCGCGCCGTTCGAGTCATTGGTTCGAGAGAGGGCCCGACGCCCCGTCTTTCGAGCCTCGCGACGCTTCGATTAGGGATGTGACAAGACGATGAGCATGGCCTTCGATCTCCAAGCCCGCAGGCTGGCGGATATTCCGCTGCAGGACGCATCGCTCGATATCTGGGACACGAAATACCGGCTCAAGACGAAGTCGGGCGAGCCGGTCGATCGGGACATCCAGGGGACCTACGAGCGCGTCGCTCGCGCGCTCGCCGACGTCGAGGCCGAGGACGTCCGGGCCTACTGGTACGAGCGCTTCGTTTGGGCGCTGCAGCGAGGCGCGATCCCGGCCGGCAGAATCATCTCGAACGCAGGCGCCGGCGCCCACAAGCCGGCGACCTCGACGATCAATTGCACGGTGTCGGGCGTCATCAACGACTCGATGCACCACATCCTCGAGAGGGTCCACGAAGCGGGGCTTACGCTCAAGGCTGGATGCGGAATTGGGTATGAATTTTCCACGTTGCGGCCGCGCGGGGCCTACGTGTCGGGCGCCGGCGCCTACACGTCGGGGCCGCTCTCGTTCATGGACATCTACGACAAGATGTGCTTTACGGTGTCCTCGGCCGGCGGCCGGCGCGGCGCGCAGATGGGCACGTTCGACGTCGGCCACCCCGACGTCATGGAGTTCATCCGGGCCAAGCGGGAGGACGGCCGGCTTCGCCAGTTCAACCTTTCGCTGCTCGTCACCGACGAGTTCATGCGCGCGGTCAAGGAAGACAAGCCCTGGCAGCTCGCCTTTCCGCTCACGCGCCGCGAGATCGAGGAGGACGGCGTCGATCTCGCGGACGGGGAGCGCATCGTGTGGCGCTCGTTTCCGGCCGGCGGCGACTACGTCTTCGACGAGGAAGGGCGCGCGGCCTGCCGCGTCTACCGCACGCTGCCTGCGCGACGCATGTGGGACGTCATCATGTCGTCCACCTACGATTTCGCCGAGCCCGGCTTCGTGCTCATCGACCGAGTCAACGAGCTCAACAACAACTGGTGGTGCGAGAACATCCGCGCGACGAATCCATGCGTGACGGCGGATACGCGGCTCGCGACGCAGTATGGGCTCATTCGTGCCGGCGACCTCTATGCCAGCGGCGCTTCACTTGCAGTGACCGTCGATCGTCGTGCCCTTGGTGAGGAAAGGAAGGGCTGCGACGTTCGCCCTGCAGTGCCCGTATTCATGACATCGGCCTCGGCAGATGTCTATCGCGTCGCCACCAAGGATGGCTACGAAATCAAGGCTACGGCCTGGCATGATTTCTACACAACTCGCGGCAAGATCAAGCTCAAGGATCTGCGCCCGGGAGACAGGCTGTTGATCCAATCCGGCAAGGGTCAGTTCGGAACCGAAGGCAGCCGAGAACTGGGCCTCTTACTCGGCTTTTTAGCTGGCGACGGACATTTTACGAATCGAGGTGCGGGTCAAGAAGGGGCCGTAATCAACCTCTGGGGCCCCGATCGGGTCTTTGCAGATGCGATTGTATCGTTCGTCAACCGTTTGATCGCGGGCGCGTCTCAGTATCATCGCACTTACAAGGTAAAGGCAGTCGCTGTACCGGAGCGGAACCTCGTGATGATTCGCTCCGTATTGCTTGCTCGTGTGCTTGGGCACTACGGCTTCAGTCAAGCGACGAAGCTACGTGTGCCCGAAGTCGTTTGGCGTGGCACGGAGGACTGCGTCAAGTCATATTTACGAGCGCTGTTCCAGTCCGACGGTACGGTCAACATCTCTGGGAAGGGCTTCAGCTGCTCAATCCGGTTGGCATCCAGTCAGCCCGACTTGCTCAGAGACGTGCAAGTGCTTCTTGCCAATTTCGGGGTGTTCTCCCGCATTCGGAAACGTCGTGAAAGCAGTTACCGCCTCTTGCCTGATGGGCATGGCGGTAATAGACCGTATCAGTGCAAAGCAAATTACGAACTCATCATCGACGGCGAGTCACGAGACCGGTTCATGGGGGAAATCGGTTTCCTTCTGGACTACAAGAATAGTCGCTATTGGGACTGGGCTCGGCTCCACCGCCTCGGCAACAAGCAAGCGTTTGTAAGTGAGGTGACGGCAATCGAGCATGTAGGAAGAGAGGCGGTATTCGATACTACGCAGTCAGACAACCATACAGTTGTATTCAACGGCTTAGTAACTGGTCAGTGTGGCGAACAACCGCTCCCGGACTTCGGCTCGTGCCTGCTCGGCTCCGTGAATCTCACGAAGTTCGTCGTCGCGCCGTTCACCGCCGACGCCTACTTCGACTGGGAGGAGTTCCGGCAAGTCGTCGACGTCTTCACGCGCATGCTCGACAACGTCGTCGAGATCAACGGTCTGCCGCTTGCCGAGCAGCGCCGCGAGATCGAGACGAAGCGGCGTCACGGCATGGGGTTCTTGGGGCTCGGCTCGGCCGTCGCGCTGCTCGGCATGCGCTACGGCTCGCCGGAGTCGGTGAAGTTCACGGAGGACGTCTCGCGCGAGCTCGCGATCGCGGGCTGGCGGACCGGGCTCGAGCTCTCGAAGGAGAAGGGTCCGGCCCCGATCATGCTGGAGGAGTTCGAGGTGACGCCTTGCATGCTGGCGCAGCGGCCCGAGATGCGCGCGGACGGCTGGAACGTCGGCGATCGCGTGCCGGGAAGGATCCTGCACGCACGTTATAGCCGCTATATGCAGCGCCTGCGCGAGGTCGAGCCCGAGCTCGTCGACGAGCTCGAGACGTACGGCTCGCGTTTCACGCATCACAGCTCGATCGCGCCGACGGGCACGATATCGCTCTCGCTCGCCAATAACGCGAGCAACGGGATCGAGCCGTCGTTCGCGCATCACTACTTCCGGAACGTCATCCGCTCCGGCAAGAAGAGCAAGGAGAAGGTGCCCGTATTCTCGTTCGAGCTGCTCGCCTACCGGCACCTCGTCAACTCGCGCGCGATGCCGGGCTCGAAGGAGCCGGGCGAGAAGCTGCCCGATTTCTTCGTGAGCTCCGAGGAAGTCACGCCGAGCCAGCACGTGGACATTCAAGCGGCCGCGCAGAAGTGGATCGACTCCTCGATCTCGAAGACGGCCAACGTGCCGACGGACTATCCCTATCAGGATTTCAAGAACATCTATCTCTACGCCCACGAGAAGGGCCTCAAGGGCTGCACGACG
The DNA here is from genome assembly GCA_035760685.1 of Gammaproteobacteria bacterium. Classification (GTDB taxonomy): domain Bacteria; phylum Pseudomonadota; class Gammaproteobacteria; order Steroidobacterales; family Rariloculaceae; genus ZC4RG20. The sequence goes on along the minus strand of DASTSM010000052.1, from coordinate 6,966 downwards.
TTCCGCTTCAACCCGGAGGCTTTCCAGGGCGTGCTCGTCAAGGAGAAGGACCTCAAGAACACGACTTACCGCTTCACGCTCGAGGACGGCTCCGTCGTCGAGGCCAAGGGCGACGACGAGATCGTCTACGACGGCGAGGTGCACACGGCCGCGAATCTCTTCGACGCGCTCAAGGAAGGCTATTACGGGAAGTTCTAGCGGGACGCCGGCGGCGGCGGGCGCGGAGTCAGGAAGAATCGAATGTCGAAAATCAAAATAGACAAGAAGATCGTCGGCTACGCCGTGGCGCGCGCCAATGAGGACGCCAAGGCCGGCGCGGACGACAAGGGCGCGGGCAAAGCGGCCGGTGCGGACGAGGGCGGCCGCGGTGCAGCCGAGCAGAAAGTCATTCGGATGCACGAGAAGCTCGAGCGTCCGGAGGTGCTGATCGGCTCGACTTACAAGGTCAAGACGCCCGTGTCGGATCACGCCATGTACGTGACGATCAACGACATCGTGCTCAACGAAGGCACGCAGCACGAGCAGCGGCGCCCGTTCGAGATCTTCATCAACTCGAAGAACCTCGATCACTATCAATGGATCGTCGCGCTCACGCGCATCATGTCGGCCGTGTTCCGCAAGGGCGGCGACGTCACGTTTCTCGTCGACGAGCTCAAGGCCGTGTTCGACCCGCGCGGCGGCTACTGGCAGCCGGGCGGAAAGTTCATGCCCTCGATCATCGCCGAGCTCGGGCACATCGTCGAAAAGCACCTCATCGGGATCGGTCTGCTGAAGCCGAGCGGCCCGAGCGAGGAGCAGAAAAAATTTCTCGCGCAGAAGCGCGAAGAGTTCGAGGCGCGCGGAACGCAAAAGGATGCGTTTGCCGAAAGCTCGTTCCCCGAAGGCGCGACGCTTTGCACGAAGTGCAATACGGCCGCTGCCGTATTGCTCGACGGCTGCATGACTTGCTTGAACTGCGGTTACTCGAAATGCGGTTGAATGTCGGGCGGGCGCGATCTTGGGGGGGCCAAGAAGATCGCGTCGCGCTCGGACCCTGAATCGTCGGTCCGCCGTTGGTCCGCTCCCACCGGCTAAGAACGGGGGCGGACCTTTTTTTCGCTAGAATGGCGGCGGTGACCGCAGCATGAGCGCGCCTCCGTGACGATTCCGATACCCGATTTCTCCGAGCTGCGCGTGCTCGTCGCCGGCGACGCCATGCTCGACGAGTACTGGTTCGGCGATACCGCGCGGATATCGCCGGAGGCGCCCGTGCCCGTCGTGAGCACGCGCTCGAGCGAGCAGCGCCCGGGCGGCGCGGCGAACGTCGCGCTGAACCTCGCGGCATTGGGCGCGCGAACGTCGCTCGTTTCCGTCGTCGGCACCGACGAGCGCGGCAAGCACCTCGAGACTCTTCTCGAGGCGAGCGGCGTACGCTGCCGGTTCGTCCATTGCGGCACCGTGCCGACGGTGCACAAGCTCCGCGTGCTCGCGCGCAACCAGCAGCTCATTCGGCTCGACTCGGAGCAGTCGCTCGCGCCCGCCGCCGAAGACTTTAGCCGTGCCTTCATTCAAGCGTTGGACGATGCGGACGTCGTCGTCTTGTCCGATTACGCGAAGGGCACGCTGTCGCGGGCCGCGGATCTCATCGCCGCGGCGCGCCGTCGCGGCCTCGCCGTGCTCGTGGACCCCAAGGGCCGCGACTTCTCGCGCTACCGAGGGGCGAGCCTGCTGACGCCGAACCAGAGCGAGTTCGAGGCTGTCGCCGGCCAATGGGACGACGAGCGCGAATTCCTTCGGCTCGGCGCCGCGCTTCGCGGCGAGCTCGACCTCGACTCCCTGCTCGTGACGCGCGGCGAGCGCGGCGTGGCCCTATTCCCGCAGACCGGCGCGCCCGTCGTCCTAGCCGCCGAAGCGCGCGAGGTGTTCGACGTGACGGGCGCCGGCGACACCGTCATCGCGTGCATGGCCGCGGCGCTCGGAGCCGGCCTCGGCGCGGCGCAAGCCGCCGAGCTCGCAAACCTGGCCGCGGGGCTCGTCGTCGCGAAGATCGGCGTCGCGACGGTCACGCGGGCCGAGCTTCGGCTCGCGCTGCATCGCCGCGGCAGCGGCGGCCGCGGGCTCGTGGGTCAGGACGAGCTCGCCCTGCTCGTGGCCGAGGCCAAGGCGCGCGGCGAGCGTATCGTCATGACGAACGGCTGCTTCGACATCCTGCACGCCGGGCACGTGAGCTACCTCGAAGAGGCCAAGTCGCTCGGCGATCGTCTCATCGTCGCCGTCAACGACGACGCGTCGGTCACGCGCCTCAAGGGACCGAAGCGGCCGATCACGGCGCTCGAGGATCGCATGGCCGTGCTCGCGGGCCTCGCCGCCGTCGATTGGGTCGTGCCGTTCGGCGAGGACACCCCGGCGGCGCTCATCGAGCGCCTGTTGCCCGATGTCCTCGTGAAGGGCGGCGACTACCGGCCCGAAGAGATCGCCGGCGCCGAGGCCGTGCAGCGAAACGGCGGCGAGGTCCGCGTCGTGAGCCTCAAGGAAGGCAGGTCGACCAGCAAGCTGATCGACCTGATCCGATCCCGAAGCTGAGGCGGTTGCGCGCCGGTCGCCCTTCGTCGATCGGTCGTGTTCCTCCGACGTCCGATCGCTCCCGCGGGCGCCCGTTGGCCGCTGTTACCTTGCGGTTACCGCCCCTGTTGACCTTGCTGCCCCTGCCCCTGCCCCTGCCCTTGCCCCTGGGGCGCTTGCCCTTGCTGCGCCGGCGGCGAGGGCTGCGCTGGGTTTGCGGCCGGGGAGGACGACGGCAATGTGCCGCCCGCCGCCGTGAGCCAGCCGTCGACCCTCTGCATGTCCTCGACCGATAGAGTGCCGGCTGCCCTGTTGAGGGCAAGAATGTTCACGATGTAGGTGTACCGGCTCTGGGCGTATTGGGTCTGAGCCTGGCGCAAGTTCTCCTGCGCGATGATCACGTCCACCGACGTGCGCGTGCCGACCTCGAAGCCGGCCTCGGTGGCGCGGAGCGCCGTCTCGGCCGACTGCTGCGCCTGCCGCAAGGCCCTGACGCTCGAGATCGACGTGATGACGCCGAGGTAAGCGTCGCGCGCTTGCCGTTCGGTCTGGCGGGCGATTCGTTCGGCCTCCTCGAGCGTGGCGCGGTGCTGATACACGCCCTGCTGAACGCGGGAGGACAGCTGCCCGCCGCTAAAAAGCGGCACGCGCAAGTCCAGGGACCACTGGTAGCCCTCGGACGCGCTGAGCGAGTGAGTCGTGAACCCTTCGGGTCCGAGCAGCGTGTTTGCGGTGTTTCTCGTGTTGTCGGAGTAACTCGTGGAGAAGCTCAACGTGGGCAAACGCGCGGCACGCGCGATCGTGATCTCGTCTTGGGCAACGTCCGCCGCTATCCGCGCCGCAATGAGCTCCGGATTCTGCTTCAACGCAGCTTGGACCCACATGTCGGCGCTGTCGGGGTCCGGAGACTGCAGCGGCAGGTCGGAGCCCGGGGCGGCGAGCCGTGTGACTCGCTCACCTATGATCTCCCGGAGCTGCTCCTCGGCCGTCGCCAGTTGCTGTTGGGCCAGAATCTCCTGCGCGACGGCGTTGTCGTAGCCGGCTTGGGTTTCCTGTACCTCGGTAATTGCGATGAGGCCGACCTCGAAACGGCGCTGAGCCTGCTCGAGCTGCTGGGAGAGCGCTTCGCGAGCCGCCCTCTGTGCGGCCAACGTGTCCTGCTGCGCGAGGACGGTGAAGTAGGCCTGCGCCACTCGAACCATGAGATCCTGCTTGGCCGCCGCGTACTGAGTTTCGGCGCGCGCGACGACCTTGTCGGCCTGCTTGAGCGTAACGATCCGGCTCCAGTCGAAAACCGTCTGGGTCAGGCTGAGCGAAAACGAATCCGTGTCGGTGGAGGTGTTTCGCCCCGTGTAGCGGGGATCGGGTTCGCCCGTGACGAAGTTCGTCGGAGGGTTGGGATCGTCCGCACTGTTGCTCGACGTTGTGGCTCCTAGCTGTAAGCTCGGAAGCAATTGCGAGCGCGCCAACGGCCGCTGCTGCGCATTGGCAAGGTACGTCGCCTCGGCTTCGCGTACCGTCGGATCGTTTTCGACGGCGCGCTGGTAGATATCGAGCAGGCTCTGTTCTTCCCCTTGGTTCTCGGTCTGAGTCGGTCCTTGGGTCTGACTCTGGCTCTGCTGTGCCGACAGCGGCCCGGCGGACAATAGGGCGCTGACTGCAAGAGCGAGTGTCTTGATACGCATCATCGTTTGTTATCCTCTCGGAAGCCTTGCGGCCTCTTCGTTTCAGTAGCGTGGAATCTTCGGGTCCACCTCCACCGACCACGCATCGATGCCCCCGCGAAGGTTGTATACGTCTTCGAAGCCGTTTGCCATAAGGAACGCGGTGACGCGCGCGCTGCGCATTCCGCCGTGGCACATCACGACGATCGTCTTATCCTGCGGCAGCTCGGCGAGTCGTGCGGGAACCTCTCGCATTGGAATGTGCAGCGCCTCGGGCAGCGACGCCGCCGCGAGCTCTTCGGGCTCGCGCACGTCGAGCAGGATAGTCTCGCCGCGCTCCGTCTCCGACGTTAGGCGCCGACGAACCTCCGTCGGACTCAATTCCGCAACGCCCGGCATGCCTACAGGATCAGGTTAAAGAACGAAAGGCTCGGGCTGCTCGGCGTTGACCAGCGGCGTCAGCACCGTCTCGAAAAGGCTCTCCTCGGTCCATTTTCCGTTGGCCCGCATCGTGACGAGCCGGGCCTCCATGACCGGAGCACGCCCGACGACGATGAACAAGCGGCCGTCCGGACGCAGCATCCGAATGAAGTGCTCGTCGACTCGAGGTACGGAGCCCGTGACCGCGATCGCGTCGAACTCGGCCGGCCGGGCCAGCGAAAGCGCATCGCCCGTCAGGAACGAGACGTTCGTGATGCGGTGCTCCGCAAGCCGCCCTTCGGCCTGATTCACGAAATCCGAGAAGATGTCGATGGTCACGACTTCGCCCGCGAGGCGAGCGAGGCACGCCGTCAGATATCCGCTGCCGGTTCCGACCTCGAGCACGCGGTCGGCGGACTCGAGCTGCAGCGCCTGAAGAAGCCTCCCTTCGACCTTGGGAGCCATCATGCATTGGCCGTGAGCGAGCGGGACCTCGAGGTCCGCGAAAGCGAGCTCTCGGAACTCTTCGGGCACGAATCGCTCGCGCGGCGTCTCGCGCAGGGTCTCGAGCACGCGGGCGTCGAAGACCTCCCAGGCGCGGATCTGCTGCCCGAGCATCTGAGTTCTTGCTGTCTCCAGGTTCATGGCGCTCTGCGAGGCGGCGGTCGGCCGTAAGGGAAAGCCCGGTAGCGTACGGAGTTTAGTCAACTGAGACAAGGCGGACTCTCAAGAATTATGGTCAAAACTCGGCGATTCCTGCGGCGCATGGGTTATCTTAACCGCGCAGAAAACGAGTTCCGCGCAGCCTTCCGACGCATCTCTGCGACGAGCGTCGAGCGTCCGCGGCACGGGTGCCGAGATCGATTCGGCACGATAAGAACAATAAAGGGCCTGCACCAAAATGTCCGCGAGGACCCAGCTGTCGACGGCCGCACGCTGCGCAATCGCGCGCCGCCGGTTCCCCGCGCCGCCCGGCGCCGGCTGGGATCGCCGTTGAGCTCTTCGGCCGATCAGTGGATTTGGATAGCGGTTGCCGCGGCCGTCGCGCTCGTCGTACTGCCGCTCGTCTGGTGGCTCGCGCGCCGCACGCTTCGGCACGAAGTCGATCGCCTCAAGGACGACGTGCACGCGCTTCTCGCGAATCCCCGTGCGGACGACCGGCTCGTCACGAACGGCCGAGAGGGCGCCTTCGTCGATATCGCCGCGAGCGTGAACCGATTGCTCGACAGGCGGGGGGAAGGGACGCAGGCCCTGCGGGAGCGGGGCGGCCTCTTCGAGGCTCTGGCCCATACTCTCCCCGAAGTCGCTCTCGTCCACACGACGTCCATCCTGTTCGCCAACCGCGCGGCCGGCGAGCTGTTCGGCGTCGAGCCGGAGGCGCTCGTTGGCAAGCCCGTCACGGACCTCTTGCGCCCCGCCTATCGCGCTGTCGCGCGCAAGCACATGGGCCAGAGGCTCGAGGGCGAGGCGCCTTCCGAGCCGCTCGAGGTGCAGCTCATCGGCGGCGAGGAGCGGGGGCTGTGGGTCGAGCTCTACTGCAAGCGAGTGACGTGGCGCGGGCAGCGTGCCTTGCTGACCGTCGCGCGCGACGTCAGCCATCGCAAGACCATAGAGGCCGCGCTGGGCCGGGGCAAGCTGCAAGCACGGATCACGCTCGAATCGATCGGCGAAGGCGTAATCACGACCGATCCCGCCGGCATCATCGACTACATGAACGAGGCGGCCGAGCAGCTCATCGGCACGATGCGCAGCGCTGCGCTCGGCAAGCGGCTCCTCGATCTCATTGCGCTCGTCGACGAGGCGGACCGGCAATCGCTCGGCGATCCCGTGCTGCAATGCCTTAGCGAGCGACGCCGCGTCAACCTCGGGCGGCGTGCACTGCTCGTGAGCAAGGTGTCCGAGCGCGAGTTCTCGACGGAGCTCACCGCGTCGCCGATCCGCGGCCCGGACGGCCAAGTCGCGGGCTGCGTCGTGATCTTCCACGACGTCAGCGAGCTGCGAGTCCTCGCGCGCGAGATGTCGTATCAAGCGGCGCACGACGCCCTCACGGGACTCGTGAACCGCGCCGAGTTCGAGCGGCGCCTCGAGGCGAGCGTAAAGTCCGGCCGCAGCGACGATGTCATGCACGTCGTGTGCTATCTCGATCTCGATCGATTCAAGATCGTCAATGACAGCTGCGGCCATCTCGTCGGAGACAATCTGCTTCGCGAGATCGCGGCGCTGCTCAAGCAGAAGGTCCGCGATTCCGACACGGTCGCGCGCGTCGGCGGCGACGAGTTCGCGATGCTGCTCGTCGCGTGCCCGCTCGAGAAGGCGCTCCAGATCGCGCAGGACGTCTGCC
>DASTSM010000051.1:0-4781 GCA_035760685.1 Gammaproteobacteria bacterium | reverse complement strand
GTGGAGCAGTACTCGATGAGCTTCGGCACGTCGAAGCAAAGCTCGCCGACGCTCTCGTCCTGCACGACGGTCCCGTTGAGCCGAGTCGTCAGACGGCAGCGAGCGGGGTCCGGCAGCTCGTCGCGCGTCACGAGCCAGGGTCCGAAGGCGCCGCTCCGATGGAAATTCTTGCCGGGCGTCCATTGGGGGCCGTGCCGCTGAAAGTCGCGGACGCTCCCGTCGTTGAAGCAGCTGTAGCCCGCGACGTGCTCGAGGGCCTCGGCCCGCGAGACGCGCCGAGCGCGCCGGCCGATGACGACCGCGAGCTCGCCTTCGTAGTCGTACTGCTCCGACTCGGGCGGGCGGATCATCGGCTCGCCGTGACCCACGACGCTGTCGACGAAGCGAACGAAGATGACGGGCCGGTCCGGCCGCTCGCGGCCCATCTCGGCGATATGCGGCAGGTAGTTGACGCCGACGCAGAGGATCTTCGCGGCGGCATCGGGAATCACGGGGAGAAGCGTGACTTCGTCGAGCCGATGGTCGGGCGCGAGCTTCTCGAGGCTTCGGAGCTCGTTCAAGGCGCCCGCGCGCAGCAAGTCCCTGATTCCCGCGAAGCCGGCGATCCGCCGGCGGGCGTCGACGATTCCGTCCCCGACGACGACGCCGAAGCTCTCGGCCCCGTCGCGCTCGAAGCTGACCAATTTCATTGCTCTTAGCCTCCGGCTTGACTGTGCGGCGCGCCGGCGGGCCGTCTCGACGTCACCGCCGAGCTTCGACCTCGGCGCGCAGCGACTCGATCGCAGCGTCCAGCGTCAGCGACTGCTGGCCCTTGTCCCCGAGCCGGCGCAGCGAGACGCCCCCGCTCGCGACCTCGTTCCGCCCGACGGCGGCGATCACGGGCACCTTCGCGACGCTGTGCTCGCGCACCTTGTAGTTGATCTTCTCGTTACGGAGATCCGCCTCCGCGCGAAGCCCCGCGCGCCGCATGCGCGCGACCGCCTCGCGGGCGTACTCGTCCGCGTCCGACGTGATCGTCGCGACGACGACTTGGACCGGCGCGAGCCAGAGCGGGAGCGCACCCGCGTAGTGCTCGAGCAGCACGCCGATGAAGCGCTCGAGCGAGCCGAAGATCGCGCGGTGCAGCAGCACGGGCGTGTGCTTCGCGCCGTCCTCGCCGATGTAGCTCGCGCCGAGGCGGCTCGGCAGGTTGAGGTCGACTTGCAAGGTGCCGCACTGCCAGTCGCGCCCGATCGCGTCGCGCAGCACGAACTCGATCTTCGGCCCGTAGAACGCGCCTTCGCCTTTGTTGTACGTGAACTCGAGGCCGAGGTGGTTCATGGCCGCGAGCAGCGCGCCTTCCGCCCGGTCCCACACCGAATCGTCCCCGACCCGGCGCTCGGGACGGTCCGCGAACTTGATGTCGACGTCCTCGAAGCCGAAGTCCCGGTAGATGCCGAGCAAGAGGTTGCAGACGGCCCCCGTCTCAGCCGTGATCTGCTCCTCGGTGCAGAAGATGTGCGCGTCGTCTTGCGTGAACGCGCGCACGCGCATGAGGCCGTGCAGCGCGCCGGACGGCTCGTAGCGGTGCACCTTGCCGAACTCCGCGAATCTAAGCGGCAGGTCGCGGTAGCTGCGGAGCTCGCTGTTGAAAATCTGCACGTGCCCGGGGCAGTTCATCGGCTTGACGGCGAGCACGCGCTCGTCGGCGGCCTGGCAGGTGAACATGCTCTCGCCGAACGTGGCCCAGTGGCCCGACGCTTCCCAGAGGCCGCGGTCCATGAGCTCCGGCGTGTTGACCTCCACGAACCCGGCCGCGGTCTGCCGCCCGCGCAGGTACTCGACGAGCGTGCGCACGAGCGTCCAGCCCTTCGGATGCCAGAACACGGCTCCGATCGCCTCGTCCTGGAAGTGAAAAAGGTCCATCTGCCGGCCCAGCTTGCGATGATCGCGACGTTCGGCTTCCTCGAGCCGGTCGAGATAGGCTTTGAGCTGCTTCGCATCCGGCCACGCGGTCCCGTAGATGCGTTGCAGCACCTCGTTGCGCGAGTCGCCGCGCCAATAGGCGCCCGCGAGCTTCATGAGCTTGAAGGCCTGGCCGAGCCGCCCCGTCGACGGCAGGTGCGGGCCGCGGCAGAGATCGACGAAGCCGCCTTGGCGATAGACGCTGATCGGCTCGCCGGCCGGAATCGCGGCGATGATCTCGGCCTTGTAGTGCTCGCCGAGGTTGCGGAAGAACTCGACCGCGTCGTCCCGATCCCAAACCTCTCGGGAGATCGGCTCGTCGCGCTCGACGATCTCGCGCATCCGGGCCTCGATGCGCTCGAGATCTTCCGGCGTGAAGGGCGTCTGGCGGGCGAAATCGTAGTAGAAGCCGTTCTCGATCGCCGGGCCGATCGTGACCTGGGTCTCCGGGTAAAGCTCCTTGACGGCCTCGGCCATGACGTGGGCCGCGTCGTGGCGCAGCAGCTCGACGCCGTCCGGCTCGTATCGCGTCACGATCTCGAGGCGCACGTCGTCCGCGATGACGGTCGTGAGGTCCTTGAGCACGCCGTCGATCCGAGCGGCGACGGCGTCCTTCTCGAGTCGCGCGCCGATGCTGCGCGCGACCGACAGCGCGTCCACGGGCGCGTCGAAGCGCTTCGTGGATCCATCGGGAAGGGTGATGGCGGGCATGCTCGTGTTCTGCGTCCGGCCGGGGCCCGGCATTGTACGATAGACCTTCGAAGACTATCAGGGGCGCGCCGATGAGCGGAGTCGAAGTCCACATGTTCCCTTGCCTCAAGGACAACTACGGGTTCCTGCTGCACGACCGTGCGTCGGGCGTGACGGCCGCGATCGACACGCCCGAGGTCGAGCCGATCGTCCGCGAGCTCGACGCCAAGGGGTGGACGCTGACCTACATCCTCAACACGCACCATCACGGGGACCATGCCGGCGGAAATCTGCGGCTCAAGGCGCTGACCGGCTGCCGGATCGTGGGGCCCAAGGCCGATGCGGCGCGGATCCCCGGCATCGACATCGAGGTCGGCGAAGGGGACGCCTTCGACTTCGGGGGGCACGCGATCGAGGTCTTCGACACGCCGGGCCACACTCGCGGCCACATCGTCTATCTGCTTCGCGACGAGCGCATCGGGTTCGTCGGCGACACGCTGTTCGCGATGGGCTGCGGCCGTCTCTTCGAAGGGACTCCGGACCAGATGTGGACGTCGCTCCGCAAAATACTGAGCTGGCCCGACGACACGCGCCTCTACTGCGCGCACGAGTACACGCAGGCGAACGCTCGGTTTGCGCTGACCGTCGAGCCCGGCAATCGCGCGCTCGTCGAGCGCGCCGCCGAGGTCGACGGGCTCCGCGCGCGAAACCGGCCGACCGTTCCGACGACGCTCGCGCTCGAGAAGGCGACGAACCCGTTCCTGCGTCCGTCGAGCGCGCACTTGCGGGAGACGGTCGGCTTGCCGGCGGCGAGCGACGTCGACGTCTTTGCGAGGACGCGCGCGCTCAAGGACGCGTTTTGAGCGCCGCCGCGGCAGGGGGGCGACATAATCGGACGGGACGGCCCCCCGAACGCCGGCGGCGCCTCGTCAGTGGATGCTCGAGCCGCACGGCGCCCGGCGGGGCGCCCCGAGCCCGAGCGGGCCGAAATGCGCTAGAGTCCGCGGCTTTCGCCGACGGCCTCCGAGACAAGGACGCGGGCAGGAGGCTTGATTTTGCCGTGCCGCGGGGCATGCTTGGGTCATAAGACCTGAGACGGTGTGGAGAGGCGCCGAGGATGGAACGTCGTCTGCTGCCGAGAAGCAAGGTTTCGACAACGGTTTATCTGTCGGTGCCCGGGGGGCGCCTTCACCGATGCCGGGCGAGAAACCTCTCCGCCATGGGAGTTTTTCTCGAGATCGAGGCGCTTCGGCTCCCCGCGGGGACCGTGGTCAACCTCGTGTTCGCCGTCAACCTCGGCGACACGGTCCGGCTCCATCGGCGCAAAGCGGTCGTCGCGCACGTCTCCGAGCGCGGCGCCGGTCTCATGATGCAAGGCCGCTCGCGATTCACCGTGGGCACGCTGAAAGCGGGGCAGGCGCCGGCATAGGCTCCTAGGCCGGGCGCGCCCGCGCACCTCCGACTCCATGCCGGCGTCGCCGGCGTGAGCGTCCTCCTGTTGTTGACACTCCTCGAGCGAGACCAGACAATACCCGGCTTATGTCCGCGGAGGGGTACCCAAGCGGTCAACGGGGGCAGACTGTAAATCTGCTGGCTATGCCTTCGTAGGTTCGAATCCTACCCCCTCCACCATGCGAAGGGGCAGGCCGTTTTAGGCCGGGCGGATCGGGCGCGAGGCCAAAGAAGGCGGGTGTAGTTCAACGGTAGAACCTCAGCCTTCCAAGCTGATGATGGCGGTTCGATTCCGCTCACCCGCTCCACCGCATAAGAACGGGCAGGCACGACAGTGAAACACGTTTCCCGCCCACATAGCTCAGTGGTAGAGCACTTCCTTGGTAAGGAAGAGGTCACCGGTTCAAGCCCGGTTGTGGGCTCCATGGTAATGCCGGACCGAGGGGCGCCGGACGCCGCTCGAGGCGGCTCGTCGGCGACACATTAGATATAGGTACGTCTGCGGGCCGCCGCCGAGGCGGCGCAGCGGCGAGGGTTGAGCAGGAGCGATCCGATGTCGAAGTCGAAATTTGAGCGGAAGAAGCCGCACGTGAACGTAGGGACGATCGGTCACGTGGATCACGGGAAGACGACGCTGACGGCGGCGTTGACGACGGTGATGGCGCAGAAGTTTGGCGGAGAAGCGCGGAAGTTCG
>DASTSM010000050.1:0-3066 GCA_035760685.1 Gammaproteobacteria bacterium | reverse complement strand
CAGCCGAATTCGCGAACGGGGGAAAGGGGGCAGTGTCGGCGCCCCTCCATCGCCTGGCCCGTCATGGCGCCGCTTGCCGCTCTTCGCCCCTCAAACGCTCCGCTCGCGCGCGAAGCGCGCGGGCGGAGCGAAATGTGAGCTCAGGTAGAGCGGGTGGCTCGATGCTGAGCGGAAACGGGAGCGCCGGCACAGGCAATCGGGGGATCGGTACACAGGCCATGACTCACTCCAGCGGACAACGGCTGCCCCCGCGCGCTTCCGCGCGTTGCTTGATGATCCGAGCGGCGATCTCGTGCGCCTGGTCGTTTTCGGCGTGCGCTCGCTCGCGCTCTTCGGCGAGCCGTTGCTTTTCACGCTCGGCCGTGACGCCCGCCTCGGCCGCGCCGATGTCCTCGAGCAAGAGCTTTTTGAGGTACGGCCGGCGCTCGAGCAGCTCCCGCTCCTCTTTCGATAGGAGCTCGAGCGGGTCGCCGTTCGGATCGACGGCCGGGGTTGAAGCCTCGGGCCGTCGGCTTACGAAGCCAGCGCGTTCGAGGCTCGGGCGGATCTCGGCAACATTGGGCGCGCCGAGCGTGAGGGCCATCGTGTCGCCGGCAACTCGCCGGAGCAAGTCGGCCCCAATTTCCTTTCGGGTGCGGATCGTCATGCGTGGCTTCCTTCTGCCGCTTCCGCGGCGTCAATCGATTCGAGCAAGTGGGCGGCATCGGCCACACGCCCCGCGTGAGCCGAAACGGCGTCCCATCGCGGTCCGCTCGGAGGCAGAGCGAGCCAGTCCGCGAGGTGCGCGCTCCCTGTCGCGTCCACGAGCTCTTCATGCGCGTGCGCGAACCGGGCGACGAGCTCGGTGAGCGTGCCGGGCTGCAGCACTGCTGAGAGCGCCTGACGAAAGCCCGTGAGCTGTGCCGGTTTTGGCAAAGGCGGAAGAAACTCGCGCGCGAGCCAGAGCTGCGCCGCTAGGCGAACGACCGTGATGTCCAGAGCCGGCTCGTCCGCGCGCTCGGCGAGCACGCCGTCCTCGTCGCAGAGCTCCTCGATTGCGGTCACGGCGCGGTCGACGGCGACCGCCGCGTCGACGAGCCGATTGAAGGCGGGAATGAATCGCGGAAGCAGTGCGGCGCGCTGACTTCGAGCCGCTGCCAGCTCCGCCGCGTGCTCTGCGTCCCGCGCCGCGGTGAGCACTGCAGCGGCTCGGTGCAGGGCGGCACGCGCGGCACTCAGGTCCTCGCCGGCAACATCGGCGGCCCCCTTGGCTCGCGTGAGGGCCGCAAGCGATTCCGCGTCGTCGGGCTCGTCCGCTCGCCGTGAACGCGCAGCATCGAGCTCGGCGACTGCCGCAGCATGCACTGCCTCGCGTTGCCGCAGCCGCTCCGCCGCGCGCTCTCTCGCCGTCGTGGCCTCCGCGACCGTCACGCGCCCTCCGCGTCCCGCCGGCGCCGCTGCCGCGCTGCAGGCGCGCGGGGAGTCGGGTCCGTGACGAGCGCCGGATGCAAGGGCGGAGGGTCCGACTCCCCGGCTTCGACGAGTTGCGGGACGGCACCGGTAATGATGCGGCCTTCCTTGACTACGCGAAGCGCCTGCCACGCCCAAACGGGGATCCTGACGATTTCCTCGGGCGGGAACTCGAACCCCAATCGCACGAACCCGCGACGCAGCGGAGCCATGCGGCCGAGCCGCTCCTGAACTACCTCGCGCGGCAATCGCTCGGGCTCGGGGACGAGCACGCGCTCCATCTTCGCGTGCAACGCCGAGTCACACCCGAGGTTCAAGAGAGCTCGTAGTGGATTCGGGGTCGGGTTGCGGACGTCCACGAAGTCACCGCCGGCGATGCGAATCCACGCCTCGTGACCGGGGTAATTGATGTACCAGAGACCGTCTGGCGACTGTTTCTCGATTGGATGCGGCGTGTAGGGTGTCATGCGTCGTTCCTTCAATTGGCGGCCACGTCAGCGAGCAACGCGTCCAGCGCCGCGAGCGCATCCGCGTTGCTCGCGCCCCGGAGCGGCAGCGGACAGGCCGCCTTGATCGCCGCCTGACCAGTCGAATCGAGGAGCCGCTGGGAGGACCCGTAGAGCGCGAGGCTCAATGTGGTGTCGGCCTGGACGAGCGTGAGAATGTAGTTGAGGGTCGTCTTGGTGGTGGATTGCAGGGCCATGGGGATTTCCTTTTTCGGGAGTATTCAGTCGCGGTCCCAAGTGCTGGTCCGCGACGACATGTCGGGAAGACACGAGTAGTCGCGCACGACGCGGCGAACGTACGGAGCGAGCGGCAGATACCCGAGCGCGTCCGCTATCGCGGGGGTCACGAGCGCGCTCGCCACGTGATCGTCGTGCTCGCCGTTGCGTGCGCCGTAAGTCGCAACGCCACTCGGCAAGAGCCGCTCCTGAAAGCGCCGAAGCTCGGAGTCCAGCCGCTTTGCTGCGTCACTCGACGACGGCAGCGGCAAGATGATCTGCCTGTCACGAAGCCACCGGCGGATCCGCTCAACCGCCGCCGCCTTGTTCGGGTTCGTCCATGGAATGCCCATGAAGCGGATCCCGTGCTGGGCGAACTGACCCTCGAGCGCGTAGCTCGAAGCCTGGTCGCCGATGACCCACGAAGCGCCCCATGCGCGCGCGTCCGCCGCGATGCGTGCCACGAGCTGCGTCGACGAGACGGCCTGCCAAAACGAACCGACGATCGACTGGATAGGCCCAACGAGTAGAAGCGGCGGAGTCGGCCGATAGTCGGGGTTTGGCTGCTTCTTGCCCTTCTCATCGAGAATCGGCTCCCACGCGTAGATCGGCTGTCCTCGGTGATCCCGCTGGCCCGTGTATTCCCGCCGCGAAAGGCACTCGGGAATCTGTTCCTGGTGAGCCCAAGCGACGCGCGTCCACGCCGTCGCATCTCCGCGCCCGCCCGAGAAGTCGAGCGAGACGATCGGGGCCATCATGGCGAGCGCCGTCGGTGCCGGCCGTTGCGCCGCCGTGATCGCCTCGGGGTCGAGCGCGATCGAGAGCGTCGAGCCGGGCACCGCTGCGTACTCGCGCAACCAAACACGAAGCTCCGGTTCTAGCTCGTGTGTACGCG
>DASTSM010000049.1:0-4602 GCA_035760685.1 Gammaproteobacteria bacterium | reverse complement strand
GGTCTTGACGTTGCCTAGATAGTCTTCCTGCTGCGGATGCTGAGCCGGGTTGCCGTACACCTCGCTGCTCGAGGCGTAGATCAGGTGGCTGCCGGTTTCTTCGGCGAGCTGCAGCAGCGCTCGCGTGCCCTCGACGTTCGTCCGCAGCGTCTGCTCCGGCACCGCCTGATAGTGCGGCGGCGACGCGGGGCTCGCGAGATTGTAGATCGCGTCGACGGGCAGCCAGACCGGATCGAGCACCGACCGCGGCACGAACGAGAAGCGCGGCGAGCGCGTCAGCGGCTCGATGTTCTCCATGCGGCCCGTGCTCAGATCGTCGAGGCAGTAGACGAAGTGGCCGTCGTGCACGAGACGCGTGCACAGATGCGAGCCGACGAATCCCGCGCCCCCGGCAACGAGTACTCTCATTTCTCTTCCTTCCCGCCCTCGAGCGGCGGCCTCGTTTCGTTCATTCGTATTTGTTCTGTCGCCGCCTAAAACTCTTCCGAGGTTGCAACAAGCATGCCAGTCCGCTATGGGCTCGAAGCGGCATGGGGCGCCGGCCCGCGACCTGCCAAAATCTGCGCGGCGCTTTCCAGAACCCGTCAGGCCCGCCCGAGCATTCAAGACGCTTCGCGCATATCGACGAGCGCGGCGGCGAGCAGACGCGCGCACAGCGCCTCGGCGCCCGACAGTTGTGCGCGGGCTCGGCGCGCGCCGGCTCGCTCGTGCGCCGTCGGCGCGCGCGCCGTCGCGATGGCGAGAATCCCGGGATGGATGTAGCTGCGCCGCGTCACGGCCTGCGTGTTCTCGAGGCGCTTGGCCGCGCTCGCCGCGGCCTCCTTGATCGTCAAGGGCGCGCCGCGCTCGAGCCATCGCTCGACGACGGTCACCGTGCCGATCCACGTGCGGAAGTGCTTCGCGGTGACGTCCGCGCCCGCAATCTCTCGCAAGTACGAGTTGAGCTTGATCGAGTCGAGCTCGCAGACGTCGTCTCCGGATCGATAGCGGAACAGCCGCTGCCCTTCGAGCTCCTCGCACCGCAGCAGCAGCCGCGCGACCCGCCGGCTCGCCACCGACGTGTCGACTTGGCGGCCGGACTTCGCCTTGAAGCGCAGCACGATTCGGCTGCCCACGATCTCGGCGTGGCGGTCCTGCAACGTCGTGAGCCCGACCGTGCCGTTCTCCTCGAAGTAGCTCGTGTTGCCGACGCGAATGCCGGTCAGGTCGAGCAAGCGGACGGCGGCGGCGAGCACGCCGCGCTCGTCCGGCGCGCCGGTCGCGAGATCCGCGTCGACGCGGCGGCGGATCGCGGGCAGCGCCTCCGCGAAGGCGCCGAGCTGCGCGTACTTCGTTTGCTCCCGCTGCTCGCGCCATTCCGGATGGTAGACGTATTGCTTTCGCCCGCGCTGATCGCGTCCCGTGGCTTGGATGTGCCCTTTCGAGTCGCGGCAGAGCCAAACGTCCGTCCACGCAGGCGGGACCGCCAAGGCCGCGAGCCGGCGTCTGATCTCGGGGTCGGCGACGGCCTTGCCGTCGGTGTCGATGTAGACGAACCCGCCGCCGCAGCGCCTGCGCCTTAAGCCAGGCTCGTCCGTGTTCACATAGCGGAGCATAGAAGAAGCCGAGAAGGGTGTGTGCGGCTGCGGACAGCAAGACTCGTGCCACGACTTTGGGGCGCCGGGATCGAGGCTGGGCGCGGCATCCTTCTTGCACCTCGCCTGGCGCGATCGGAAGGAGCCGTGCTCTCTATGGATCTTGTGAGGATTGTCTGCGCGATTCTGCTGCCGCCGCTCGGCGTCTTTCTGCAGGTCGGGCTCGGCGCTCAGTTCTGGCTCAACGTTCTACTCACGCTGCTCGGCTACATCCCGGGCATCGTCCACGCGATCTGGGTCATCGCGCGACGCTGACGGTCGCTCCGGGCACGACGACGTCGCCCGCTCCGGGCTTCGGCGCCGGCGCCGCGCCGAGGTGTGTCGTCTCTGCCGGGATCTCGGCGCGTTGCGCGCCCGCGAGCGCCGGCTCCGGCGTCGGCCGCTGCGGCATCAGCGATGCGAAGTACGCGGAGACCGCGTCGATATCGTCGTCCGATAAGCCGCTCGCGATCGTCGCCATGACCTTGGACCGGTCGCCGCGGCCGCCCGTCTTGAACTGCCGCAGCTGATACGCGAGATACGGCTCGTACTGCCCGCCGATGAAGGGGAAGAGCGGCTCGCGGCCCTCGCCGCTCGCGCCGTGGCACCCCACGCACGGCAGCACGCCCTGACCCGGATAGCCTTCGAGCGCGATATCGCGGCCCGCGAGCGCGCGCTTGTCGTTCGCGATCGGCAAGGCGCTCGCGGGATTGCGCGCGGGCGGCCCGAGGCTCGCGTAGTACGCGGCGACGTCCTCCATCTCGCGTTGGCCGAGGGAGCGCGCGATCGGCGTCATGACCGCGCTGCTGCGTATGCCTATGGCGAAGTCGTTGAGGGTGCTATAGAGATACCACTCGCTCTGGCCCCCGAGGCGCGGAAAGGCGCCGCTCGAGTCGCCCGCACCGTCCTGGCCGTGACAGGCGATGCAGGCATAGCCGTTCGTGTACTGCCCGCCGAGCGCGACGAACTTGCCCCGCTCGGCATCGGGCCCGAAGGGGCGCGAAGTCGGTCTCCACGCGGGCGGCGCACGGAGCGCCGGCGGCGCTTGCGGCGAGTCGGACCGAGCCGGCGGCGCGAGCGCGGCCATCGAAACGGCCGCGAGCGCGGCGAGCAGCGTCCTGATCTCGAAGCCTGCGCTCACGCTTGCACCAACGGACCGGGCCGCGGCATGTACTCGTGAACGAGCGCGTCGGCCGCCCAGAACGCGAGCGCCCCTAGCGTGCCGGTCGGGTTGTAGCCGTCGTTCTGAGGGTACGCGGAAGCGCCGACGACCCAGAGGTTGTGCAGGTCCCACGACTGAAGATAGCGGTTGACCGCGCTCGTCGTCGGGTCGTCGCCCATGATCGCGCCGCCCGTGTTGTGCGTCGTCTGGTACGGCGCGATGCTGTAGTGATCGTCGAGCCAATTCACCTTGATCGACTTGCCGCCCATCGCGCGTGCGATCTGCTGCGCCTTCTCCGTCACGTAGCGCGACATCAGGCGGTCGTTGTAGGGGAAATCGAACGTCAGCATGCCGAGCGGCTGGCCGAAGGCGTTCTTGTAGGTCGGGTCGAGGCCGAGATAGTTGTTCGGATGCGGCGTCGAAGAGCCGTGCACCGTCAAGGCGACGGTGCTGTTGTAGTGGCGGGCGACGGCGCGCTTCCACTCGAGGCCCCAGCGCTTCGTGCCGGACGGCACGGGATGGTACTGGATCGGCCGACCGTTCGTCTGATAGGCCGCGATATACGCGCCGCCGACGAAGCCGAGGTCCGAGTGATCGAAGCTGTCGTGGTTGAAGTCGTCGACAGCCGTGCCGAGCGCGCCCGCGCCCATGAACGGATTGATGCGCTTCGCTCCGTCGTAAAAGACGTGCAGGTGCGTCATCGTCTGATAGGTGTAGTTGCGTCCCACGGTCCCTTTGCGCGTCGCGGGATCGTAGGGCTCGCCTACACCCGAGCGCAGCATGAGCACGGGGTTGTGGTACGCGAACGCGCAGAGCGCGACGAGCCCGGCGGGCTGGAACACCTCGCGCCCGCTCGAGTCGACGTAGGTCACGCCGGTCGCGACCTTGGCCTTGCGGTCCCACTCGACGCGAAGCACGTACGACCAAGGCCGCAGCTCGAAGCTCGGGCTCGCCATCGCGAACGGCAGGATCGCGACCTGCGGGCTCGCCTTCGAGAAATGCTCGCAGCCGTAGTGCTCGCAGAAGCCGCAGTACATGCAGGGCTTGAATTCGGCGCCGAAGGGATTCGTGTAGTACCGCGTCACGTTCGACGACGGGACGGGGAACGGATGGAGCCCGAGCTCCTTCGCGGCCTTCTCGAAGAGCGCGCCCGAGTGCGATTGCTTCATGGGCGGGTTCGGGTAAGGCTTGCTGCGCGGCCCCTCGAACGGATTTCCGCCCTCGAGCCTCTGCCCCTCGACCGCCGCGGGCAGACCGCCCGTGCCGCAAACCTGCTCGAAGAAGCTGTAGTAGGGCTCGAGCTCGTCGTACGTAACGCCGAAGTCCTGGATCGTCGCGTCGTCCGAAAGAAAATTCGCCCCGTACATCTCGCGCACGGAGCTCTCGAGCGTGAACCAGTGCGGCTGGAAGCGCCACGTCTGTCCGTTCCAGTGCACCATCGCTCCGCCGACGCCCTCGCCCGGCAGGAACGAGCCGAGCTGCCGCATCGGCAGCGCGCGCTGCCCCGGGAAATTGCGGAACGACAGCGTGTCGATCGACGGATCCTGCATCAGCGAATGGCGCACGGAGTGCTTGAGCTCGTCGTGCATGGGCGGGGACTGGAAGTCCGGTATCGTGCGCCGCATACCGCCGCGCTCGAGCGCGACGACCGAGTAGCCGGCTTCTGCGAGCTCCTTGCCCAGGATCGAGCCGGTCAAGCCCGCGCCGACGATGGCGACGTCGACGGGCTTCATCTGCGTGGCCACGTCTCCCTCCTCAGCCCTGCGCGCGCTGCGCAGGGGCTCGCGAGAGCACCGCGTCCGCGTTCGCGATGCCGATCGGCTCGCG
>DASTSM010000048.1:0-8689 GCA_035760685.1 Gammaproteobacteria bacterium | reverse complement strand
TTGCGGGAGAATCGGCCGACTCATCGGGGCCTCCAATAGGCTTGTCTCGGTGCAAGGCGCCTGCGGCGGGCGCATACGTGCGCGGATCAGCACGCGTGCGCCGAACAGTATAGGTCGGGTCAACTCGGGCGGTCGAGCCGGCCTCGTCTGTAGTTACCTTAAGTCCGGGATCGCTCGAACGACGAGGCAGACAGCCGCGTACGCCCAAGCTTTACACGGACATATATTATCTTGCCGCCCACGTACGTTCCTGAGGCGCACGATGCACGCGATCCGACTCTTGCTGCTCGCCGCCGCGCTGCTCGGCGCGGCACCGCTCTACGCCCAACGGCAGGACGCCGCTCACGCCGCGGCCGCGCCGCGGCCCGTCGCAAAACGCGGGCCCTTGTCGGCCGACGAGCAGCAGACCATCGACATCTTCGAGCGCGCGAGCCCATCCGTCGTCTACATCACGACCGTGCAGCACGTGCGCGACTTTTTCAGCCGCAACATCATGCGCGTCCCGCAAGGCACGGGGTCCGGATTCATCTGGGACGAGCAAGGGCACGTCGTCACGAACTTCCACGTGATCCAGGGCGCTCAGGAGGCGCTGGTCACGCTCGCGGATCAGCGCAGCTACCCGGCCTCGCTCGTCGGCGCGAGCCCCGAGCACGACATCGCCGTGCTCGCGATCGACGTGCCGAAGAACTCGCCGCCTCCCCTGCCGATCGGCAGCAGCGGGGACTTGCGCGTGGGGCAGACGGTGCTCGCGATCGGCAATCCGTTCGGCCTCGATCACACGCTGACGACCGGCGTGATCTCGGCTCTGAACCGCTCGGTCGACGACGAGGCGGGCGGCGTGATCCACAACCTCATTCAGACGGACGCCGCCATCAATCCCGGCAACTCGGGCGGCCCGCTCATCGACAGCGCGGGACGCTTGATCGGCATCAATACGATGATCTACAGCCCCTCGGGCGCCTACGCGGGCATCGGCTTCGCCGTGCCGGTCGATACGGTGAATCGAGTCGTTCCGCAGCTTATCGCGTACGGCCGCTACGTGCGTCCGACGCTCGGTATCTCGGCCGACGACGAGCTGAGCCGCCGGCTCTTGTACGGCTCGGGCGTCAAGGGCGTCGTCGTGCTCGAGGTCGCGCCCGGCTCGCCGGCCGACCGCGCGGGTCTGCGGCCCGCGCGGGTCACGGCTTTCGGACGCGTCGAGATCGGCGACGTCATCACCGCCGTCGACGGGCGCACGGTCGAAAAAATGTCGGATCTCGCGGCGATCCTCGACGAGCACCGCTTCGGCGACCGCGTGACGCTCACGGTGCAGCGCGGCCGCGATTCGCGCCGCGTCACGGTCACGCTCACGAATTCGAATTCGAATTCGGGCGCCGAGGTCTAGCCGCCCGCCTCAGCCCTGCCGCAATGCCGCGGAAGGATCGATGCGCGCGTCCCGCCGCGCGGGCACATAAACGCCCTTTCTGCGCAGCGGAGTCAGGGCCGCCGCGGAGGCCCCGCGGGCCCGTTTTCGGTTATAGTGCGGATCGTCGGCCGTAGTGCGCGACGCGAATTCGATTTCAACAAGAAAAGGTAGCGAGAACATGGCCCATAAGTATGCTGGCGGATGCGAACACGTCCACACCTCTGCGGATGCGGAGCCGATCGACAATCACACGTGTCATTGCTCGGTCTGCAAGGGCGTCACGGGACAACCGACGACGCACGTAGTGTTCTTCAAATACGGCGACCTCAAAGTCGACAACGCGGCCGGCCTCAAGCGCCAGCCGTTCAACGCCAAGAATCCGAACGGCCCGCTCGAGCTCTGCACGTGCGCGCAGTGCGGCGCGCCGATCATGCTCGACGACAAGCAGCACCGAATCCGCGTGATCGTGCCGAACCTCATGGGCTACGACGCGGCCAAGCTGCCCGCGGCCTACCACGCGTTCTACGATCCTGCGACCGGCGTTGCGCGTCCGTCGGACGGGCGTCCGGTGTACGAGGCGCTGCGGCCCGATTTCGTCTGGCCGGCTTCGGCGGCCTGAGGCATATCGCTCGGAGCGCCTCGCTCGACGAGGCGCTCGTCTCGACGCTCGCTGCGCCCGTCCCGCCGCGGACGGGCGCGAGCTCTCTGCTTCTCTTCTTCCCTCACCCTTCACCGACGCGCTCTCGAATTTTCGCAGGCGCATTGCACGGCGTGTGCCAAGCGCCCGCCGCCGCCTCACGGCCGCGCTTTCTCGCAGTTGGGGGCGGAACCGCCGGTTCGAACGAAGGCATCTCCGTCCCGATATCGGACGCCTGCTCTCGATAGCGGGACGCGCTCGAGGCTCCGCTGCCGCCTCGCTACATGCGCGTGCGAATCCGAGGTAAAGTCACCGGCACGCTTCCGGATGAGGGATTTCATCGTGCCCATGAAGATCGCCGTCGGTCTGCTGCTAGGCTGCGCCGCGGCCGCAGCTTCTGCGCAAAGTCCTTCCTCGGCCTTTCCTCGCGGCAATAGCCTCCAGGCCTGGCAGGATCCGGGACTCCCGGCCGTGCTCGAGAAGTGCTCGACGAAGCCTCGGCCTTTCTCGATCGGAGGCGGAAGAGGATCGGGCGACGCGCCGGCGGCTCCGCCGCCCCCGCCCGCCCTGCCGCCCTCGACGGGGATTCCCGGCGTCATTGCCGGAGGCGAGACGTGGAAGGTCGTGTGGTCCTGGGAGGGCAACAACGTCGACGGGCCCATCGCGACCGACGACGGCAGCCTACTCTTCGCGAACAACGACGCGAGCAACGTCATGAAGCTCGACCCGGCGACGGGCCTCGCGACGGTCGTCTACGACGACGCGAACACGGCGGGCGCCGTCTCGCGCAGCAAGAACGGCGCGCTGTTTCTCGCTTCGAGAGGATTGCACTCGGCGATCGTTCAGCTCGAGCCCGAGCGCAAGGTGCTCGCAAATTCCTTCCACGGCGAGCCGCTCGAGTGCGTCGGCGGCGTCTTGAACGATCTCATGGCGGACAGCCGCGGCGGCGTGTACGTGACGATCAGCGGCGCCGGCTTGTTCTACGCCGACCCGAAGGGCGTCGTCTCGCAGTACGGCGAGAACATCGCAGGAGCGAACGGCGTGATCCTGAGCCCGGACGAAAAGACGCTCTACGTCACGAACGGCCCCGTCGTCGTCGCGTTCGACGTGCAGCCCGACGGGTCGCTCGAGAATCAGCGCGACTTCGGGAAGCTGCGCGGCGGCCAGGGCGGCGACGGCTCGGCCGTCGATTCGGAAGGCCGCGTGTACGTCGCGACCGGAGCGTCGGCCGACGTCTTCGCGCCGAGCGGCGAGTTTCTCGGCAGCATTCCGGGGCCGCGGGGCATGCACGGCGTGGCCTTCGGCGGCCGCGACAAGAAGACGCTGTTCGGCATCGTCTTCTACGGCGGCTGGGGCACGCCGAGCGCGAGAAACGAGATCGTCGCGATTCCGACGATCGCTCAGGGCTATACGGGCAGAGCGAAGTAGCCGTTCATCTTGCTCGCGTCTATTCGCTCGCCGGAGCCGCGAAAAATGGGGTCAGACCCCATTTTCGGCTACAGCAGCCAGTCTATGGGCAGGAGCGAAACCGCGGCGACGGCCGCGCGCTCGAGCGCGTTCGTCTGAGGCTCGACGCCGTAGGTCTTCTTCCCTTCCGAAGTCCTTTCGATCCATTCAAGACGGTCGGAATCGTCGAGCCGCACTCGATACGAATGCTCCGGCACCTGCGTGTCGAAGAAGTGGTTGAGCCGGCGCGCGAGCTCGGGGCAGTCGAGCAGCAGGCCCATCTCGGTGTTGAGATAGGCGGAGCGCGGATCGAAATTGAACGACCCTACATAGACGTAACGGCCGTCGATCTCGAAGGTCTTCGCGTGCAGGCTCGCCGAGGAGCTGCCACGTGCTCGCCAACCTGCCGCACGCCGACGCAGCATGACCCGCTTGAGCTCGTAGATCGTGAGACCTGCGCGGAGCAACGCTCTCCGGCGCTTCGCGTAGCCCGTGTGAACGGGGGCGACATCGGTCGAGGCGAGCGAATTCGTGAGCACGCGAACCCTGACGCCCTCCCTCGCCAGGCGTGCAAGATCCTTCGTCCCGGCAAATGCGGGCACGAAATACGGTGAAATGAGGTCGAACTGCGCGCGCGGGTATCCGGTGAGCTGCAGCAGCCGCGGCAGCATGAGCAAGTCCCTTGGCGGCTCCGCATACAGCACCTTGCTCGGGTCGTCGGAGACGAGCCGCGCTTGCACCCATTCCATCGGGAGCCGCCCTTCGACGAGCTCGGTCACGAATTCGCTGTCGCGCAGCGCTTCGAGGTACTGCGCCGAGGCCGGCTTCGCCTGCGCCGCCGCGAAGGCGGCCTTGAGATTTCCGATCGCCTCGGTGGAGGCCTTGCCGAGCAGACGCTCGACCGGACAGGCCGATTCGCTGTTGAAGTACAGATCGAAGTTGTTCGACATCTCGGCCGCGATGGGGCCCACGGCCATCACGTCGAGGTCTTCGAACCTCATCGTGCTGCCGGCGTCGAAATACTCGTCGCCGACGTTGCGTCCACCGACGACCGTGACCTCGTCGTCGACGGTGAACGACTTGTTGTGCATGCGTCGATTCACGCGGCGAAAGTCGAGAATGTAATTGATCCAGCGCACGCGACGGTGACGCAACGGATTGAACAAGCGCACCTCGATGTTCTCGTGTGCATCGAGCGCGGCGAGCGTGTCGTCGAGACCGCCCGTGTTGTTGTCGTCCAGCAGCAGGCGAACGCGCACGCCGCGGTCGGCCGCGTCCCAGAGCGCTTTCAACAGCAGATAGCCGGTCGTGTCGCGGCGCCAGATGTAATACTCGACGTCGATCGAGCGCTCGGCGGCGGTCGCGAGGAGCGCCCGCGCGGCGAATGCGCTTTGGCCGCTCTCGAGCGCATAGATGCCGGTCGCGCCGGGATGCTCGCGCACCGCCGGGTCGACCGCGTCGTGGAGGCCACTGGTCCGTGTGCCCCGGGGCGAGAGCACGCCGTCAGTCGAAAAGGACACGCGGAATCAGCGCTGCGCAAGCGAAAACTAGCGAGAGTATGACGAGCGAGAAACCGATCTCTTCGGCGGTGCCTGCCATGACCGCATCACGCCTACGCCGCTGCTTCTTGCGCCGCCGCAGCCTTCCGGCACGGCCGTGCGGCGCGCGATGTGCTCGCGTTTACGGCACTCTCGGCCAAGTCGGTCTCGACCTCGACCCCGGCATCGGCGACCTTCTTCTCGCATCCGTCTACCGGCACTAGAATCGTCCGGTACATAAGCAACCTCCTGCTGCCGGCAAGCCGCGGGCAGGCCTGTAGCGGGCGCAACATGGATGGTCGAGCTATGAGGCGCCTCCGAGTGTGTGCGTGCGAGTTGGACTAAGGGCCAATTGATTTCCGGCTTTGCGCGGGCCTCAGACACTCGCATCGACGAACGGGGCAGAGTCGCAGTGATCTGGTAGAAACGGCCACTTAGACTCGCGGAAACGCGAACACGACGAGGACACCCCGATATGAGTCATTCGTTGCGATGTCGCTGCGGCCGGGTCAAAGGAGTCATCGCGGCTGAGGCGCGGGCGAATCACGTCCTGTGCTACTGCAACGATTGTCAAGCGTTCGCGCACTTCCTCGGGCGTGCCAGCGATGTGCTCGATGAGCGCGGCGGCTCCGAGATCGTGCAGATACTGCCCAAGAATCTCAGCTTCATTCAGGGCGTCGATGCGCTGGCGTGCATGCGGCTGACCGAAAAGGGGCTGCTGCGCTGGTATGCGAGCTGTTGCAAGACTCCGATCGGCAACACCCTCGCGAGCTCGAAGCTGTCCTTCATCGGGGTCGTACACAGCTGCCTCGAAAATCCGGCGGCGTTCGGGCCGGTGCGTGTGGTGGTGAACACGCAGGGCGCGAAGGGCGAGCCGAAGCCGAAACAGCACGGAATCGGCACGATGATGCGTTGGTTCTTTGGGAACGCGCTGAAGGCGCGTTTCACGGGCGAGTACAAACACACGCCGCTGTTCCGGGCCGATGGTACGCCCATCGTTACGCCGCAAGTGTTGAGCGGCGAGGAGCACGCGCGCCTGGTGCGCGCGGTGCTCGCTTAGTACCGCTTTGTCCTACGAGATCTCGCCGTCGGCGCGCTGCTGCTTGCTCTCGCGCTCCTCGCGTGCTTCGTCGCCGCGCGCCCTCGCGCACGGGCAGGCGAGCAACCCGGATCAAGAGCGGTGCGGGGGCATTCACGCGCGCGTTTCGCGCCGAATACGGCCAGACGCCCGCGCGGTATCGAGTCGATCGCCGTGCAGCGCAGCTCGATCGAGAAAGGGACCTGAGCTCGTATATCGTCGAGATCGTCGCTCTCCCCGACCTGCGCGTTGCCGCCATCGAGCAGCGCGGCGATTATCAGCTCGCGAGCAAGGCCTTCGAGCGATTGATGACCGTCGCCGCAACGACGGGCCTCTTGCGGCCCGACACGCGCGCGATCGCCATCTTTCACGACGACCCGGTCTCGGTGCCCGAGGAGAAGCTGAGATCGACCGTCTGTATCACCGTGCCCGCGGAGTGGTCGCCGGTCGGCGAGCTCGTCGAATCGCGGATCGCGGGGAGCCGCTACGCGCGCATCGTTCACGCAGGCCCTTACACGGAGCTCAAGACGGCCTACGATTGGCTCTACCAAACGTGGCTTCCGCAAAGCAACGAAGAGCCGCGCAACCTCCCCTGCCTGGAGGAGTATCTTAACAGCCCGCGGCAAGTGGCCGCGAAGGATCTGCGAACGGCGGTCATGATGCCGCTCGAAGAGCGTGCCGGCGCGCCCGCGTCACCATGAACATCGATAGACTTAGAGAAGCCGAAGCGGCGTTTCTCACCCGGTTTCCGGAGGGTTTCGACGATCCCGGGTTGGAGCTCATACGCAAAAGGCACAACATCGATCGGCTCTCCGAGCTCGCCCGCGCGCAAGTGACCGAAGCGGCTCTGTCGCAGCCCGACCGGTTCGCAGACGCGCTGATCCAGATCGTGACCCGATCCTCGATGGTGTCTCGATTCGAGAAACCGCCGTTCAAGCGATTCGTCGATGCCCTCGACTCCGAGGACAAGCGCCGTCTCGCCGAAGCCTTCCGAAAACGGCTATTCGGGAACGACAAACGCGAGGGCTTCGAGGAGATCGTCGATCTCTTCGGCCGCTACGGGCTTGCGCGCTGGTCCTTGGTGTCCGCACTGCCCTTCTACTTCGCGCCGTCGAAGGAGGCCTTCGTCAAACCGTCCACGGCGCGAAAGATCGTCGGATTTCTCGACGTCGAGGACCTTCACTACAGCCCGAGGCCGACCTGGACGTTCTACGTCGGCTACCGAAAGCTCGTCCGCGAGATCAAAAAGACGGTCGATCCGAGACTCACGCCGAACAACGCGGCGGCGACCGGCTTTCTGATGGCGAGCCTGTAGAGCTGAAGCCGTCGCCTGCGCCACCGCGCGGGCGGCAGCGCAGCGGCAGGAGCTCGCAACGCCTAGCGGTAGTGCTCCGCGTCTCGATGCGCGCGATGCCGTCCCGATACATCGCGGCCGCGCGCGCGCCGTCGTCACTGGCGATCGGAGGAGCGAGCCCTCACGCGAGGCCGTGCAGCTTGTAGTAGCAGGTCTCCTTGTTCTTGCAGTTCTTCGTGTGATACTCCGCGCCCGCGGTCTCGAACCACTGGTCCATGATCTCGACGAGATCGGCCTCGAAGCCGATGATCTGCGCACCGTGGCGCTCGTTCATCGCCGAGATCTCGTCGAGGTGCGCGCGGATCGCCTCGATGTAGTACTGCAGCCGCACCACGCGATACTTCAGATACGCGTAATTTTTCGCCGCCTTGTAGATCGAATCGCAGTCCTTCGCCTGCATGATCGCGTCCTTCGCCGCCGTGTACGCGGTGTCGACCTTCCGCACCGCGTCGTGCATCTTGCCGATGACGTCGTCGTTGGTGATCTTGACGGCGCCTTCGCGCTGCATCATCTCGGTCATCTCTCGCACCGTGACGGCGTTGCGGCCGACGACCTTGGCCATCGACTTCGCATCCGTCGATCCGCCGACGGCGCTGCGAATCCCGCCTTGAACCTTGTTGCGCAGATACCCCTTGATCTTTCGGGCCGTGCTGTACGGCTCGTTCGCCTGGGCATTCGCTTCGGCAAGAATGGCCTGAGTGATGTCGCTGACCGGCATGGGCTCCCCCCCCTCGTTCGCTTTGATTCTTCGTTCGAGGTCACTTCCCGTTCCTCGAAGCGCCGACGAAGACCGCGGCGCTGATTCGCGACTTTCTCGATCGAGCAGGATCTCGAGCGAGCCCGGCCGTCGGCGCACGATGAACGGATTCGGCGCTCTCGCGCCGCTCGACCTTCGGAGCCCAACGCCGCAATCAAGGAGGGCTTGATTCGTCTTCGGCCGCCCCCATTTTTCGCTAGCTCGGCCGCCCTCTCTATGCGGCCGAGAGGAGACAAGATGACGGCAGCAGTGAGATGGATAGACGATTCTCGGGCGGGCAACGCCGGGCGAGCGTCGCCCGATCCGGCGGGCGCCGGCGACAGGGAGCTTTTGGACGCGTATTCGGCCGCCGTAGTCGGCGTCGCGGAGCAAGTCAGCCCCGCCGTCGTGAAGATCGACGTCGAGCGGCGCGGCGCGGCCGCGCAACGCGCGAGCGGCGGCAGCGGCTCGGGATTCATGTTCACGCCCGACGGG
>DASTSM010000047.1:0-7297 GCA_035760685.1 Gammaproteobacteria bacterium | reverse complement strand
TCTCGCACCAGCCCGACCGGCTGCTTCCGACGATCCGGAGCCGGTGTCAAAGCCTCGCGGTGCCGCGGCCCGATTCCGCGGCCGTCGCCGAGTGGCTCGGCGTCCCGGAGCCGCGCGCCCGCGAGCTCTTGTCCCTTGGCGGCGGGGCGCCGTTGCGCGCGATCGCCTTGATGTCCGAGGAAAATGCCTCTTTGATCAAAGGGTTCGACGAAAAACTCAACTTGGTTTCTAGAAACCGTCTCGACGGGCAGGCCGTCGCTGACGAATGGCTCAAGAAGAATCCGGAGCTCGCGCTCGAGTGGCTCGTGCGGCGCCTGCAGCGCTCGATTCGGCTCCGGCTCGCGCCCGCCGATTCGAATGCGGTCACAGACCCGGCCGGCGACCCATTGCATAATGCGTGGCTCGCGCTGGGCGTCGACGCGCTGTTCGACCGGCTCGCGGCGGCCGAGAGGCTGCTCGATCAGCTCGGGAGCGGCATCAATGCCGAGCTCGCGATGCGCGTCCTGTTGCTTGGCTTCCAACCCGAGAGGGCCCGGACGTGACGAAACCCGGACTTCTGACGCTGACGATCAAGGACAAGAGCGCGCTCTACCTCGCGTACATGCCGTTCATCAAGAACGGCGGCCTCTTCATTCCGACGAACTCGAGCTACAAGCTGGGCGACGAGGTATTCATGCTGCTCAACCTCATGGGGGAGGAAGAGAAGATCCCGGTCGCGGGGCGCGTGATTTGGATCACGCCGAAGGGCGCGCAGGGCAAGCGCACGGCCGGAATCGGCGTCCAGTTCAGCGATCAGGATCAGGGCAACACGCAGAAGCGCATCGAGAACTATCTCGCGGGCGCGCTCGGCGGGGACAAGCCCACTCACACGCTCTAGGCGGCGCGGCGCCGGCGGGCCGACGGCCCTAAACACCGGAAGCAAACGCAACGCAAACACGAGCGCCGAAGGCGCCCGCGCTTACTGGCTGCCGAGCTCGGCGCGGTTCAGGCCGCCCGTAAGCACGTACGTCTGAAAGCCGCGCTCGTTCAAGATAAATGCGCCGGCTGAGCTGCGGCGGCCGGTGTCGCAGCAGACGACGTACTTGACCGAGGGGTCGAGCGTCTTGAGCTTGAGCCGAATGAAATAGAGGGGGACGTTCACCGCGCCCGGCTTGTGATAGGTCTCGAACTCGCTCGGCAGCCGCACGTCGAGCCACTGGCCGCCGGCCTTGATGATCTCTTCGGCCTCTTTCTTGTCGACCCAATCGAGCATGGGCTCGTTCAGCAGCGTCTTGAAGTCCTCCTTGCCGAGCCTCATGAGCGAGCCGTCCGTCTCCATGTAAACGGTCGCGTTGCGCTTCGCCTCGGAAATCAACGCCTCCTCGCCGAACGTGTCCCCGACTTGCAGCTCGGCGAGGCGAATGCCTTCCTTGTTCAACGGCGTCTCGCGCGTGACGATGCAGCGGCCGCGCGTGATGACGTAGAAGTAGTCGCCCTCGTCGCCCTGCTTGATCACGACGTCTCCGGCCTTGTAGTTCACTTGCTGGAGCCGCATGAAGATCGCCTGAATGTTGGCCGGCGGGATCTTGTGGAACGCCTTCGTCTGGAGCAGGGTGGTCATCCAGTCGTCGGACGACCCCGATTCGCCGCGCAGCTCGGTCACCTCGTACGAGCCCGTTTGATCCCAGGTCAGCATGACGTCGAGCAGGTCGCTGTCGATCGCGATGTACTCGCACGCGGATACCGCGATCGCCGACTCCCTCCTCGGCAGCACCGGCGACAACGGGTTCTTCGCCTCGGGCGATCCGCCGACGATCCGTTCGCGGCGGTCGGCGCCGCGCAGCTCCACGGTGCCGGTCAACACGTACACCGTCCGCTTCTCCGAATCGCCCTCTCGGAACAGCGCTTCGCCGATCTGGGCGTCCCTGACCTTGACCTTCTTCGCGAGCGCGTGAAGGTTGTCCTTCTTGAGGCTAGACATCGGGGAGAGCGTTCGCAGCTCGCTAACGTTGATCGGTCTGCTCATCGAGTCGGAAGGTCAGTGATTCCCGGTCGCCAGGGCCGCGCCATCGCGCCCGGAGAATATCACACTGAGCTTGCTGCACATGTTATTGACATCACGCTTCGGCGGCGATGCGCGCCCAGCCGGGGCGAGGCTCGAATCGCCGGCCGTAGCGCTTCGCCAGCTCCTCGAGCCTTGCGATGACCTCGGAGGTGCCGCGCTGCCGGGCATAGTTGATGGGGCCGCCCGTGAAGGGCGCGAAGCCCGTGCCGAGCACGACGCCTGCATCGAGCAGGTCGGCGTCCTCCACGACTCCGTCGTCGAGGCATGCGACCGCTTCGTTGACGAGCGGCAGGATGAGGCGATCCTCGAGGTCGCGGTCCGGCGGCGGCGCGTCGCGCCGCTTCTCGGCGCGATCGTCCCGATAGCGGTAGAAGCCGTTGCCTGTCTTCACGCCGAGCTCGCCGGCGGCGACCTTGGCCTCGAGGAGGGCAGGGGCGTCTCCTCCGGCGATCTCGCGCAGTATGCGCGCGACGTGAAGCGCGACGTCGAGGCCCACTCGATCCGCGAGCTCGATGGGGCCCACGGGCATGCCGAACGAGGTCGCCGCCGCGTCGATGGTCTCGAGCGCCACTCCGTCTTCGTGCGCTCGCAGGGCCTCGAGCATGTACGGCATGAGGATTCGGTTCACGACGAAGCCGGGCGCGCTCGCGCAGGGCAGCGGAATCTTGCCGATCGAGGTCACGAAGGCGAGGGCGCGCCGGAGCGTCGCCTCGTCCGTCTCGCGTCCGCGGATGACCTCGACGAGCGGGAGGCTCGCGACGGGATTGAAGAAATGCAAGCCCACGAACCGGCCCGGCCTCGAGAAGGCCGGGGCCATCTCCTCGAGCATGATGCTCGAGGTATTCGTCGCTACGATCGCATCGGGCGCGAGCTTGGGCTCGAGCTCGCGGAACAGCGCCGTCTTGGCCTCGAGCTTCTCGACGATCGCTTCGATGACGAGATCGGCGGCACCGACTTCTTTTGCCGCGAGATCGACGGTCAAGCGTGCGGCAGCGGCCTCGGCTGCGCCGGGCTCCTTGAGGCGCTTGGCAAAGAGAGAGAGCGCGCGCTCGAGCGCCGGCGTGACGAACTCCATCGCGCGGTCCTGCACGGTGACGCGAAGGCCGCGCAGCGCGCACCATGCTGCGATGTCGCCGCCCATGACGCCCGCGCCGACCACGTGCACGCGCCGAATCGAGTCGTCCTTCGGTGCGAGGTGCCGCAGCCTCTCGCGCAGCTGAAACACGCGCACGAGGTTCTTCGACGTGCGGCTCACGATGAGCCGGCCGAGCGAATCCGCTTCGGCGGCATAGGCCTCGGGCCCCGACGCGCCGTGCCGAGCCCACAGATCGAGGATCGCGTAGGGCGCGGGGTATTGGTCCTGCCGCGCTCGCGCGGCGACGGTTCGCCTGATGCGCTTCGCGAGCACGCCGCGGACCGGGGCCGCGTTCAGCACGCGCAAGTGCAGCGGAGCGCGCCGCGGCGACGGGCGCGCACGAATGAGCTCCCGGGCGGCTTCCTCGAGCCCGTCCGCCGTCGCGAGCCGATCGACGAGGCCGGCGTCGTGGGCCTCGACCGGGGACAGGGATCGGCCGGTCAGCATGAGATCGAGCGCCCGCGGGGCGCCGAGGAGCCGGACGAGCCTCACGGTCCCCCCGAAGCCCGGATGGATGCCGAGCTGAACCTCGGGTAAGCCGAGGTTGCGCTCGTACCCGCGCACGGTCACGCGATAGTCGCAGGCGAGGGCCAGCTCGAGACCGCCGCCGAGCGCGATTCCGTTGATGGCCGCGACGGTCGGACAGTCGAGCTCGGCAATTCTAAGGAACGTCACTTGGCCGGCCGCGGACAAACGAGTGCCTTCGATGGCCGACGTGATGTGCGAAATCTCGGTCACGTCGGCGCCGAAAATGAATCCGCTCGGCTTGGCCGATGCGAACACGACGCCGCGCGGCGGCTCGAACGCGAGCTCGCGCAGGATCTCGTCGAGCTCGCGCATGACGGCTCCTGACAGCGTATTCGCGCTCGAGCCGGCCTTGTCGAGCCGGAGCCAACAGATGCCGTCGTCGCCGGTCTCTCTCTGCCAGTGCTCGAAGTCGCCCACGTGCGGCTCCGGCTACGCCGCCGCCTTGGATTTGCGATCGACCTCGAAGTCGCAAATCAGCGGCAGGTGGTCCGAGAAGTTAACGCTCGGAATCGCGAAGTGATTGACCTTGATGCCCTCGCCGTAGAGCACGAAGTCGAGCTCCTTGCGGGGCGAGCGGCTCGGATAGGAAGGGAGGCCGCGAGCGTTCGCACTCTTGAGCCCGGCCGCCTTCATGAACAAATAGATCTCGTGCTCTCCCCAAAACGTGTTGAAGTCGCCGGCGATGATGACCGGCTTCGAGGATTGCACGACGAGATCGTGCAGCGAATGCAGCTGCGCGTGCCGATGCCGGTACTTGAGCGACAGGTGCACGAGAAAGATCGAAAGATCCTCGAGCTCGAGCTCGATGATGAGCCGCTTGATGCCTTTCTCGAAGTAATGAAACCTCTCGCCGTGCACGCGCGGGGCGGCGAGAAACGCGTTGCCCTGCTTCCGGACGATCGGCAGATGCTGGTTTAGCGACGCCGTGCCGTATTTGCACTGATAGACGGAATAGTGCCCTAACGCCTTCGCGATCGTCTCGGCCTGGTTGATTCGACGCGTGCGTATGGAGCCCGTATCGACCTCCACGAGGCCGACGATGTCCGGGTCCTGACTCTTGATGAAATCCGTGATCCGCTGAAGGTTGGCCGCATTGCCGAGCAGGTAGCCCATGCCGGGCAGCGGGAAGTGCAGGGTTGCGCCGAAGCCGAGTCCGTACCGTATGTTATACAGGAGAAGCCGCATGACGATAGTTTAACCGTATGAACCACCGGTTTGAGTGCGGATTACCGCGACTTGCGCAGGGCGAGGCGTCTCGGGAGAACGTGCGGGCGTGCGTTGCAAACCCCATGCGGCCGGAGTAGGGTCTCGGCCCAGGAAACCTGGCGAGGGCGCTTGCCGTGTCGGAAAAGAATCCGATTCGTATATTCGTGACCCACGCCTTCGGGCCGCATGTCGACTACCACCGTGTTTTCGAATACCTCGAGACCGCGTCCAACTTCTTCTACCTGAACTGCAGCAACCCCGACGACGTGCCCTCGGCCGGCGGCCGGGAGGCGTTGAAAGAGACCCTCCGGAACCAGATCAAGAAGGCCGAGATCGTTCTCGTGCTGAGCAGTCTCTACGAGGAGAACCGCGACTGGGTGACGTACCAGATGGACGTCGCGCAGGCCATGGATCTGCCGATCGTCGCGCTCGAGCCCTTCGGCGGCGTCCGGAAGGTTCCGCCGGAGATCGCCAAGCGTGCCGCCGAGGTCGTCGGCTGGAACGAGCGCACGATCGCCGATGCCACGCGCCGTCAGGCGCGCCACGAAGACACGACGCGCTGGGACGTCATCGATTTCGAGATGCCCGAGATGCCGAAGTAGCGGCGGGAAGCCGCCGATGACCGCCAGGAAGCTGGTCATCGCGCATCGCGGCGCGAGCGGATACCTACCCGAGCACACGCGCGAAGCAAAGGCGCTCGCCTACGGCCAAGGAGCGGATTTCCTCGAGCAGGACGTCGTTGCGACCCGCGACGGCTCGCTCGTCGTGCTCCACGACATCCACCTCGACGACGTCACCGACGTGGCGCGCCGGTTTCCCGCGCGCCGCCGTCCGGACGGCCGACACTACGTCATCGACTTCGATCTCGACGAGCTTCGCCGGCTGAACGTGCACGAGCGCCGACGCCGCGGCACCGACGAGCTTCTCTATCCGAATCGCTTTCGCGACGACGGCTTGGAATTTCGGATCGTCACGCTCGAGGAGGAGCTCCGGATGATCGGCGAGCTCAACAGAGCCACGGGCAGGACGGTCGGCATCTACCCCGAGATCAAGGAGCCCGACTGGCACCGGCGGCATGGGATCGATCTCTCCGCGCGCCTCTTGGCCGCGCTCGATGAGCACGGCTATCGGTCCGCCTCGGATCCGGTCTTCGTCCAGTGTTTCGACGCCGGCGAGCTCGAACGCTGCCGCCGAGAGCTCGGCACGCGGCTCCGCCTCGTGCAGCTCGTCGACGGCGACGCGGCCGGCGACGCGATGTTGAGCCGCGAGAGTCTCTCGCGAATCGCCGCCTACGCCGACGTCGTCGCGCCGTCGTTCCAGCAGATCGGCGTTCCGAGCGGCGACGGCGGTTTTCGGGCCGAGACGTGGATCGGCGGGCTCGCCTTGCTCGGGCTCGGGCTGCACACGTGGACGATGCGCCGCGAGCGCGTGCCGGCCGGCGTCCGCGACTTCGAGTCCATGTTGGCATTCTTCCTGACGGTAACCGACGGCGTGTTCTGCGATCAGCCCGACATCGCCGTCGCCGTGCGCGACCGCATGCTGCTTGCCGGACGCTAGGCGAATAGACAGCGCCTTGGAACTGGCCTAGAGTGATTTTCCGGCATCCACGCGAGAGCCTCCATGAAGCTTATTGCAGGCATCGTCGCGGTAGCGCTGGTGGCGTGCGCAGGAGCGGCGAGCGGCGCCAAGCGCGACAAGCGTGATAAGCACGACAAAAGCGGCCCGGTGGCGCGCTGCTCGGTGACCGACTGCTTCAATGAAAGCGCGATTCGTTCCTTCGACATCATCGACGACGAAACAGCCGTCGTCTACGTCGGGCCTCAGCACTGCCCCTTCCTGGTCAGCGTCGAAGGCTTCCACTGCAGCCTGACGGTCACGCCGGAGATCCGATTCCTCCGACCGCTCCTAGGCAGCACGCGCGCAACGGAAACGACGGGGCAGATTTGCGGATCGCGCGACACCTTGTACGTCTACACGGGCATCGTGTCTCCCGAGATCGCCGACGACGTCGACCCTTTCGGACGGCGGCCGCAATATGACACGCTCGGCCGGCGTCGCGACGTGTTCGGCGAGGGTGTGGGCTCGTCGCGCAGTCCAACTTCCACCGACAACACCTCCGTCGAGACCGTGAACAACAACGACGTGTGCCGGGTCAGCGAAATCCGCTCGATCACGGACGACCAGCTGCTCGAGCTTCGCGTGAAGCGGCAAGGAGCAGCGCCTCCGCCGCCCCTCGGTCAAGGTCAGGTCCACGTGCCCGGAAGCGCTAGCGGCGCGGGGCAAGGTGCGAGCAGCCAGGGGCAGGGCGCCGCGGGCGGCGCCGGCCAGGGCAGCGGTGCCGGACAAGACGATTCCGGACAGGGGGCGCAGGGGTCGACGGCAGG
>DASTSM010000046.1:0-15487 GCA_035760685.1 Gammaproteobacteria bacterium | reverse complement strand
GACCGACACGCTTGGCCCCGCCGCCCGCATCGCGCTCCTCCACGTCGGGGACGACGATTTTCCGTTTCGCACGCTCGACGATCTCGAGCACCTCCGGCGAAGCGGCGATCCGGTCGAGCAGATACTCGGTGCGGCCGACCGGCTCGAGGCCGATCTCATCGTCATGGCGACGGCCGGCCATCACGGCGTCTTCGACGCGCTGCGCGGCAGCACGACGGAGCGGGTGCTGCGCCGCTCGCCTTGTCCTCTTCTCGCCGTGCCGATCGCGGCCGAGGCCGAGCGCGTCAAAACGGCTCGGGGATCAGCTTGAAGGGGTAGCTCGGCTCGACGTAGCCGCCGGGCTTCTGGCGCTTCGGCAGCTTCACCTTGTCGTGCTGCGGCGCTTCGTACGGGATCTGCGCGAGCAGATGCGTGATGATGTTGAGCCGAGCACGCTTCTTGTCGTCGGATCTCGCGACGTACCACGGCGCGAATCCCGTGTCGCTCGCGGTGAACATGTCGTCGCGCGCCCTCGAGTAGTCGTACCATCTGCTGTACGACTCGAGATCCATCGGCGACAGCTTCCAGATCTTGCGCGGATCGTCGATGCGTGCCTGGAGGCGCCGCGTCTGCTCCTCGGGGCTGACCTCGAGCCAGTACTTGAGGAGCCTCACGCCCGAATCCACGATGGCCTTCTCGACGAGGGGCACGGCGCTCAGGAAGCGGCTGACCTGCTCGTCCGTGCAGAAGCCCAAGACTCTCTCGACACCGGCGCGGTTGTACCAGCTGCGGTCGAAGATCACGACCTCGCCGGCCGCGGGCAGGTGCGGAAGGTAGCGCTGGACGTACATCTGGCTCTTCTCCCGCTCCGTCGGCGCGGGCAGCGCCACGACGCGAAACACGCGCGGGCTCACGCGATACGTGAGGGCCTTGATCGTGCCCCCTTTGCCGGCGCCGTCGCGGCCCTCGAAGATGACGCAGATTTTCGCGCCCGTCGCGACGACCCATTCCTGAAGCGCGACGAGCTCCCCGTGCAGACGCGTGAGCTCCTTCTCGTAGGCTTTGCGCGTGATCTTCCCTCGGCCCTCGTCCTTGCGTTTGAGCTTCACGAGGCTCCCGCCGTGGTGCTCGAGCTTCGTGCGACCGTCGTCCTTCCTGGCTTTCGCTCGGCCGTCCCCCTTCTTCTCGTCTTTCTTGTCCTTGCGCTTCGGCTCGGCGCCCTCCGCTTCGTAAGGGGCCGCGGAGCCGGCTTCGATCGATTCGTGGTGTCGAGCTTTCATCGTAGTGGTCTCCGCGCCGACGCTGTTGCCGACGCATGCAAGGGAGGAACGCCTTGGCGCGCGTGCCAAGGCGAGGGCGCGTGCCAAGGCAGAGTGGATTCTACGTGCGGGCCCCGGCGGCAGGCATACGACTCTGGTCCCGTTGCGAAGCGAAACGCTCCGTCTAGGATCGGTGAGAGTCGGCCCGAACGGCGGTCCGCAGGGAGGGCGGCCACGTGATAACCAAAGAGCTCGTCTCGGAGAATGTGCGCACCAGCCCTGCGCGGTACGCGACTCGGCCCGGATCGCGCTTCCCGTCGGGCGCGATGCCGCTCTCGGACGGAGTCAATTTTTCGATCTTCAGCAGGCACGCGACCAGGGTCGAGCTCCTGCTCTATGCAACGCCGGAGAGCGAGAAGCCTTTTCAAATCGTCGAGCTCGAGCCCGACGTCAACCGAACGTTCTTTTTCTGGCACGTCTTCGTCGAGGGCTTGCCGCTCGGCACGTGCTACACCTGGCGCATGCAAGGGCCGACCGATATCGCCGAATCGGGCCGCTGTTTCTATCCGCGCAAGGAGCTCGTCGATCCGTGGGCGCACGCCGTCAGCGACGCGCGCTGGAGCCGCGGATGCGCCGCGGATCCGGACGACGGCGGGTCTCACTCGCTGCGCGCGATCTTGGCGGCGAAGCCGGAGCACTCGAAGGCAGCGAAGCCGGAGCACTCGAAGGCAGCGAAGCCGGCGAGCTCGTATGAAGCGCGGCCTCCGTCCGTGTACGGCGCGCCCGTGGCCGCGCGCAGCCTCCAAGCGGAGCCGACGCTTGCCGGCGCGATCATCTACGAGCTTCACGTCGGCGCGTTCACACGCCACCCTTCGAGCGGAGTGAAGCGCCCCGGAACCTTCGAGGCGATCATCGAGAAGATTCCCTATCTCGCGGACCTCGGCGTGACGCACGTCGAGCTGCTGCCCGTCATGGCCTTCGACGAGCAGGACGTGCCGGCCGCGGCCGCGCGACAAGGCCTGCGAAACCTTTGGGGCTACAGCACGCACAGCTTCTACAGCCCGCATCCGCGCTATTGCGTCGATCCGGCCAGGGCGCCTCAGGAGTTTCGCGCGCTCGTCGACGCGCTGCACGGCGCAGGCATTCGCGTGCTGCTCGACGTCGTCTTCAACCATACCGCGGAGGGCGGAGCCGGCGGCCCCATCATCAACTTCAAGGGCATCGGCAACGACGTCTTTTATCTGCTCGATGGGCTCGATCGCCGCCGCTATCGCGATTACACGGGCTGCGGCAACACGGTGAACTGCAACCATCCCCTCGTCACGGCCTTCATCGTGCACTGCCTCGAGTACTGGGTGGAGGAGCTCGGCGTCGACGGCTTTCGCTTCGATCTCGCGAGCGTTTTCGCCCGGGATCAGCGCGGCGAGCCGATGGCCGATCCGCCCGTGCCCTGGGCCATGGAAGCGTCGCGCACGCTTTCCCGCGTGCCGCTGATCGCCGAGGCTTGGGACGCGGCCGGCCTCTATCAGGTCGGAGCCTTTCCGGGCATGTCGTGGAGCGAGTGGAACGGACGATACCGCGACTCGATCCGGCGCTTCGTGCGCGGCGATCCGGGTCTCGTCGCGGACGTTGCCGCACGAATCTGCGGCAGCGCGGATCTCTACGCCGGCGGCGGCCGGCTTCCCGCAAACAGCGTCAACTTCATCACCTGCCACGACGGCTTCACCCTCAACGACCTCGTGAGCTACGACGGCAAGCACAACGAGGCGAATTGCGAAGATAACCGCGACGGCGCAAACGACAACGCGAGCTGGAACTGCGGTGTGGAAGGTCCGACGGACGATCGGGCCGTCAGCGCGCTCCGCCGCAGGCAGGCGCGAAATTTCATCGCGATCCTCCTGCTCTCTCGCGGCGTGCCCATGCTCCTCGCGGGCGACGAGGTGCTCCGCACGCAGCGCGGCAACAACAACGCCTGGTGCCAGGACAACGAGCTCTCCTGGTTCGATTGGACGCTCGTCGAATCGAATCACGAGATGTTGCGTTTCACGCGCGAGCTCATCGCGCTGCGCCGGCGCCATGCCTCGCTCACGGCGAATCGCTTCTTCGACGGCAACCCCGTGCCGGGCAGACGAGCTCCGGACATCGCCTGGCACGGCACGCGGCTCGACGAGCCCGGGTGGGGCGATCCGCTCGCGCGCTTTCTCGGCTTCACGATTGCGGGCGTCGAGCCCGACGAGGAAGACCTGCACGTCATGATCAACATGTGGCACCAGAGCCTCGATGCCGAGGTACCGCAGTTCACGGGTAAGCGCTGGCACGTCGCCGTCGATACGTCTCGGCCCGCGCCGCGCGACGCCGTCGAGCCTGCGCGTCAGCGGCCGCATTCGGCGGCGAGCTACTCCGTCTATGGACGCAGCGTCGTCGTCCTCGAATCGCGCGTGATTCGCTAGCGATCCTCGATAAGCCGAAAGCCCAATATTCAAGAATTTTCGGTTGTGTCAAAACGAGATCAACGTCACACCGTCGCCAGAACCATTCTCCTCGATCCTTCACGAAAAGATCTTTGATTGAACGCGTCGCAGCCGCTTCTTCTTCCGCTGCGGCAGACGAAACAGAAGCGAAGCGACGGAACGCAGGAATCAGCACATGGCAAAACCACTCAAGACGCGTTTGGGGGCCGAAGCAGGCACGGTTCAAGAGGAGCCGCTCTCGAGCGCGATGCTCGAGAAAATGCACGCCTACTGGCGAGCCTCGAACTACCTCGCCGCGGGCATGATCTATCTGCAGGCGAATCCGCTGCTGCGCGAGCCGCTGCAGGGGGAGCACGTGAAGCGGCGTTTGCTGGGGCACTGGGGCGCGAGCCCCGGCATCAGCTTCACGTACGTTCATCTGAACAGGCTCATCAACAAGTACGACCTCAACGCGATCTTCCTCGCGGGCCCGGGTCACGGTGCGCCGGGCGTCCTCGGCCCCGTCTACCTCGAGGGCACGTACTCGGAAATCTATTCGAACAAGGCCGAGGACGAGGCCGGGATGCGCGAGTTCTTCAAGGAGTTCTCGTTTCCGGGCGGCATCGGCAGCCACTGCACGCCGGAGACGCCGGGCTCGATCCACGAAGGCGGCGAGCTCGGGTATAGCCTCTCGCACGCGTTCGGTGCGGCCTTCGACAATCCCGATTTGCTGGTCGCGGTCATGGTCGGCGACGGCGAGGCCGAGACGGGGCCGCTGGCCACGTCCTGGCACTCGAGCAAGTTCCTGAATCCGATCCGCGACGGCGCGGTCCTGCCCGTCCTTCATTTGAACGGCTACAAGATCAACAACCCTACGGTTCTCGCGCGCATCTCGCCTCAGGAGATCGAGTCCCTGTTCAGGGGGTACGGCTGGACGCCGTATTTCGTCGAGGGGTCCGAGCCGGAGGACATGCATCAGCAGATGGCCGGCACGCTCGAGCACTGCGTGCTCGAGATCCGCAACCTCCAGCAGAACGCGCGGCGCTCGGGCAAGCCCGCGCGGCCGCGCTGGCCCATGATCGTGCTGCGCAGCCCGAAGGGCTGGACGGGACCCAAGACCGTGGACGGCCACAAGGTGGAGGGGTTCTGGCGCGCGCATCAGGTGCCGCTCGCCGGCATCCACGAGAACTCCGCACACCTGAAGCAGCTCGAGGATTGGCTCCGGAGCTACAAGCCCGAGGAGCTGTTCGATGCCGACGGACGGTTAGTGCCGGAGCTCAAGGAGCTCGCGCCGAAGGGCGCCCGGCGCATGAGCGCGAATCCGCACGCGAATGGCGGGCTGCTGCGCAAGGAGCTGCGGTTTCCGGACTTTCGCGACTACGCCGTGACCGTCGAGAAGCCCGGCACGGCGGCGTCAGAGAACACGCGCCCCCTCGGGCGATTCCTGCGCGACATCATGCGCCGCAACATGCAGAACTTCCGCGTCTTCAGTCCGGACGAGAACACCTCGAATCGCCTCGATGCGGTCTACGAGGCCAGCAAGAAGCTTTGGCTCGCGGACTATCTGCCCGAGGACTCGGACGGCGGCGAGCTCGCGCCGGACGGCCGCGTGCTCGAGATGCTGTCGGAGCACACGCTCGAGGGCTGGCTCGAGGGCTATCTCCTGACCGGCCGGCACGGCTTCTTCTCGACCTACGAGGCGTTCGTGCACGTCATCGATTCGATGTTCAATCAGCACGCCAAGTGGCTCGAGATCTCGCGAAGCCTGCCGTGGCGCGCGCCCGTCTCGTCGCTGAATCTGCTCATCACGTCGACGGTCTGGCGCCAGGACCACAACGGCTTCACGCACCAGGATCCGGGCTTTCTCGACGTCGTGCTCAACAAGAGCCCGGACGTGTGCCGGATCTATCTGCCGCCCGACGCCAACACGCTGCTCAGCGTCGCGGATCACTGCCTGAGGAGCACGAACCTCATCAACGTGATCGTCTGCGACAAGCAGAAGCACCTCCAGTACATGAACATGGACGAGGCCATCGCGCACTGCACGAAGGGCATCAGCATCTGGCGGCAGGCGAGCAACGACGAGGGGACGGAGCCCGACGTCGTCATGGCGAGCGCGGGCGACATCCCGACGAAGGAAGCGCTGGCAGCCGTGGCTTTGCTGCGAAACTACTTCCCCGAGCTCAAGATCCGCTTCCTCAACGTCGTCGATCTCCACAAGCTCGTGCCCGAGAGCGAGCATCCGCACGGCCTGTCGGATCGGGACTTCGACAGCCTTTTCACGGAAAACAAGCCGGTGGTCTTCAACTTCCACGGCTATCCCTGGCTCATCCACCGGCTCGCGTATCGGCGGAAGAACCACGCGAACCTGCACGTGCGCGGCTACAAGGAGAAGGGAAACATCAACACGCCGCTGGATCTCGCCATACAAAACGAGATCGACCGCTTCAGCCTCGCCATCGACGTCATCGACCGCGTGCCGTCGCTGCACGTTGCGGGCGCGCACGCCAAGGAGGAGCTGCGCAACAAGCAGCTCGCGTGTCAGCGGTACGCGTATGCGTACGGCGTGGATGAGCCGGAGGCGGATCAGTGGACTTGGCCGTACTGAGGGACGGACGCACGGAGAGACGGTCATGACGGCGCAAGCGATCGAGCAAGAGAGCGTTCGGGTCGAAGGGAAGCGGCGTCTTCCGCCGCGGCGCGCCGAGCGGGCCGTTGGTCCCGCGCCGCCGGAGCTCGACGAGCTGCTGCGCTACACGCGCGCGACCGGGATCGTAGGGGACATCCTCAAGATGCGCGCGCGGGGCGTCGGGCTCGGTGACATGGCGCGCGTCGACACGCCCGACGGCGAGGAGTCGCTCGCGCAGGTCATTCGGATCGAAGGCGACGAAGTGTCTCTGCAGGTGTTCAGCGGGGGCAAAGGGCTGTCCACGGAGGCTTCCGTGCGCTTCCTGGGCCACCCGACACGGGTCACGTACTCGCCGAACATCCTCGGCCGGGTGTTTCGCGGCGACGGCAGCCCGATCGACGGCGGCCCCGGGCTCTCGGGCGATCGGCAGGTGGACATCGGCGGGCCGTCGGTCAACCCCGTTACGCGCGTCGTGCCGACGCGAATGATCCGCACGAACATTCCGATGATCGACGTGTTCAACTGCCTCGTCGAGAGCCAGAAGATTCCGATCTTCTCGAGCGCGGGCGAGCCCTACAATCCGCTGCTCGCGCGCATCGCGATCCAGGCGGACGCGGACATCATCGTGTTCGCGGGGCTAGGGCTGATCTTCGACGACTACTACTTCTTCCGAAGCACGTTCGAGGACGAGAACATCTTCGCGAAGACGGCGATGTTCGTGAACCAGGCGTCGGATCCGATCGTCGAGCGCGTGCTGATCCCCGACATGGCGCTCAAGGTCGCCGAGCGCTTCGCCGTCGAGGAGGGCAAGCGCGTCCTGGTCCTCATGACCGACATGACCGCCTATGCGGATGCCCTCAAGGAGATCGGAATCTCCATGGAGCGCGTGCCTTCGAACCGCGGTTACATCGGCGATCTCTACAGCCAGCTCGCCGTGCGCTACGAGCGCGCTTGCGGCTATCGCGGCGCCGGCTCGGTCACGATTCTCACCGTGACGACGATGCCGGGCAACGACGCGACGCACCCGGTCCCGGACAACACGGGCTACATCACCGAGGGCCAGTTCTACCTGCACGACGGCATGATCGATCCGTTCGGCTCGCTGTCGCGTCTCAAGCAGAACGTGATCGGCAAGACCACGCGCGAAGATCATGCCCAGCTCATGAACGGCATGATTCGCCTGTATTCGGGCGGCAAGGAGGCGCAGCAGAAGCAGGCGATGGCCTTCGATCTTTCGGAGTACGACCACCGGCTCATCAAGTTCGCGCAGCTTTTCACGGAGCGGTTCATGGCCCTCGACGTCTCCATGCCGCTCGAGAGCGCGCTCGACGC
The DNA here is from genome assembly GCA_035760685.1 of Gammaproteobacteria bacterium. Lineage (GTDB taxonomy): Bacteria > Pseudomonadota > Gammaproteobacteria > Steroidobacterales > Rariloculaceae > ZC4RG20. The sequence continues at coordinate 7,838 of DASTSM010000046.1, read as the reverse complement.
CGGCTGGAGGACGCTCGCCGAGTGCTTCGAGCCTCGGGAGCTCCTCATGAAACAGGCGCTCGTCGACAAATACTATCCGCGCGAGCAGCGGGAGTCGGCGGGCGAAGCGGAGGCGCAAGGCTGAAGCCATGGCAATCGCGCTCAGCAAGAGCTCCCTACAGCAGCAGCGCGAGCGGCTGAGGCTCTATCGCCGTTACCTGCCGTCGCTCGAGCTCAAGCGCCAGCAGCTCACCGCGGAGTACAAGAAGGCCCTCGACGTCCTCGCGGCGGCGGAGCGCGGCGCGGACGAGGCGAGCCGCGCGCTGCCGGCGCTGCTGCCGATCCTCGGCTCCGCCCCGATGAAGCTGTCCGGGCTCCTGCGCGTGCGCCGGGTCGAGATCGTCGAGGAATACGTCCTCGGCCTGCGCCTGCCGACGCTGAAGGCCGTCGAGTTCGAGACGGCGGCGTACTCGCTGCTCGCGACGCCTTTCTGGATCGACGAGCTCGTCGTCTGCCTCAAGGACGTGGCCCGATACCGGCTCGAGCTCGAGGTGTATCGCGAGCGCGTCGCGCGCATGCAAGGCGCGGTGCGGCGCGTCACGCAGCGCGTCAATCTCTTCGAGAAGGTGCTGATTCCGAATGCCGAGCGCGACATCGCGCGCATCCGCATCTTCCTGTCGGACATCGAGCGCGCGGCCGTAGTGACCTCGAAGATAGCGAAGGCCAAGCGCCTCGCGGAGCGCGCACCGCCCGAGCACGCCGGCGCCGAGCGCGCGGGAGCCGCCTGATGGCCATCGTGCCCCTCGTGAAGGTCACGCTCTACGGTCCGCTCGCGGAAAAGGACGCCGTGCTCGACGGGCTTCAGGCCCTCGGCTGCCTGCATCTCGATGATCTCGCGCGTGCCGGCAGCGAGGGCGCGCAAGAGCCGCTCAATAGAAACCAGGGCGCGAGGGACGCGCTTCGCTACCTCCGCGACAGCCCCGTGCGTCGCCACCCCCTCGACGCAGCGGAAAAAGTCGATCTCGAAGCCGTCGTGCGCGAGACGCTCGACGTGCGCGAGCGTTCGCGCGCGCTCGGCGAGGAACGCGTCCAGCTCGAGAAGTGGATCGCGGACCTCGCGCCCTGGGGAGACTTCGAGCTGCCGGACTGGGCGCGCGAGGGCCGCATGCGCTTCTGGTTTTACAGCGTGCCGCTCTATCAGCTCGAGCGGCTCGTCGAAGTCGACTCCCCATGGCAGATCGTGTCGCGCGACCATCGTTTCGCTTACGTCGTCGCGGTGGCTCCCGAGCAGCCGGGCCGCATGCCGGGCACGCCGCTGCCGATCGAGCCGCGGTCGCTATCGAAGCTGCGCTCGCGTCTGCACGACGTCGAGCGCGAGATCGAGGAGCTCGACTATCGGCGCATCGGCCTAACGCTCTACACGGACGTGCTCGGGGCGTCGCTCGACGAGGCTGATGACCTCGCGGCGCGGCGCAAGGCGTCCGAGCGCGTGCTCGCAGCAGACCACGTCTTCGCCGTCCGGGGCTGGGCGCCCGAAGCGCGGGCCGAGGATGTGCGCAGGTTCGCGGCCGAGCGTGCACTCGCGGTCACCATCGAGCCGCCCGCCCCGGGCGACGATCCCCCGACTCTGCTCGACAATCCCGAGGCGCTGCGCGGCGGCGAGGATCTCGTCTCCTTCTATATGACGCCGGCCTATCGGCTCTGGGATCCCTCGAAAGCCGTGCTGATCGCTTTCGCGGTCTTCTTCGCCATGATCATGGCCGACGCCGGCTACGCGCTCGTGCTCGGAGGCATCTTGTGGTTCTACTGGCGCCGCCTCGGCGCAAGCGCGAGCGGCCGCGGCCTGCGCGGCACGACGCTCCTGGTCGCCGCGTTCTCGATCGTCTACGGCGTGCTCGTCGGCTCGTACTTCGGCGTTTCCCCCAAGGAGGGCTCGCCGCTCGCAATGCTCAAGCTCATCGACGCGAACGATCAAGCGCTCATGATGTGGATCTCGATCGGGGTCGGCGTTGCGCATCTCACGATCGCGAATCTCGTGAGCGCGTGGGGGCGGCGGCGCTCGCCGGCAGCGCTCGGCCCGCTCGGCTGGGCCGCGGCGATTCTCGGCGTATTCGCGATCGGCCTCGCGAACGCGTACGCGCCGCTCGCGGGGCTGAAGCGCGCCGGCGTCGCGGGCTTCGCGGCCGGCGCGGCGCTCGTGCTGCTCTTCAGCAGCGAGCGCCCGCTGAGCTTCGCGCCGCGGCATCTCTTCGGGCGGCTCGCCGACGGCCTCAAAGCGGCGACCCAGGTCTCCAAGGCCTTCGGCGACGTGCTGAGCTATTTGAGGCTGTTCGCGCTCGGGCTCGCGGCCCTCAAGCTCGCCGAGGTCTTCAACCAGCTCGCCGCGGCATCGTTCGGGATCAAGGGGGTCGGCGTGCTGCTCGGCGTGCTGATTCTGCTCGCCGGGCACACCCTGAATTTCGTCATGGGGATCATGAGCGGCGTCGTCCACTCGCTGCGTCTGAACCTGATCGAGTTCTTCTCGTGGAGCGTCCCCGACGAGGGCCGGCGCTTCGATGCTTTTGCAAAGAGAGTGCGCCAATAGCGCATATATAAGGAGTCTTCGGATGGGCAGCTCACTGTTGGGATGGATAGGCATCTACGGTCCCGTCGCCCTCGCCGCGGTCGGCAGCGCGATCGGGTGCACACGGGCGGGCAAGGCCGCGTGCGGCGCGCTGCTCGAGGTCAGCGGCGGCTACGGGCGGTATATCGGCGTGTCCGTTCTTCCGTCGACGATGGTCATTTACGGCATCGTCGTCATGTTCACGCTGAACCGGCCCGTCGACGCGCAGTCGTCGGGCGGGCTCTTCAGCGTCGGCGTGCTGGCGGGCCTCGCTTTGCTCATCACCGCGGTGCTGCAGGGCGAGTGCTGCGCGGCCGCCATCAACGCGAGCAAGAGCAAGCCGGACATCTTCGGGCTGTCGGTCACGCCGGCGGCCATCGTCGAGGGATTCGCGGTCTTCGCGTTCGTGTTCGCGCTCATCGTGAGCGCCGCGATTCCGGGAGGATGAGGTCATGGCACGGGCTAACGAAGCGACTGCCGCCGTCCCCGAGTCGACCGGCGTCGAGGCGCTGATCGGCCGTCTGCGGGAGGAGGGTATTACGCAGGGCCGGAGCCAAGCCGACGCGCTCGTCTCCGAGGCGGAGCGGAAGGCGGCCGGGATCGTCGCGGATGCACGGCGCCAAGCGGAGGCCGTCATCGCCCAGGCGACGAACGATGCCGCAAAGCTCAAGGCGGGCGCCGATGACGCGATTCGTCTCGCGATGCGCGACACGATCTTGGCGCTCGAGGGCGACATGCTGAAGGCGTTCACCGAGCGGCTCCGCGGGCTCGTCAAGGGCGTCCTCGCGGATCCCGCGTTTCTCGAGCGGCTCATCCTCGAGGTCGCGGGCCGGGCCTCCAAGACGGGCGAGCGCGGCGAGCTGCTGTTGCCGCCCGAGCTCGTGTCCCTCGAGGATCTGCAGAAGTCGCCCGAGGCCGCGAAGCCCGGCACCCTCATGCACTTCGTGCTGTCGCTCGGCGGCGGCGTGCTGCGCGAGGGCATGAGGTTCGGCGTCGCGCCGGGAGGCGAGGGCGGCATACTCGTGCGGCTCGTCGACGAGGACGTCGAGATCGATCTCACGGATTCGTCCATCACGGAGCTGCTGCTGAAGCACATGCTGCCTCGCTACCGCGCGCTGCTCCGTGGCGCCGTGGCCCCCGACGGCCAAGAGCCCGCGGCAGCCGATGCACGCAAGGACGCAGCCGGTGCGAAGCCGGCCCGAGGTGCGAAAAAGAAATGAGGCTCCGGCTTCCCTCGCGCCGCTATTACATGCTCGTCGCGAGCTTGCCGGCGCTGCCGCCGCGCGTCGACGGCCGCGTGCCGATCACGCCCGAGCGGCTCGAGATGCGCTTGCGCATGCTCCATCCCGACGACGCGGAGGAAATCTCGCGCATGTACGCCGTGCTCGGCTGGAGCCAGCAGTTCGACGAGGCCGACGACGCCGCCGTCGTGCACCGTTACGGCGAGCTCATGCAGCGCATTCGCAATCCCCTTGCCCGCGAGCTCCTCGAGTACGTCTTCGACGTGCGCATGATCGCCGTCGCCCTGAGGGCACGGCGTCTCGGTCTCGGCCCCCCGAGCGCCGGCGTGGGCCGATGGTTCGAGCACGTGCGGCGCAACTTCAAGGATCCGGACTTCAAGCTGCGCGTGCCCTTCTTCTCCATTCCCGAGGTCGACCGCATGCTTGCGGAGGGGGACCTGCTCGAGCTCTATCGGCGCTACGTGCTCGGCGCGACGTGGGAGTACCTGCGCAAGCGCGCCGACGACTATTACTTCAGCTTCGAGGCGGTCGTGATCTACGTCGCTCGCTGGAATCGAATGCGCATGTGGCAGCAGCTCGACGCCGAGCGGGGCCGCGCGCGGTTCGAGGGACTCGTCGAGGAGGCACTAGGTGAATACGCCAGCATCTACTGAAGCTCTGGGATCCGCCGAGGCGCGCGCGTCGGCCGAAAAACGCGGGTCTCTTCAGCGCGGCTCCGTCGAAGCGCGCGTCGTCGGCGTCACGGGCAACATCGTGACCGTCGAGAGTGCGGCGCCGATGATGAAGAACGCGATAGCCTTCGTGCACACCGGCGACGCGAGTCTCAAGGGCGAGGTGCTGCGCGTGCACGGCAACCGCGGCGACCTCCAGATCTTCGAGGAGACGCAGGGCGTGCGCGCGGGAGACCGCGTGGATCTGACGCCCGAGCTGCTCTCGGCGACGCTCGGTCCCGGGCTTCTCGGCATGATTTACGACGGCCTGCAAAATCCGCTGCGCGCGCTCGCCGAGCGCGACGGCTTCTTCCTCGTTCGCGGCAAGGCCCTGCCCGCGCTCGACCTCGAGCGCAAGTGGAGCTTCGCACCGAGTCGGGAGCCCGGCGAGCGGCTGCGCGCCGGCGACGTGATCGGGACCGTGCCGGAGCACCGCTTCACCCATAAGATCATGGTGCCCTTCGGGCTCGCGGGCGACGTCGAGCTCGAGTCCATCGAGGCCGGCGACTTCACGGTCGAGGATCCCGTCGCGCAGGTCGTCGACGCGGGCGGACACCGGCGCGCGATCAAGCTCGCACAGGAGTGGCCCGTGCGGCGGCCGCTGCCCGAACGCCTCCTGCGGCGCGGGCTCTGCGAGCGCCGGTTCCCCTCCGAGCCTCTCGCGACGACGATTCGCCTCATCGATACCTTCTTCCCGATCGCGCTCGGCGGCACGGCCTGCATACCGGGACCTTTCGGCGCCGGCAAGACCGTGCTCCAGAGCCTCATCGCGCGCTTCTCGACGGCCGACGTCGTGATCCAAGTGGCCTGCGGCGAGCGCGCCGGCGAGGTGCTCGAGACGATCGAGGATTTCACCAAGCTCGAGGATCCGCGCGGCGGGCTCCTCATGGACCGCACGGTCATCATCTGCAATACCTCATCGATGCCGGTCGCCGCGCGCGAGGCGTCGATCTACATGGGCATTACGCTCGGCGAGTACTACCGGCAGCAAGGACTCAACGTGCTCTTGATCGCCGACTCGACGTCCCGCTGGGCGCAGGCCATGCGCGAGACCTCGGGCCGGCTCGAGGAGATTCCGGGCGAGGAGGGTTTCCCCGCCTACCTCGACTCGTCCATCAAGGGCGCCTACGAGCGGGCGGGAGTCATCAGGACCAACGACGGCTCGATCGGCAGTCTCACGATGATCGGCACCGTGTCCCCGGCGGGCGGCAACTTCGACGAGCCCGTCACGCAATCGACGCTCGGCACCGTGAAGACCTTTCTCGGCCTCTCCTCGGCGCGCGCCTACAAGCGCTTCTACCCGGCCGTCGATCCCCTGATCTCCTGGTCGCGGTACCTCGATCAGCTCCGCGGCTATTTCGAGTCGAACGTGCAGCCCGGGTGGGCGGACGAGGTGCGCGATCTCGCGGCGCTGCTGTCCCGAGGGGACGGCATCTATCAAATGATGCAGGTGACGGGCGAAGAAGGCGTCACGCTCGAAGACTACGTGACGTATCAGAAGTCGCTGCTGCTCGACATGGTCTATCTGCAGCAGGACGCCTACGATCCCGTGGATGTGTCCGTGCCGCTCGAGCGCCAAAAGGACACGTTCAATCTCGTGCGCGGGCTCATCAAGCGCGATTATCCCTTCACGGGCAAGGACGAGGCACGGAGCTTCTTCACGACGCTCATGGGTCTCGTCAAGAACCTGAACTACTCGCCGCCCGGCTCTTCCGAGCACGCGGGCTACCGCGCCCAGGTCGACGAGCTCGCGCGCACGCTGGGGCGGCCGGCGGCTGCGGCGGCCGAGGCCTAACCGAGGTTTTCTGCGATGAGCACGGCAATCAGCACCAAAGCAGCCGATCAAACCGCGAACCTGCTCGCGCAATACGGCTGCGGGCCGCTCAAGTTCGCGGGCACGGACAATGCGCTTTACGAGCGTCATCTGATCTTCGATGACGTCGTCGATTTGAGCGCGGCCGGAGCACGCGAGCGCTACGAGGCCGTCGCGCGATCCGTGCGGGACGTGCTCGCGCAGCGCTGGCTGCAAACGGAGAAGACGTACGATCGCGAGGATCCGAAGCGCGTCTACTACCTGTCGCTCGAGTTTCTGATCGGCCGCTCGCTGTCGAACAACGTCACGAACCTGATGCTCGAGCCGCTGGTCAAGCAGGCGATCGAGCTCAAGCATCTCGACGTCCTCTCGCTGCTCGAGGAGGAGCCGGACGCGGGCCTCGGCAACGGCGGCCTCGGCCGGCTCGCGGCCTGCTTTCTCGACTCCATGGCGACGATGGAGCTGCCGGGCATGGGGTACGGCTTGCGCTACGAGTACGGGATCTTCAAGCAGTCGATCCGCGACGGCTGGCAGCACGAGGAGGCGGACAATTGGCTGCGCCGGCCGGATCCGTGGGAAGTCGCGCGGCCGAACGAGCAGGTCGAGGTCGCGTTCAACGCCTCGTTCGAGATCCACGACGGGGTGCTGCGCGCGATCCCGGGCCGGCCCGCGAAGCTGCTCGGCATTCCCTACGACCGCCCCGTGGTCGGCTACGGCGGCAAGACCATCAACACGCTTCGGCTCTGGGGCGCGGCGGCGCCCGATTTCTTCGACTTCCGCGAGTTCAGCAGCGGCGATTTCGTCGGCGCGCTCGCCGAGACGCTCGGCGCCGAATCCGTCACACGCGTGCTCTATCCGGACGACTCGACGAGCATGGGACAGGGGCTGCGCTTCATCCAGGAATACTTTCTCGTCGCGGCGACGCTGGCCGATATCGTGCGTCGATTCCGCCGGCGCCACGACGATTGGACGCGGCTGCCAGAGAAGGCCGCCATTCAGCTCAACGATACGCACCCGGCGCTCGCAGTGCCCGAGCTCATGCGGATCCTGCTCGACGAGGCGCGGCTCGAGTGGGATCGCGCGTGGAGCATCACGCAGGCCACGCTCGCGTACACGAACCACACGCTGCTTCCCGAGGCTCTCGAGCGTTGGCCCGTGCGCTACTTCGAGATCCTGCTGCCGCGTCACCTCGAGATCGTCCGCGAGATCAACCGGCGGCTGCTCGAGACCGTGCGGCAGCGGTATCGAGGCGACGAGGCGCGCGTCGAGCGCGTGAGCCTCATCGAGGAGGGACCGGATCCGAAGGTGCGCATGGCGAACCTCGCGATCGTCGGCTCGCACAGCACGAACGGCGTCGCGGCGATCCACTCGGAGCTGCTGCGCACGACCACGGTCAAGGACCTCGCGGAGCTCTTCCCGGAGCGCTTCAACAACAAGACGAACGGCGTCACGCCGCGGCGCTGGCTCCGGATGGCGAACCGGCCGCTGGCCGA
>DASTSM010000045.1:0-5495 GCA_035760685.1 Gammaproteobacteria bacterium | reverse complement strand
CGGCGCCACTCGACGGCCGTCATGACTCCCGACTTGCTCGCAGCCCTCGCCCAGGTCGAGGCGTCGGGCAACCCCGTCGCGCGCACCTATTGGCGCTTCGCGTTCACGCTCGAGCCCTTCGAGATCTATCGGCCGGCGTCGAGCTCGGTCGGCCTCTATCAGATGACCAATGGAACCTTCGCCGAGGCGCGCCGCTATTGCATCCACCGCCATCGCGTCGTGGAGCAGGGGAAATGGACCGACTTGAAGTCGTGCTGGTTCAACGCGCTCTACACGCGCACGCTGCCGAGCCATGCGGTCGAGCTCGCGTCCGCCTATCTCGATCGCAAGGTCTCGGCCACGCTCGCGCGGGACGACGTCGGCGGCGCGACGCTCGAGCAGAAGCAGGATCTCGCGACCGTGATCCATCTTTGCGGCGCCGGCGCGGGAGCGAGGTTCGCGCGTCACGCCTTCCGCGTCGCGCCCGGCGAGCGGTGCGGCGCGCACGACCTCGCCGCGTATGTCTCGCGCGTGCACGAGATGCGGCTTCGATTCGCGCGCCTCGCGGCGCGCTGATTCGAGCCGCGGTCGGTCAGTCGATCAGTTGCGGGAATTCTCGGGCGGCTTGCCGTCGACGCGGCCGAGCGTCGAGCCGTTCGCGAGCACGACGCCGACGTAAAGCCCGCCTTGGCTGCCGTCCTTCAGGGTGATCGCGTTCTTGAGCGGGCTCGCGTACATCGTGACCTGATCGCCGGGCTTCAGCGCGTCGCGCGTCCAGCCCTCGTTGATGAGGACGTTCGGCGCGGTCATCTCGATGGTCCAAAGCCCGTTGATGCCGTTCGACGCCTTGCCTTCGATCTTGATGGACGCGTGCGGATTGATCCAGCGGAACTGCTTGATCTGGCCCTCGATCTTGATGACCTCGCCGTTGTCGAACGCCGCCGTCGAATGGTGCGCGAACGCGGGCGCGGCGCCGAGAGAGGCGGCCAGCAGGCCGCTCGCGATCAGCGCGAGTCTTTGCATCGTCTTCATCGTCGCTACCTCGTGAGAAGTCACTTCTCGAGACCCGCCCGTCCGGCCTGGGTGCTCGGGAGGTTGTCGTTGAGATCCGGCAGGCACTCGACCTCGCCGATGTCCGTCTTGTCGACCCTGAGCCAGCGCTTCGTGCTGCGCCATTCGCCGACCCAGTTGTTCGGATCCGTCATGATGTATTCGATCTGCAGCACCTGGCCGTCCTCGAGCAGCTTGATGCGCTCCTGGACGCGAAAGTCCTCGGAGATCGGGATCCCGGTGTCGATGTAATGGTTGTAGGTCTCGATGTAGCGCGTGTCGACGACGAGCGTGTCGCGCTCCCAGTGCCCGATCGACTCGCCGTTGTACGTGTAGATGATCGTGCTCGGATCGGACCAGTCTCGCCCGTCGAGAAAGATCTGCCGGAAGCTGTCGTTGAAGTTCGAGACCATGTAGATGACGGTCGGCAGCTGCACCATGGCGATGGGCCACACGCGAGTCATGATCATGGGCAGGCCGGCCGGGAAGCATTGACCGATCGCGTCGCGATAGGGTTTGTGCTGCGCGCGCATGCGCTGGCCTTCCTCGAAATCCGCCTTCGCCTGACCGATGAACTCGGGATACGGCGGGCCGAACATGAAGTCGGAGAAGGCGTGGCTCAGGTCGACGAACCAGGTGCCGGTCAAATCGAAGGGCGGGGCGGGTCGCTCCTTCTTGAGATTCTCAGGTGCGAGCGCGCCGAGCTGGCCCTCGTGGTGAGGGATCAGGGTCCCGAGCTTCGCGCGCCGCTCGTCCGGCGTCTGCCCGGAGGCCACGGCGGGCAGCGCAATCGCTAGGGCGACGAGCCCCACGAGTGTCGTTCTCTTCATCGTTCCCCCTCGGTCATCACCCGCTCGAGCCGGTTCGGCGGCTCGGCCGGCGACCCGATGGTCGCGCCAATGTACCACAAACCGGAACGGGTCCTCCGCCGGCGCCCGACCGAAAACCTTGCGGCCGGGCCTTGAGGTCCGGACAATCCGCGTGCCGCTCAAGGAATGCAAGGGGGGGATATGCAGCTCACGCAGGGAGAGGACACGCGGCTCGTCTTGTGCTCGAAGATTCATCAGGCCCGCGTCACCGCAGCCGAGATCGGCTGCGTCGGCAACATCGCGATCGACGAGGACCTCATGGAGCGGGCGGGCCTGTGGCCGTACGAGAAGGTGCTCGTCGTGAGCCTCACGTCGGGCGCGCGTCTCGAGACGTACGTGATTCCGGCGCCGAGGGACTCGGGGACGATCGGCATGCACGGTGCCGCCGCCCATTTGATCCGCGCCGGCGAGAAAATCATCATCATGGGATTCCATCCGGCCGCGGAGCCCGGCAGCCCGCAAGCGATTCTCGTCGACGACGACAATCGATTCGTGCGGTTCGTCTAGCCTTTCGCTCCGGCGGCCGCAGCGGCGAGCGCTCCGAGCGCTCGGGAGGGCGAACATGTCGGCGACGGCGGAGCTTTGGATAGACGGCGAGTGGCGGCTTTCGGACGCGAGGTCGCCGAGCGTGAACCCGAGCACGGGTGAGACTCTCGGCGAGTTCGCGACGGCGACCGCCGCCGACGCGGACGCGGCGATCGCCGCGGCGCGGCGCGCATTCGATCGCGGCGATTGGCCGCATCGCCCGCGCGTGCGCGCCGAGGTCCTGCTCGAGCTCGCGGGCCGTCTCGAGGCGATCGCGCCAGCGCTCGCTACGGACCTCGCGCGGGAGAACGGCAAGCTCATCGCCGACTGCCGGCACGAGGTCGCCGGCGCGATCTCCGAGTGCCGCTATTACGCGGGCCTCGCCCGCAACATCTTCGGCCGAGTCATGGACGTCGACCGCGGTCAGCGCGTCATGCTCGCGCGCGAGCCCGTCGGCGTCGTCGGCATCATCGTGCCCTGGAACGCGCCGATCGCGCTGCTGATCCGCTCGCTCGCGCCCGTGCTCGCGGCCGGCTGCACGGCCGTCGTCAAGGCCGCGCCGCAAGCGGCGCTCGTGAGCGAGAAGGTGATGAGGCAGCTCGCCGCCGTCCCCGCGTTGCCGTCCGGCGTCGTGAATCTGCTCGTCGAGACGGGGCACGACGTCGCGAAGCGTCTCGTCGCCTCGCCCGACGTCGACATGATCAGCTACACGGGCAGCACGGAGGTCGGCAAGCTCATCATGGAGGCGGGCGCGAAGACGCTGAAGCGCCTGAACCTCGAGCTCGGCGGCAACGCGCCCTGCGTCGTCTTCGCGGACGCGGATCTCGAGCGCACGGCGCGCGCGCTCGCGCGTGCCGCCGTCAATCACGCGGGCCAGGTCTGCGTCGCGCCGAGCCGCGTCATCGCGGAGGAGTCGATCGCGGCGCGTCTCGAGTCGAGCCTCAAGGCCGAGCTCGAGCGGCTCGAGCTCGGCCCGGCCGACGCGCCCTCGACCGAGCTCGGCCCGCTCATCGATCGCGCGAGCCGAGACCGAGTCCGCGATCTCGTCGCGCGCTCGCGCGCCTCGGACGAGGTCGTCCTCGAGGGCGAGCCGGCCGCGGGCCGCCTCGCCGCCGGCGCCTTCATCGGCCCGAGCCTCGTCCGCGTGCGGAGCCGCGAGTCGCCGCTCTTGACGCAGGAGGTCTTCGGGCCCGTGCTGAGCTTGCAGACGTTTCGGACCGAGGAGGAAGGCGTCGCGAAGGCCAACGACAGCCGCTTCGGGCTTGCCGCGAGCGTCTGGACGAAGGACCTCGCGCGCGCGCAGCGCGCCGCCGCCGCGCTCCGGAGCGGCAGCGTCTGGATCAATGCGCACATGCGCTTCGCGCCCGAGGCCGAGACCGGCGGCTACCGCGAGAGCGGCCTCGGCCGCCTGCACGGCGTCGAGGGGCTCGAGGCCTTCCTGCAGACGAAGGCCGTGACCTGGGAGCTCGGCGAGCCGACGTGAGGCATCAGTCGCTCGCCGGGCGGTACGGCCGCTCCGCGGATTCGAGGATCTTCACGAGCGTCGGGATCTGCTCCACGCTCGGCGCGTCGAGCTTGAATGTGCGGATATAGGCGAAGATGTCGCGCGCGTCGGCGTCGGGCAGCGCGTTCGCCGAGAAGTTCGGCATACGCGTCGACGGCAGCGTCGGCGCCTGATCGGCGCGGGCGCGCAGGAACGCGATGAAGACGTCGATGTTCGCGATGATCGGGCTGTTCGTGCCGACGAGATCGCGCACGCCCGTCTCGCCGTTGTACCCGTGACAGCCGTAGCAGCCGTGCGCGTAGTAGAGCTGCTTGCCGTGCGCCGCGTTTCCTGCGGCCGCCGAGGACGAGTCGCCGGCCGAAGTCGGCGCGCCGCCGCCTCCGTTCTGAGCGGCCGCAATGCCGCCGACGCCGAAGGACAAGAGCAGGGCCGCGGCCGCCGCTTCGAGCTTGCATGCACGCTTCATTTTTCGTTTTCTCCCGAGCCGCTCAGCGGGGCTGCGTGACGACGTCGATCATGTAGGGCTCGCCGCGCTTGACCGACGCGACGCCTCGCTCGAGGGCGGCGGGCAGCTGCGCGGGATCGCTGATCGGGCCCTCTCCGGCCATGCCGTAGGCCGCCGCCATCTTCGCGTAATCGATGAACGGATCGCGCAGGGTCGTCCCGATGTGCGCGCGGTCGGTTCCCCGTCCGCGCACGCCGGCGAGGAACTCGAGGAACATGAGCTCCTGATGCCAGGCGCGGTTGTTGTGCATGACGGTGAGCACGGGCAGACGATGATGCACGGACGTCCAGAGAGCGCCGGGTGCGTAGTTCATGTCTCCGTCGGTCTGGATGTTCACGACGAAGCGATTCCGGCTCTTGGCCGCGAGCCCGGCGCCCGCGCAGGCGCCCGCGCCGTAGCCCATGCCCCCGGCGCCTTGGCCGCCGAGGTAGCTGTACGGCCGGTTGTGATCCCAGAGCTCGCGATGGTGCGCGCCCGAGAAATTACTCGGCGACGCGAGGCACCAGTCCTCGTTCATGATGAGCGGCCAAAGCTCCGCATAGATGCGCGCGGTGCTGACGGGGCTCGCGTCCCAGCCGATGCGCTTGTCGTCGAGCGCCTTGCGCAGCTCGGCGACGTGCGCCGCATGGTTTGCGGGCGCGTGTGCGTCGGCGCGGCGCGCGATCCCGTCGCGCCGGCTGCCCGTGATCTGGCGGCGCACGGCCTCGATGATCGCGGGCAGGCTCGCCTCGGCGTCGGCGTCGAGCTGCATCGCGACCTTGACGGGCTCGCGGCCGAAGCGATCGGGCGGCGAGTTCGCGCGGAGCCCGCCGAAACCGACGTGCATGGAGTCGCGCGTGTCCACGAGGGATTGGACGCGCGGCCCGATGATGGCGACGTCGGGGACCGGCGTCTCGAGCCCGAGCGTGAAGTCGTACTTCGTGCTCGCTCCGGGACCGCAAAGCGGATGCCGCTGCGGGAAGCTCATCGGACCCTGCGTCGCACTCGTGCCCGTGCAGGCGCCGACGAGCTCCGCGAGCTCGACGGCGAGCCGCACGCCTTCCGGCGTGCGCAGCCGCCCGAC
>DASTSM010000044.1:0-2450 GCA_035760685.1 Gammaproteobacteria bacterium | reverse complement strand
TGCGGACGTGCCACGCGAGGAGCTCGGACTGGTCGGCGTGCGCCGAGAAGCCGTTGATCGTGTGCACGCTCGCGCGCACCGCGATCTCCTCGCCGAAGATCGAGACCGCGTCGGCGCCGTCGATGATCTTGCGCGCGGGCGTGCCGACGGCCGCGTAGCCGACGAAGACGATGGCCGAGGCGGCCCGCCCCAAGTTGTGCTTCAGATGGTGACGCACGCGCCCGCCCGTGCACATGCCGGAGCCCGCCATGATGACCGCGCCGCCCGTCATGCGATTCAGCGCCCTCGACTCCGACGTCTCGCGCGTCATGTGGAGGCCGGGCAAGGACATGGGATCGCGGCCCTCGGCGAAGAGCCGCTTCGTGGCCTCGTCGTAGCATTCGGGATGGCGCTTGAAAATTTCCGTCGCCGAGATCGCCATCGGCGAATCGAGAAAGACCTGCATCGCGCGCGGCAGGCGGCCCGAGTCGACGGCCGCGCGCAGGTAGTAAAGGATCTCCTGCGCGCGCTCGAGCGCGAAGGTCGGGATCACGACGTTGCCGCCGCGGTGGAACGCGTCGTCGATCGCGGAGTAGAGCTCCTCCACGGACGGGGCGATCGCGCGATGATTGCGGTCCCCGTACGTCGTCTCCATGACGACGGCATCGACCTCGGGCGGCCGCACGGGGTCGCGCAGCAGCGGCCGGCCCGAGTTGCCGAGATCGCCCGAAAAGAGCACCTTGCGTTTCACGCCGCGCTCCTCGAGCTCGAGCACGACGCAGGCCGAGCCCAAGATGTGACCGGCGTCGATGAAGGTCGCGCGGATCCCGCTCGCGATCTCGAGCGGCACGCCGTATTCGGCCCTGCGTCCGAAGAGATCGAAGGCGTTGAGGACGTCGAGCTCGGTATAGAGCGGGCCCGCGCCGTCGCCGCCCTTGTGCCGGCTGCCCTCGCGCTGCCGGCGCGAGGCCTCCTCCTCCTGGAGATGAGCGGCGTCGAGCAGCACGAGGCGCGCGAGCTCGCGCGACGCGGACGTCGTGACGATCTCGCCGCGGAAGCCGCGTTTCGCGAGCAGCGGGAGCCGGCCGCAATGATCGAGATGCGCGTGCGTCAGCAGCACGAAGTCGATGCCGGCCGCGTCGAAGCCGAAGGGCTCCGCGTTCTCCTCGTCGAGCTCGCGCCGGCCCTGATAGAGACCGCAATCGACGAGGAGCCGCTTGCCGGCGCACTCGACGAGATGACAGGACCCCGTGACGCCCTCGTCGGCGCCGTGAAATTCGAGCTTCACTTGACTCTCCTCCTCCCCTCGGGAGATTGCGGTCAGATCAACGGACGGCCGTTGACCTCGTGCCAGTGCAGGATACCGTGCCAGATCTCCTCCGCGCTCTCGGCGTACCAGAAGAGGTCCCGGTCCTCGGGGTCGATCGTGCCTTCGTCGACGAGGAAGTCGACGTCGAACGCGCGGCGCCAGTAGTCTTCGCCGACGAGCACGATCGGCACGGGCTCCATCCTGCGCGTCTGCACGAGCGTCAGCGTCTCGAAGAGCTCGTCGAACGTGCCGTAGCCGCCCGGAAACGCGACGAGCGCCCGCGCGCGCAGCAGAAAGTGAAGCTTCCGGATCGCGAAATAGTGAAAGCGAAAGCAGAGCTCGGGCGTGATGTAGGGATTCGGGAACTGCTCGTGAGGCAGCGTGATGTTGAGCCCGACCGTCTTCGCGCCCGCGTCGAACGCACCGCGGTTCGCGGCCTCCATGATGCCGGGCCCGCCGCCGGTGAGCACGACGACGCCCGCGCCGGGCTTCCCGCCGGCCACACCCGAAACGGCCTTCGCGCCGGCCGTGCTCACGAGGCGGCCGAGCTCGCGCGCGACGTCGTAGTAGCGGCTCTTCGCGAGCACGCGCTCGGCGCGCGCGAGGCGCCCGCGCAGCCGCTCGTCGTTCGGGGCGGCCGCGACTTTGCTCTTGAGGGTCTCGACGGCACGGCGCGCCGCCGACGGCTCGTTGATGCGCGTGCTTCCGAACACGACGATGGTGTGCGCGACGCCGTACTCCGCGAGGAGCGTCTCGGCCTTCGCGTAGTCGATCTGCAGACGTACCCCGCGCGTCTCGTAGCCGCTCAGGAAATCGACGTCGGCCTCGGCCTCGCGGTAGCTCGGGCTCTCGAGCAGCGTGCGCACGCGACGCGGCGCGTCGGCATCGTCCTCGCCGGACTTCGGCTCCTGATCCGGCAGCGGCTCTTGCCGGCGACGAGGGTGCGGCGGCGGCGCGATGCGGGGGGCTTTCGGGCTCGGCTTCGACATGGGGCGGCATTCCTCCGGAGAGACGGACGACCGAAAACGCCGTGAGTTTCGGCGAGGCGGGATGCAGACACAATGCCGCCCGCGGAATCGCCGATCCGCAGGCAAGATGCAGGACGAGCTCGAGCCGCGAGGGGAAATGAGGTCCGGGCGCGGAAGAGGTCCGCGCCGGCTAG
>DASTSM010000043.1:0-18747 GCA_035760685.1 Gammaproteobacteria bacterium | reverse complement strand
GGGCGCGGCGTCATCGTGGGCGTCATTGCGCCGCCGCCGACCGACACCGCGATGCTGCGGGAGCTCATCGGTCCCGAGAACGCTGCGCAGCAGGCAAAGCCTTCCGATTCGGTCCGAGGGCTAATCGAGCTCATCGATCGGTTGACGCTCGAAGACAGCGGTCGGCCGCTATTCATCGACGGGACCGCGCTGCCATGGTGAGCCCGGTCGTCGCAGCATGGTTCCGGCGCGCGCGTTCGCGGCTGACATTCCATTTCTTGGACGCCGGCGCGCAGCCTCGACTATGCTTCCGCGGGGCGCCGAACATCTTCGGAAGGGGAGAACGATGATCAACCTACTGCTTGCAGCGCAGGTCTCTGCGCTGCTCAACGTGCCTTGCGAGCAACTGGCCGCCGTGCCGATCGAGCGCGGCACGATCACCTCGGCCGAGACGGTCGCGGAGGGCATCTTCACTCCGCCGCGCCCCGCGGGCGCGCAGGGCGGACCGCGCCCCGCGGGCGCGCAGGGCGGACCGCGGCCCGCCGGCGCGCAGGGCGGCGCGGCCCGGAATGCGAACAGGCCGGCGCCGCCCCCGCCGCAGCCGATCCCCGAGCACTGCCGCGTGCAGATGGTGCTGAAGCCGACGGCGGACTCGAACATCAACGTGGACCTTTGGCTGCCGACCCAGAATTGGAACGGCAAGTTCCTCGCGGTCGGCAACGGCGGCTGGGCCGGCTCGATCCAGGGTTACGGCGACATGCAGGAGGCGCTGCGGCGCGGCTACGCGACCGCGGGCACGGACACCGGGCACTCCGCCGCCGACGGCCCGGCCGGCATGTTCGCGCTGGGTCATCCCGAGAAGATCGTGGACTTCGCGTATCGCGCGCTGCACGACATGACCGTGAAGTCGAAACGGCTCATCGACGTCTACTACTCGAAGCCGCTCGACTACTCCTATTACAAGGGCTGCTCGACGGGCGGCCGCCAGGGCGTCATGGCCGCGCAGCGCTATCCCGGCGACTACGACGGCATCATCGCGGGCGCGCTCGCGAACCGGCACATTCACATGCACACGGCCGGCGCGTATCGCGCGATGACGCTCGCGCGGCACCCGGACCAGGCGCTGCCCGAAGCGAAGGCCAAGCTCGTCAACGACGCGGTGCTCGCGAAGTGCGACACGCTGCACGAGGGCTTCTTGAACAACCCGCGGCAGTGCTCGTTCGACTTCAAGACCCTGGCCTGCGGCGCGGGCGCGAGCGGCGACATGTGCCTTACCCCGGGCGAGCTCACGACGGTGCAGAACTACTACGGCGGCCTCAAGAACGGGAAGGGCGAGCTCATCTTCTCGGGCCAGGCGATCAGCGTGCCGATCCCGCCCATGGCGAGCTCGCAAGCCACGCCCGGCGCGTTCGCGTTCGACTCGATCCGGATCTTGGGCTTCCAGAACGCGGACTACGATTGGCACGACTTCGACCTCGATCGGGACATGCCGATCATCGACAAGGCCGTCGGCTTCGTCGACGCGACCGATCCCGATCTGCGCGCGTTCGAAGCCGCGGGCGGCAAGCTGCTCATGTACGCGGGCTGGAACGACAACACGATCACGCCCGAGAACACAGTGCTCTACTACGAGAGCGTGCTGCGCGAGATGGGTCCCGGCCAATCCAACTGGATGCGCCTCTTCCTCGTGCCCGGCATGCAGCACTGCGGCGGCGGCCCGGGCCCGAACACGTTCGACTCGCTGACCGCCCTCGAGCAGTGGCGCGAGAAGGACGCGGCGCCCGCAGAGCTCATGGGGAAGAACCGGCAGTCGGGCCTCACGCGGCCTATCTGCCCGTATCCGCAATACGCGCAGTATCGAGGCTCCGGGGACCTCAAGGACGCGGCGAATTGGAGCTGCGTGAGCCCATAGGGAGGGGGGTCGAGACGGCGCGGCGCCGGCGCATGACCTCAGGCGCCGCCGTCACGGACCCGGTGGGCTCGCGTCGCGACCGCTGTCCCGTTCGGTGTAGCTCCGAGCCAGTCGAGCGCCGAGCCGCGCCGCGAGCGCGACCATCGTGAGCATCGGGTTCGCGAAGCCCGCCGTCGGGAAAACCGACGCCCCGGCGATGAACAGGTTTTCGACCCCATGCACGCGGCAGCTCGCGTCGACCACGCCGCAGCGCGGATCGGCATGCATGCGAGTCGTGCCGGCGTGGTGATGCGCGTTCGGATCCGGGGCCGTGCCTTCGCTGACCTGGACGCGCCCATAGCCCGCGGACTCGAGCGCTTTTGCGAAGCGCCGGCGAGTCTCCTCGAGCGCGCGCTGCTCGGCTTCCGTCCAGCGCCAGTGCAGCTCCGGCAGCCGCCGACCGTATGCATCGCGCTCGCGGCCGAGAACGACCCGGTTGTCCGGGCGCGGCGCCTGCTCGAGATTCAGGAGCAGGCGCATCCCCGCGGGTGCGAGAGACGATGCCTCGCGACGTGACCATCCGGGCCCACCGCGCGGGTAATCGGCCGGCGGCTGACGCGACGGCGTCCGCGAAATGCGCAGCCGCGCACGCGTCCTCCTCCAGACCGACGGCGAGGGGACCGCGGGGATCAGCGTCGCGGAGGCTTGCAGCTCGGAGCCCTCCCGGAGCGCGTGCGGAGGGACTGCGAGACGTCCCATCACGATGGTCCCGTCTTCGCTTCGATGTCGATCGTAGAACGCCGCCTCCTCGAAGAACGATCGCAGGGAAGGCGACGAGCGGCCGGAAGGCAGGAGCGTGAGCCCGTAGTCGCGCGGGTGCTCCATGAAATAGCGGCCCACGAGATCGTGCTCGTTGCCGAGACTCCTGCCCTCACGCCCGACCGAGGCGAGCAGAAGTCTTGCGTTCTCGATTGCGCCCGCAGCAAGCACGAAGACGCCGGCATGGATGCGCAGTCGCTGCGCATGAGGGCCGACGGCGACGGCGGCGCCCGAGACGCTGACGCCGTCGGCGTTGCGCCCGCCGCCGTGCCCTTCGAGCTCGACGACGGTCGCATGCTGCAGCAGCGTGACCCGGTCGTCGTCGCGAAGCAGAGCGATCGATGCTTCGAGAAACGGCGCGGCCGTGCCGAACTGATACACCTTGCTTTCGACGAGCCGTTCGTCGAGCGCGAGCGGTTCACGCCCGGGTCGCGACCATGCCGTTGCGCCGTATTCGAAAGGCCCCAGACCGCAGAGCGCTTGCGCCTCTCGATACCAGGGCTCGATCTCGTCGTAGCCGAACGGCCAGCCGGAGTGCGCGTAGCCCTCGCGGGCCTCGAAGTCGATCGGATCGAGAGGCACGTATTTGGCGGCCGGCTTTCCGTCGACCTCGGTGTTCCACAGGTTCACCGTGCCGCCCACTCGACGACATCGGACCGTGCGCAAGTCGGCGTACGGCCCGCCGACGACCCGACCCGCGTCGAGCTCTCGGCTCGCCGTCTCCTCGACGAGGCCGCCGCTCTCGAGCACCACCACCCGGGCGCGAGTGGGCAAGAGCCGGCGAGCGACCACTAGGCCAGCGGGTCCGGCGCCGATGATGCATACGTCGGCGTCGATGTCCTTCCGCGTGGTCAACGAGTGCAAGGCGTCGAGTATCATTGATACGTCCGGGGAGAGCGGGAGCGGGCCCAAGCGCCGGCCGCGGCGGTTGGCCTGCGAGTATGCCTGAGGATGCAGAGCCGACGATAACGGTGATCATGCCGACGCTCGCCCGCGCGGAGCGGGCCCCGTTGCTGATTCGGGCCATCGACAGCGTGCTCACACAGCGCGGCGTGCGAGCGATACCGCTGGTCGTGATCAACGGCCCGGGCGCAGATGCCGACCTCGTGAGCAGCGTCGTCGCGCGCAGAGACATCCGCACGATTCGGCTGCACGAAGCCAGCCTTCCCGCGGCCATCATCGCCGGCAGAGCCGCGGTCGACTCCCCGTTCTTCTCGGAGCTCGACGACGACGATCTGCTTTTACCCGATGCATTCAGACTACGGCTCGTTCCATTCTCCGCGGATGCGGATCTCGACGGCGTCATATCGAACGGCATCGACCGCGGCCGCGGGAGGGATTCGCCGCTGTTCGAGGACGCGCGGGCATTGGCCGCCGATCCGCTTCGCGCGCTCGAGTTGCGCAATTGGCTCTGCCCCGGATCCATGCTGCTGCGGAGCGCCTCCGTAACTGCCGAGATCTTCGGCGGCATGCCCGCGTATCTCGAGTGGACGTATCTCGCCATTCGGCTTGCGCAGCACCATCGGCTCGCGTTCATCGAGCAAGAGACGTTCGTCCACCACACCGACACGCCGCAAGGGACGTGGACGTCGGAAGCCTGCAAGCTCGGCCTGCCCGCGGCGTTCGACAGGACGCTCGAGCTCGACTTGCCCCGGGAGCTCCGTACGAGGCTCGAGCAGAAGCGCACGAGCGCCGTGAACGGCGCCGCCTGCGCGGACCTTCGCGCCGGCCGAGTCTGGCGAGCGTGGGTGTGGCATCTGCGCTGCCTCCTCGGCAACGACGGCTGGCGCTACCTGCCGTTCACGCGCAAGCTCATTCAAGGCCTTTTCAAGGCGACGCCGGCGGGGCTGTGAGCGGATTCGGAAACGATTACGGCGAGCCGCGAAGCGCGCGCGGTGACGACGACTCCCGGGGGAACGGATCAAGCACCGAGCCGCCGCGGGGCGGAGGACCCCGCACCGGCCACGCCGGCGCTCGGCGCAAAGTGCTCGCACTCGCGATGGATGGAGCGAGCCCCGCGCTGCTCCGGCGTTGGGCGGCCGACGGCGTGCTGCCGAACCTCGCACGCCTCATCGGGGCCGGCGCGCACGGCGTCAGCCGCGGCCTCGAGCACTTCTTCGTGGGGTCTACTTGGCCGTCGCTCTACACGGGCACGTCTCCCGCGGACCATGGCCATCACAGCCTGATTCAGCTCTGCCCCGGCCGCTACGACTACCACGCGATGGCGGATCGCAAGCTCGTGAAGCGAACGCCGTTCTGGGAGCACATGAGCCGCGCCGGACGCCGCGTCGCGATTCTCGACGTGCCCCTCTCGGCGCTGTCGCAGGATCTCAACGGAATTCAAACGGTCGAGTGGGGCTCCCATGATGCGGTATACGGATTCCGCGCCTCGACCCGGGAGCTCGAGCGCGAAATCGAGTCCAGCTTCGGTGCCCATCCGCTCGGCCCCTCCTGCGACGGCTTGCGGCGATCGGCAGAAGACTACGAAGCCTTCGTCAGCCGTCTCGTCGCGGGCGTCGAGCGCAAGACGCAGCTCACGCTTGCGATGCTGCGGAAGGAATCGTGGGACTTCTGCGTCCAAGTCTTCACCGAATCGCACTGCGCGGGTCATCAATGCTGGCACGTCCACGACCCCGCGCATCCGGCGCACGACGCGGCGATTCGCTCCGCGGTCGGCGATCCTCTCGAGCGCGTCTACCGCGCGATCGATCGAGGCATCGGGGAGATCCGCGCTGCGGCCGGCGACGAGACTACGTTCGTCGTGTTCTCGGCGCACGGCATGTCGTATTGGTATGGCGCTCAACTGTTGCTGAATGACGTGCTGATCCGGCTCGGAGTTGCCGCGCCGTTGCCGCCATCGCAACCGCTTCGTCGGCCGCTTCGCGATGCGCTCCTCGACCTCGCGGGGCGGGGCTGGCGGCGTTTGCCGCAACCGATGCGCGAGCGCTTGATGCCCCTGCGGCGGCGCCTAGCCGAGGCCGGCACCGCTAAGACGATGCCTTCGCTCGGCGTCGACGCCGCACGGAGTCTCTGCTTTCCCGTCTACAACGGCCTCGTCGAGGGCGGCATCCGTCTGAACCTCGCCGGACGCGAGCCCAACGGACGGGTGCAGCCCGGCGCCGAGGCGGACGCGTTCTATGCGGATCTCCGCCGTGAGCTTCTCGACATCGTCGACGAGCGTACGGGCCATCGTCTCGTTCGCGATGTGCTCCGAACACGGGACGTGGCCGAAGGAGAGCATCTCGACGACTTGCCCGACATCCTCGTCGTATGGAGCGACGAGGTGCCGACCGGAAGCATCGTCGTGGGCAGCGGGGCCGGCGCCGAGATACGGGCGCACTCTCCGCGCATCGGCGTCGTCGAAGGCAGGAATTCGTTCGGCCGCACGGGCGAGCATCGCCCGGACGGCTTCGGCGTCTTCGTCGGTCCCGGCATTCCGCCGGGCCCCTTGCCGGCCGACTTCTCCATCCTCGACTACGCGCCCACGTTCGCGACGTTGGTCGGCGTAGAGATTCCCGGCTTGCCCGGCCGGAGTATCTTCGAGATCACCGCTTGCGCCGCTCGCCCCGTCGGCTAGACTCTCGCCCAACCATGAGCACACAACCCAAAACCTTGGCTCCTCGCTCCCTCGATCGGCTCGACCTCGCCGACCTCACGCGTCTCGAAGACATAGGCTTCATGACGTGCATGACGCTGGTCCTGCTCGGCAATTACGCTCAGACGGGCCATTTCGGCGGGCCTTTGGCGTATACGCCCTTCAACGTCGTCACGCATCTCGCCGGCCGCGACCGCGGCGGGCTGCATTTCGACTATCGGCGCCCGAAGCATCCCTACAGCGATAAATTCATGCTGGCCGCCGGGCATTGCGCGCCGACCTGCTACGCGCTCTGGATGATCATGGGCGAAGCGTTCGCGCGGAAATACGCGGCGACGGGCGACCGCCGATACTACGTGGCCCCCGACCACGCGATGCTGTCGATCGACGCGCTCGGCTTTCGGCGGGGCGCGGGCGCCCTCGCGACGCTGCTCGAGGACCACGGCCTCGCCGATCACCCGCGCTTCGCGCAAGCCAAGGGCCGCGGGATCCGCGCGCTTTCCGGCCACATCGAATCTACGGACGTCACGAACGACGTCAACGGCGGCCCGTCCGGCGTCGGCGTCGCCACCGCGGCCGGCAAGGCCGCGTTCTGGGACATCTTGGGCGCCGACATCGACTCGCCCAAGATCGTCGCCTTCGAAGGCGAGTTCGCGATGTGCGCGGGCCACGCCCAGGAGCTCAAGACCACGGCGATGGCCGTCCAAGCCGGCAAGCGCCTCCGCATTTTCTTCTCGGACAACAACGCGGGCATCGACGACGCGCTGCTCGGCGGCGTCGTGCCGAGCAAGCTCGCGGCAGGCTACGTGCTGCGCGATCAGTGGACGTCGTACGGATGGAACGTCTTCACGCTGCCGGACGGCCACGACTACAAGCAGATCCTCGACGTGCTGAAGACGATGGAAGACTGGGATCCCGCCGATCGGCGCCCGATGATCGTCATCGGCAAGACGACGAAAGGCTACTGGCCGGTCCCGGTGCCGAAGCAGATCGTCGGTCACGCGAGCCATCCGTACGGCTTCAAGATGAACGCCGAGTACATCGTCGGGCTCGCGAAAACCTTCGAGGCGCGCTACGGCGTCGAGTTCGAAGGCATGTCGGGCGGGCCGGTCGCGGACATGCGCGAGCGGCTGCTGCAGTTCAAGACGAACATCGACGTCGCGATGTCCGTGCTCGACAAGAACGGCCTCGGCGACTGGCTCGCGGATCGCCTCGTCGAGATCGGCGACCGCGTCGTCGACGAGATTCCGTTGCGGGTCGACGTCGCGCGCGATCCGTTTCTCGACGACCGGCTCAAGGTCGCGAACCTTCCCGTCGATCCTCAGGATCTCACCGTCGAGAACGCCGTGTCGGGAGCGAGCAAGACGGTCAAAGTCGCGCTCTTCCGCAAGCCCGGCGAAGCCGCCGGCGCAAGGCGCGCGATCTCCGAGATCATCAAGTGGCTCAACTATGTCACCGGCAACCGCGTCTTGACCGCGGCCGCCGATCTATCGGAGTCCGTGAACCTCGAGCACGGGAGCCTCTGGGGTCACTACGATCCCGACACCAACCCGCTCGGCACGCGTCTCAAGGCCGCGATTCAGGAGGCGGGCAACGTGTCGACGGCGATCGGCCTCGTGAGCCAGAACGCCTCGGTGGATCCGGACAAGTTCGCGGGCGTCTGGGCTTTCAGCGGCACGTACGGCGCGTTTACGCCTCTCATGTATCTCCCCGCGCGCGTCTGGAGCCAGCAGAACCAAGACAGCAAGTTCAAGACCGGCGTCCTGCACATCCTCGCGGCCCACTCCGGCCCCGAGACCGCGGCCGACGCCCGCACGCACTTCGGCATCTTTTCGCCGCAGGTGTGGAAGCTGTTCCCGCGCGGCCACGTCATCAACCTGAGCTTCTGGGACTACAACGACGTCGCTCCCGGCTATTTCGCCGCGGCCGAAATCGCCGCCCGCGAGAAAAAGGTCGGCATCATCGTGATCGAGGTCGCGCGGCCCGATCTGCCCGTCGCCGATCGAAGCGCGTTCGCGGACACGGATCTGCGCGCGGCGGCCAAAGGGCTGTACGTGATTCGCGACTTCGCGCCCGGCCCGCGGCACGGCTACGTCGTCGCGCAGGGCGCGTTCGCGACGTTCAACCTCGTCAAAGTGCTGCCGAGGCTCGCGCAGGCCGGGGTCAACGTCAAGGTCGTCGCTGCCGTCAGCGAGGAGCTGTTCGAGCGCCAGCCGGAGTCCTACCGCCGCTCGGTCCTACCGGCGGGGGCGAAGCAGGACATGATGTTCGTCATGGGCGGCACTCGGCGCGTCTGGCCTCTCGGCAACGTCGGCGCCCAGGCCGACGACTATTCGCTCACGGCCGACTGGGACAACCAGTGGCTGACGGGCGGGCTCGAGGCCGACGTCATCGCCGAAGCGCGTCTCGATCCGGAATCGATCTTCGCCGGCGTCAAGCGCTTCGCCGAGGAGCGCGGCTCGCGCCTCGAGGCGCAGCGCGCGGCCCTCGACGCGCTCGATTGATCACCACCTGAGCCACGTGGTCACCACGCGTGCACGTGATCACCACATCTGCACGCGGTGATCCGGCGCGAGATAAAGCGCGGCGCCGGGCTCGACGTCGAACGCATCGTACCAGCCGTCGAGGTTGCGGACGGTCGCGGCCCGGAAGCGGGCCGGCGCATGCACGTCGGTCGTCACGCGCTGACGCAGCGCGGCGTCGCGCATCTTCGTGCGCCACGTCTGCGCGTACGCGATGAAGAAGCGCTGCTCGCCCTTGAGCCCTTCGATGACGGGGGCAGGTTGCCCCTCGAGCGACTTTCGGTACGCGAGATAGGCCGCCGAGAGCCCGGCCTCGTCGGCGATGTTCTCGCCTAGCGTCTGCCGCCCGTTGACGTGCAGTCCGGGCAGCGGCTCGTAAGCGTCGTACTGCGCGACGAGCGCATCGCCCGCGGCCTTGAAGCGCGCGGCATCCTCGGGCGTCCACCAGTTCACGAGCCGGCCCTGCGCATCGAACTCGGCGCCGAAGTTGTCGAAGCTGTGGCTGATCTCGTGGCCGATGACCGCGCCGATCGCGCCGTAGTTGGCGGCCGGGTCGGCGTTCGCGTCGAAGAACGGCGGCTCGAGGATGGCGGCCGGGAAATTCAGCGCGTTCTGCAGGGGCAGGTTCACGGCGTTGACCGTTTGCGGCGTCATCCACCACTCGCCGCGGTCGACGGGCCGGCCGAGCTTCGCCTTGACGCGCGCGATCTCGTGCCGCTCGGCGCGTAAATGGTTCCCGAGCGCGTCGTCCGGGCGGATCTCGAGCGAAGAGTAGTCTCGCCAGGTGTCGGGGTAGCCGACGCCGACCCGCAGCGCGGCGAGCTTGGCCTTTGCTTTCTCTTTCGTCGCCGGCGTCATCCAATCGAGCGCATCGATGCGGTCATTGAAAGCCGCGCGCAGGTTGGCGACGAGCTTCTCGACCTCGGCCTTCGCCGAAGCCGAAAAATACTTCTCCGCGTAGAGCCGGCCGACCGCTTCCCCGAGGTCCGCGTTCGTGAGGCTCACGGCCCGCTTCCAGCGCTCCTGCTGCTCGGGCACGCCCTGCAGCGTCCGGCCGTGAAAATCGAACGCGAGATCCGCAAAGGTCTTCGGCAGCAGCGGCGCGTAGCGGTCGAGGGTGTGGAAGCGCAGCAAGGCCTTCCAGGCGGCGAGCGGGGCATCGGCGACGAGCTTCGCGAGCCGCGGGATCGCGTCCGGCTGCCATACGTCGATGCGCTCTTGGTCGGCGAGCCCGGCCGCCTCGAAATAGCGAGACCAATCGAGGCCCGGCGCTTTGGCCGGGAAGTCCGCAGGCGCCCAAAGCGTGTTCGCCTTGTGGACGTCCTCGCTCTCGACGAGCGTCGTCTGCGCCGCGGCGATCTGCGTCTCGAGGTCGAGCACGGCGCCGGCTTGCGTCTCGGCGTTCGCGGAGCCCGCGGCGCGGAGCAGGGCGGCGACGTAGGTCCGGTACTTATCGCGCACCGACTGCATCGAAGCGTCGTCCGACAGATAGTAGTCTCGGCTCGGCATCGCGAGGCCGCCTTGAAGCAAGTAGGCGATGTTGTGCGAGGGATCCTCGAGGCCCTGGGCCACGAAAAGGCCGAAGAGCCGGTCCGTCTGGAAATCCGTGTTGTTGATCGGATCGACGTCGGCACGCAGCCGGCTGCCGAGCACGCGCGCGAGGTCCGCGCGCGACGAGATCGCGTCGATGGCGGATAGCTCCGCATCGAGCGGCTCGAGCCCGCGCCGCTCGATCGCCCCTTCGTCCATGAACGCCGCGTAGTAGTCGGCAACCTTGCGCGCGTCGCTGCCCGCGGGCGGGGTCGAATCGCCGGCTTGGCGGATCACGTCCGCCGTGCGGCGCTCGGCCTGCTGGTACACCTCGAAAAACGTGCCCGTGCTCGCTCGATCCGCGGGGATTTCCGTCGACGCTTGCCAGCGTCCGTTCGCGAACGCGTAGAAATCGTCGCCGGGAACGACGCCGCGGTCCATGCCCTCGACGTCGATGCCGATCGCCGCATTCGCGGGCGCCGCGCCCGAGGCGCTCGCCGCGCGTTCGCTCGCGCCGTTCGCCGTGCCTCCGTTCGCGCCGAGCGCCCCGCCTCCGCTCGCGCCGCTCGCCGCGCCTCCGTTCGCGCCGCCGGTCTCGTCCCCCGTAAGCTCCGCGAGCAGCGCGTCTTGGCGATAGACTTTGCGGAGGCCCTCCGTGATAGCCGCCGTCGAAACCGAGACGGCGCGGTTGACCGCGGGGTCGAACAAGAACGTCCCGCCGAGGCTCTCGATGTTGCCGTCGAAGATCGCGCCGACGACGTTCATGTTGGCGTCGATGAGCGGGGAGCCCGAGTTGCCGCCGACGATGTCGTTGTCGCTGACCATGTCGAAGACGACGCCGGGATCGACGACGCGCTCGGCCTCGATCCACTTCGGCGCGAGATCGTACGGCGGCTTGCCGGTCGCGCGCTTCCAGAGCCCGCCGAGATATGTGAACGGGGCGACGGGAACGCCGTTTTCGGTCCAGCCCGCGATCTTGCCGTAGGAGATGCGCAGCGAGAACGTCGCATCCGGATACGTGCTCGTGCCGAAGATCGCGAAGCGCGCCTTCGCGATACGCTCCGCCGCGCGGTCCGTCGGCCCCTCGACGCGCGCCTCGTACTCCTTGCGCACGGCGCGCGAGGCCTCGTCCGTCTTCAGCACGAATCGAATCATGGGATCCTCGGACGCCTCGACCGCGGCGCGGCCGCCGTCCCAGAGCTGCTTGCGGTATGCCGCGTCCGAGAGCTTCGAGCGCGAGAGCGCCGCCGCGAGGTCCTCGGGCGAGTCCTTGCCGAGGAAGGTCTGCGTGGCCGGGGAATCGGCGGTCAGATATTCCCGCAGCTTGGAAAGCCAGAACTCGAGCTGCAGCGCCTCGAGCTCGGGATACACGGGCTGCTCGTCGAGGAGACGCTTCTCGAGCAACGGGAGCCGGCTGTCGGTGTACTCCGGGAGCCGCTCGCCGTTCGGCTTCGGACGCTCCTCGGCCGCGCGCACGAGCGCGCGGGCGTAGCCGAAAAGCTCCGAGCCCGAGGCCGCGCTCGACTCGAGGAACGTGTAGGGGAAGTAGAGCCGCTTGCGGTCCGTCTGCACCGCCGCGATCTCCGCCCAGGGGTCGCCGATCTCCTCGGCCAGCTTGGGGTCGGCAGAGACTTTCGCCTTGAGGGCCGAATCCGCGTTTCGCCGCGCCTCGATGAAGCCGGGCGCGAGCAACGCCTTTTCCATGCCGCGGTACGCCTTGAACGAATTCTCGGTGCCGAACAGCGCATCCTCCGCGATGCGTGCGTGCTCGCCGCTCTCTTCCCGGAAGCGGATGAGCCGGCCGCGACGCTCGGAGAGCAGGATCAGCGAATGCGGCAGGCTGAGGTCACGCAGAGTCTCGAGCTGGTCGGCCGTCAGCAGTCGCTGCGTCGTGCCCGGGTTCCCCACGACGAACACGGGCTCGCCGTCGGCGGGCGCCGTCGTGCTCCAGCGCAAATGATCGGGCGATGCGATCGGCCGGCCGTCGTCGTAGAGGCGCACGAACGAGAAGTCGAGGTCGTAGCGCGGAAAGTTGAAATTGTCCGGATCGCCGCCGAAGAACGCGGTCTGAAGCTCGGGCGCGAACACGAGCCGGACATCGGAATATTTGCGGTATGTATAGAGCTTGTACTGCCCGCCGTGATAGAGCGTGATGACCTGGCAGCGGTACTTCGCTTCGCGGCCGTCGCAGCCCTCGCGCTCGATCGCGGCAATCGCGGCGTCCCGCGCCTTGACGTAGTCGCTCCCCGTCTTTCCCGCGGCGGCCGCGCTCACGCGTTGCGTCACGTCCGTGATCGCCGTGAGGATCTCGGCTTGCATGCCGGGGCAGATCCGCTCGCCGTCGCGGCCGTTCGCCGCGAAGCCGTTCTTCACGTAGTCCGTGCTGCCCGTCGAGAGCGCCTGCGCGCAGTCGCGGACGCAGTGATGGTTCGTCAGCACGAGGCCTTCGCCGCTCACGAGCGAGGCCGAGCAGCCCGACGAGAGCCGGACGGCCGCGTTGCGTACGCGGTCGAGCCAGCTTTGATCGATCGTCACGCCGTATTTCTCTTTCACGGCGGCCGAAGGGAAGTTATCGAACGTCCACATGCCTTCGTCGGCGAGCGCGGCGGGCGTGCGCAGCCACGCCGCTGCTGCGGCCAACAGGACGAACGCGAGCGGCAGCAGCTTCTTCACGGCTTCCTCCTCCTTACTCCTCCTCTGCGATCAGGGTAGCACGATGGGGCGCGCCGCCGTTTGGCATGACGCTTGCAAACGCGAGCCATCGAAATGCCCGCGTTCTGCAAATGACCGTCGCCGACTCGGCGATTCGGGTTCTGACCTGGAACGTGCACAGCTTCGTCGGCAGGGGAGGCGTACGCGACCCCGAGGCCGTCGCGGCACTCATCGAAGAAGCCGCCCCCGACGTTTGCGCCCTGCAAGAGATCGACGCGCGCGTCGCCTTGCCGGGCATCGAGGATCCGTTCAGCTATTTCGCCTCGCGTGCAGGATGGACGAGCGTCGCCGCGCGGACGATCGCGACCGCATCGGGCCACTATGGACACGTGCTCATGAGCCGTTGGCCGCTCGAGCTGCTCTGCGTCGAGGATCTCTCGGAGCCCCGCCGCGAGCCGCGCCATGCGCTCATCGCCGAGATCACCGCGCCCTTCGCCAAGGTCGCCGTCATGGCCGCGCACCTCGGCGTTCGGCCGCTCGAGCGGCGCCGCCAGCTCGTGCGCCTCAAGCGCGCGCTCGCGGCGCTCGACGGGCAGCCCGTGATCGCGCTCGGCGACTTCAACGACGTACGGCTCCGCGGCGTCGCGGAGCGGAGCCTTTGTCCGCCCCTCGAGCCGGCGCCTGCGCCGAGGACCTATCCGGCCGCATTCCCGCTCTTCCCGCTCGACCGCGTCTGGTGCGCTCCGCCGCTCGAGGTGCTCGAGGTCCGCACGCTCTCGCAGGCGCGCCGTCTCTCCGACCACTTGCCGCTGCTGGCCCGACTGCGGGCGCGCGGCGACGCGCTCAGATCCTGAGCTCGCGCACTCCGCAGATCACGGCCATGATGATGAGCTCGTTGAGCGAGCCCGCGCGCATCTTCCGCATGATGTGCGCTCGATGATGCTCGACGGTGCGGGGGCTGATGCCGAGGTCGCGAGCAATCTCCTTGCTCGACTTGTCGGACACGACCATTGCCATGACCTGCCGCTCGCGGGCCGTGAGGCGCCGGAACTTGTGAGTCACGCCGACCTTCTGGCGCTCGATTTCCCTGCGGCGCCGATCCCATGCAAGCGCTTCGCCGACGCTCTTGAGCAATGCCCTGTCGCTGACGGGCTTCTCGAGGAAATCGATTGCGCCGTTCCGAAGCGCCGCGACCGAGGTCGGCACATCGCCGTGGCCGGTCACGAACACGATCGGGATCGGATCGTTCTTCTCGGCGAGGATCTCCTGAAGCTTGAGGCCGTTCAAGTCGGGGAGACCCACGTCGAGCACGAGGCAGCTGGGCGTATCCGGCCGCTCCCCGCGCAGGAACTCTTCTCCCGACCGATAGGCTCTGACGTCGAGGCCGGCGCCCTCGAGCGTCAACGCGACCGCATCGAGGAACATCGGATCGTCGTCGATTGCGTAAGCAACGGCGGACATGGGAATCACCTTTTGATTGGCAGCGTGAACGAAACGACGGTGCCGCCCGACTCTGCCGAGTCGACGGTCAGGGTGCCGCCGTAGGACTGGACGATCGAGCGGCTGATCGGCAGGCCGACTCCCATGCCGTTCTTTTTCGTCGTGAAGAACGGCTCGAGGGCGCGGCGTCGCTGCATCGGCGTCATGCCGGGGCCCGTGTCCTCGACCGAGATGACCAAGACGCCTTCTTCCTCCTCCTCCCGGCTCTTCACGAGGACTCGTCCTCCCGCGCAGCCGGTCGAATGGATGGCGTCGAGGCCGTTCTGCAGCAGGTTCAACAGCACTTGCTGGAGATGAATCTTGTTGCCGCGCCACTTCGCGAGGCCTTCGGCAGGCTCGACCTCGATCCGGCCGCCGCGCTCCTTCGCGTACGCCCCGGCCATGCGCGTGACATCGGCGAGCACGCCGTTCACGTCGACCTCCTCGATGACGGGATCGGCTTTCCCGAGGAAGCTCCGGAGGCTCCGAATCGTGCCGGCCGCATGACTTGCGGCCGCGGCGATTTTCTCGAGCGCGCTCTCGAGCTGCCTCGGGTCCCGCTCCCCGCGGAGGCTCTTGAGCGCGGCGGAGCAATACAACGAAATCGCGCCGATCGGCTGGTTCAACTCGTGTGCGAGCGCCGCGACCATCTCTCCGCAGGAATTCAGCCGGGCGACGTGCGCGAGCTCGTCCTGGAGCTGGCGGGCCTCGCGCGCGGCGAGCCGCTCTTGAGTGACGTCCTCGATCGACGCTTGACAGAGCCGTTTCCCGCCCCTCGCCACCATCGCAACGGTCGCGAGGCGGACGTCGCGAAGCCGGCTCTTGCGGTCGCGGACGCGAAAGTCGTCGACGACGGTCTCGCCGCGAGCATAGACGTCGCGCAGGTACTCCCGAAACCTCGGGACGTCTTTCTTGACGATCCACCGGGTGACGGGCTGACCGAGGATCCACGTCCTCGGGTAGCCGAGAATTTCGGCCGCCGCCCGATTCACATCCTCCACGTGAGCGTGGTGGCCAAGCACCACGTAGCCGACCGGGGCGAAGGTGAACAAATCGGCGTACCGCTGCAGCGTCTCGAGGACGTTCGAGCTTTGTGCGAGGCCTTGTTGCATTGCGCTGGTCGAGAGACGAGGAGTCAGGAGTTGTTCACGACGCCGTAGCTCGGCGATTGCAAGTCGCATGCCAGAAGCTACCTACGTAGTCGTCCCGGTATCCCGCGCGCTCGTTATGGACGCCTCTGCCATTTTTTGATCTACCGTTTGCAGTGTTTGCGTCGTCGGCGGATTTCCGCTTCGGCCGTGGCATAGACATTGCACTGCGCCAGGGCTTTCGATGCAGGAGTCATCGCATGCGACAAAGGGGCATGCCGTGGATCGGCGCGGGCCGTCGAATCGGTCTCGCGTGCACGGCTTTCGCGGCGGCCGCGGTGCTCGCGGGCTGTGCGGCCAATCCCACCCGGTTCTCGTCCACCTGGCAGGATCCGACTTACTCGGGACCGCCGCTCGAACCCGTCGTCGTGCTCGCGCTGTTCGACACCGAGGCCGAGAGCCGCAACTTCGAGACGCGTGCGACGGACCTGCTGAAGCAGCGCGGCGTGCGCGCCGTCGCGGGTCATTCGGTCCTCGAGCCCGGCCAAGAATATACGCAGGAGCAGATGGAGGATCGGCTCAAGCAGGCCGACGCGGGCGGCGTGCTGATCTTCAGGCTCATCGCGGTCGACGAGCGGCAGCGCTACCGCAATCCGAGCCCGTACCTTCGGCCGTTCCCGCCGGGAGTGGTTTGGGGCGACCCGTTTTATTGGTACTACTATCCCCACTGGAACTACTATTGGTACTGGCGTTCGTCGCTCGAGGTCACCGGCGCGCCGGGCTACTGGGAACAGGCCACCTACTACGTCATCGAGAGCTCGTTGTACGACAACAAGACCAACGAGCTGATCTGGACGGCGAAGTCGGAGACGCTCGACGGAACGCGCTTCGAGAGCGTTGCCGAGTCCGTTGCCGATGCGGTCGCGGATCGGCTCCTCGCGCTGAACTTGATCAAATCCGAAGGCACGTCGGTCGCGGAGAAGAAGGAGCCCGGGATCGGCAAAGGCTGAAACCCCGAAGGTATGCGGAACGGCGTGCACCTGGCTCGTATTGCGGGGATAGATATCTATCTCGACTGGAGCTTGCTCATCATCTTCGCGCTCTTGATGGTGAGCCTCGGCGGCGGGGCATTTCCGACGTGGCACCCGGATTGGAGCAGGGCGCTCGCGTGGGGCACCGCCCTCGCCGCCGCCGTGCTCTTCTTCGCCTCGGTGCTCGTGCACGAGCTCTCGCACGCGCTCGTGGGCCGCCTGCACGGCATCGCCGTTCCGCGCATCACGCTGTTCGTGTTCGGCGGCATGGCACAGATACGGGAAGAGCCGCACGCGTGGAAGCCCGAGCTCTGGATGGCGCTCGCGGGCCCGGCGACCAGCCTCGTGCTCGGCATCGCCTTCACCGCGCTCGGGTGGGCGGCGAGCGGCGGGGCCTTCGACGTCGCCGATGCCGAGAGCGCGTTCGCCCGTCTGAGCCCGCTCGCGACGCTGCTCCTGTGGCTCGGCCCCGTCAACATCATGCTCGCGATCTTCAATCTCGTCCCGGGCTTTCCGCTCGACGGCGGCCGCGTGCTTCGCGCGATCATCTGGGGCGCGACCGGCAACCTTCACAAGGCGACGCTCTGGGCGTCTTACGGCGGGCAGGTCGTCGCGTGGCTCCTGATCGCCGTCGGCGTCGCAATGGCCTTCGGCTTTCCGGTGCCGCCCTTCGGCGCCGGTCTCGCCAGCGGCCTCTGGCTCGCGCTGATCGGATGGTTCCTCAACAATGCGGCAATCAGGAGCTATCAGCAGCTGCTGGTCCGCGACACCTTGGCGGACGTGCCCGTGTCGAAGCTCATGAAAACGGGCGTCGAGACGGTCGAGCCCGGCATCAGCGTGCAGGCGCTCGTCGACGAGCACGTGGCGCGCAGCGATCAGCGCGCGTACCCGGTCGTCGAGCACGGGGGTCTCGTCGGCATGGTGTGCGTGCGGGACGTGCATAAGCTCGCGCGCAGCGAGTGGGAGAGGACGCCCGTCCGCGAGATCATGACGCCCTCGGCCGCGGTCGCTTTCGTCGCGCCGAGCGACTCGAGCCTCGAGGCGATGACGACTCTCGGCGAGCGGGGCGTCAATCAGTTGCCCGTCGTCGACGGCGGCCGCGTTGTCGGCCTCGTGCGCCGCGAGGACATTCTGCGCTGGCTCTCCCTCTACGGAGACCGGCGGCTCCAGAGCTCTACCGCCTGAGAGCGGCAATCCCGAGGCCCGCGCGACGCCGGTCGCGGCGCAGCGCGGGCCGTCCGCTGGCACGGACATTGCTTGCGTTCTCTCTTGCGGCCGGTACACGGGCCGCGTTGCCGGGCAGAAGACGACAAACGAATCCGGAGCCAGAGAGATGAATTCAGCGGGAAATCTTCGGCGAATAGCGGTCTCTTCGGCGGAGCAGGAACGGAGCGGCGCGGAAGCGCCGTCCGAGACCCCCGGCGCTTGCCCCGTCACCGGCGTCGACGGCGGCCTGCGCGCCCGGCCTTCGAAGCGGAAGCCCGACTACCGCAGCTGGACGATCGAGGAGCTGCGTGCGCTGGCCCGCCAGCTCCAAGTTCCCGGGGCGGCCGGAAAGAGCCGCAGCGAGCTGATTTCCCTTTTCGGTGGGCCGTAAGCCCGATCCCCACCCCGGGGCCGGCCGGAGCTTGCTCGCGGCCCGGCCCCGCGGGGCTCAGCTCCCTGGGGCCTGCGGGGTTGTCACGCGCACGTCGGTCTCGGCATGGAGATCGCCGGTGCGCTCCGTGCCGGTGCTCGGACCGTCGGACGGGATCCTGCTCGATGGCTCCGACGAGGCCGCCGCCTCGGCCGAGCGCGCCGAGCGGTCGGCGTCGGTGCGCCCTTCGTTCGCGCGTTGCCCCTCGTCCATGAGCGCCTCGCGGCCCTCCGATGCGAGCTGTTCCGCCTTTTCGCGCGCACGCCGCATGCCCTCCGCGCCCGCGCCTTTGGCCTTCTCGAGCGCGCGATCGCGCAGCCGCCCGATCGATCGGTCTTCCTGCTCCGTGGCGGGCATTGCGGCGCCGAGCAGGGCCCCGGCCGCGAGGCCGAGGGCGCCGAGCAGCAACGGCTGATCGGCAAGCATCTGCTGCGCGCCGATGCGGGCGCGCCGCGCTTGCCGGCGCGCCTGGGACGTCGCGCCCCGCGCCGTAGAGACGGCGCTTTGCGCCGCGCTCTGCGTTCT
>DASTSM010000042.1:0-5699 GCA_035760685.1 Gammaproteobacteria bacterium | reverse complement strand
AGGCCGTGTCGCAGTATTGGCATCGCAGGGGGCAGCCGGTCAGGCGCACGAAGACCGTGGGCCAGCCGCTCGCGAGCGCCTCGCCCTGGATCGAGAAAAAGATCTCCGTGATCTTGAGCCGCGCTGCGGCCGCGACGGAGGACCGATCCGCAGGGGCCGCGCGGGCCGCCTTCGCTTCGATCGTCCCGCTCACGGCCCGGCCACCGAAACCGTCCCGCCCGCTCAGCCCGCGTCCTGCGCGAGGCGGTCGAGCCGTTGCGACGCGAGCCGCGCCGCCGTCGTGTCGGGATACTCGCGCATGACGCGCTCGAGCGCGGCCCGTGCCTGGTCGAACTGCTTCAGCTCGTAGTTGCAGTAGCCGACCTTGAGCAGCGCGTCCGCCATTTTCGCGGACTGCGGGTACATGTCGACGACCTTCTGGAACTCGGGCAGCGCTCCCGCGAAGTCGCGCTGCACATAGTGCGTTTCCGCGAGCCAATACTGCGCGTTGTCGGCGAGCGGGCTTTGCGGATAGCTCGCCAGGAACTTCTCGAACGCGGCGGCGGCCTCGGGATAGCGGCGCGCCTGCACGAGATTGAACGCGGCCTGATAGTTCTCCTGGTCGCTGCCAGCGGCGGCAGGCGCAGCGCCGCCCGCCGGCGCCGCACCTTGACTCGGGCCCGCGGCCCGCGGCGCGACGGGTCCGCGCGCAGAGAAGCTTCCCTGCGGCGCGCCGGCGGGCGACGTCTCGTTCGCGAAGCCGCCCGCATTCGCGCCGCCGCCGACGGCGCCGTCCTGCGCGCCGCCGCCGGCCGAGCCGCCCGACAGCGAACCGGCCGAGGGCGACGGCGAATACGCCCCGCGTCCTTGCCCCTGCTCGAGCGCTTGCAGACGCCGGTCGACGTCGAGGTAAAGCTGCCGCTGGCGCTCGGCCGAAGCCTCCGTGTCGTGACGCAGCGTCTCGACGTCGCCCCGCAGCTGCTGGACGTCCATTTGCAGCTGGTCGACCTGCGAGGCGAGCTGCACGAGGCTGTCGTTGTTGACGACGCGCTCGATGCGGCCGAGGCGCGCGTCGAGGTCCTGCAGACGCAGGTACACGGGGTCGTCGGTGGGCGTCAGGGTCGAGCAGCCCGCGACCGCTCCGAAGGACAGGATCAGTAGTGTGCTTCTCACCGCAGTCTCCTCGTTATTCCGGCGCCGAGCGGCTCAACGGCGTTAGCCTCTTCGGCGACAGCCCTAGTGCCGACACGCTCATTGGCGATAGACGATCTCGACGCGGCGATTCATCTGATAAGACGCCTCGTCGTGACCCGTCGCGACCGGGCGCTCTTCGCCGTAGCTCACCGTGCTGAGCTGCTCCGCCGAGGCGCCTTGCAGCATCAGGACGCGCCGCACCGCCTGTGCGCGCCGCTCGCCGAGGCCGATATTGTACTCGCGGCTGCCGCGCTCATCCGCATGGCCCTCGAGCCGCACCTGAGCATTCGGATGCGACGCCAGAAACTGGGCGTGAGCCGCGAGCATCGCATTGAATTCCGGGCGAATCTCGTTCTTGTCGTAGTCGAAATACACCACGAGCTGGTTCAGGAGATCCCCTTGCGGCGCGGCCGACAGCCCCTCCTCGCCGATGCCGCCGTTCGAGCCGACGCCGGACGTCGTTGCCCCCGCGTCGCCCTCGACGTCGGTCCCCGATTGAAGGTCGGGCAACGTGTTCGATTTACTGCAAGCCGCCAAAGCGACGGCAACGATGAGACTCCCGGTCAGGACACTGAGTCGAGCCATGTGCGCTACCTCTGTTTCGCGAATTTGTTACGAGTAGGAATTCCGGTGGCAGGAACGCTCGTGAACGACGAGACCGTCAAGGCCGCGGGAAAGGCGACCAGACGGGCTCGCGGACATCGCCTGCCCCCGAGGCGATCTCCTGTTGAATCTGCGCGTCGCTGCTGACCCACTCGAGCACGCCCTTGCCGCCGTCGCGCGTCGCATAAATCAGCATGGCGCCGTTCGGCGCGAAGTCCGGCGCCTCGTCGAGGCGGCCGTCGCTGAGCCGTTGATACAAATTCTGTTGAAGGTCCACGAGCCAAATCTGGTCGTTCTGCTGATCGTCCCTGTGCACGACGGCCAGGTGCTTCCCGTCCGGCGCGACCCGCGGGCGCGTATTGTAGCTGCCCGTAAAGGTCACGCGTTGCGGCTGGGCTTGGCCGGGCTCCGACGCGACGCGATAGACCTGAGCGCCGCCCGATCGATCCGACGTGAAGTAGATCGTCTTGCCGTCGGGCGACCACGCGGGCTCGGTGTCGATCGCGGGATCGTTCGTGAGGCGCCGCAGCACCTGCGTCGAGAGATCGAGCGTGTACACGTCGAGGTTGCCTTCGCCGTTCGAGAGCGTGAGCGCGAGCATGCGGCCGTCCGGCGAGAAGGCCGGCGCGCCATTGACGCCCGCCCGGGCCGACACGCGCTCGCGGTTGCCGGTGCGCAAGGTTTGCACCCAGATGGCCGCCTGATTGCCTTCGAACGAGACGTACGCAATGCGCCGGCCGTCGGGCGACCACGCGGGCGACATGAGCGGCTGCGTCGAATCGATGATGACGTTCGCGTTCTCGCCGTCGGCGTCGGCCACGATGAGCCGATAGTGCTTCTTGCCCGCCTCCGTCTGCTCGCTGACGTAGGCGATCTGCGTGCTGAAGACCCCTTTGATGCCCGTCAGCGCCTCGAACACCATATCGGCGATCCGGTGCCCGCTCGCGCGGAGGTTCTTCTCGTTCGAAGTGAGCCTGAAGCCGAGCAGCTGCCGGCCGCGCAGCACGTCGAAGAGCTGGAACTCGATCGAGTAGCTGTCGGGCCCCGTCTGGCTCATCGTGCCGATCACGAGCGCATCCGTCCTCGAGACGCGCCAGTCCTGAAAGTTGACCTGGGCCGGCTGCGTCGGCCGCGACAGCATGTCGGCGATCGGCATCGGATCGAAGCGGCCGCTGTTCTTGAGATCCTGCGCGACGAGTCCCGCGAGGTCGAACGGCGCCGGGGAGCTGCCGGCCCAGCCGAACGGCACGACCGCGATCGGCACGGGCCGCTCGACGCCGCGCGTGATCGTGATCGAGAGCTGGGCGCTCGCCTCCGTCGCGGCAAAGACGGCGAGGCCGAGCGCGGCCGCGCTCCACAGTGCGGCGGCGCGTCCGGCGCGGCGGAAGGTTCTGTTTCTAATCATGCAGATCCCCACAGGACTTGAGCTACGGAACGAGAGCCGGCGACGCCCGCGGCGTCATTCGTCCGGCACGAAGTGAATGATGAGATTGCGCTCGAAAAGGGCCGGCACCGGCGGCAGCG
Source organism: Gammaproteobacteria bacterium (assembly GCA_035760685.1). Lineage (GTDB taxonomy): Bacteria > Pseudomonadota > Gammaproteobacteria > Steroidobacterales > Rariloculaceae > ZC4RG20. The sequence continues at coordinate 2,399 of DASTSM010000042.1, read as the reverse complement.
GCAGCGGCGAGGCCTTGAGCACGGCGGCTTCGATCGAGCGGCGCACCGCGTCGTCGCCGTTACACTGGCCGACGGTCACGTTGACGACCTCGCCGCTCGGTATCTGCGCGACGTTGACGACGCAGTCGATGCCGCTTCGCGCGCTCGGCGGCCGGATCCAGTTTTGCTCGATCTGGGTCTGGATCATGCGTATGTACTGGTCTTGGAGGCCCGAGCGGCGCGCGGCGAGCCGTTCCTGCTCCTCCGCCGCTTCTCGCTGGAGCTCCGCTTCGAGCTCGCGCTGCTGGGCGGCGGCGGCTTCCTGTTCCTTGCGCTTGCGCGCCTCCTCGGCCACGCGCTTGCGCTCGGCCTCGGCTTCCGCCTTGCGCTTCGCCTCCTCCTCGGCCTTGCGCTTCGCCTCCTCGGCCGCCTTCCGCTTCGCTTCTTCCGCGGCCTTCAGCTCCGCCTGCTCCCGGGCTTTGCGCTCGGCCTCGACTTTCGCCGCCTGGTCCGCCGCTTCCTTGGCCTTGCGGTCCGCCTCTTCCTTGGCTTTGCGCTCCGCTTCCTGCCGTTGCTTCAACGCGGCCTCCTCCTGCGCCTTGCGCTTCGCCTCCTCGGCAGCTTTGCGCTCCTGCTCGGCGCGCTTCTGCTCGTCGAGCCGGCGCTTCTCCTCGTCGAGCCGGCGCTGCTCCTTCTCGACGGCCGCGGTATCGACGACGACCGCTTGAATCGCGAGCTGACCCGCGGGCTTCGGCGGCCGGCTCGGCAAATCGACGCCGAGCGCGAGCGCCGCGGCCACGACGGCATGCACCGCCACCGACCACGCAATCGCGCTCGAATGCTGCCTGTAAAACCCTGGCATGCCTCCCGCTCGCCGGTCCTTAGCGCCGCTCGCGATCCGTCTCGAGCGGGTCGGTGATGAAGCCGACCTTCTCGGCGCCGGCCTTCTGCAGCAGGACCATGCCGGCGACGACGCGCCCATAAGGCACGGACTGATCCGCCTTCACGAGCACGGGCAGCTCGGGGCTTCGCCTGATCGCGGCCGACGTGCGCTCGAGCACGGTCTGCTCGTCGATCGGCTGATCGGTGTCCTTGCCGCCGATGTTGAGATACATCTTCCCGTCCCGGTCGATGCTGAGCACGATCGGCTCGTTCTTGCGCATGAGGTCCGGATCGAGCGGCTCCGCTCCGGCCTTCGGCAGATCCACCTTGATGCCCTGCGACAGAAGCGGCGCCGTGATCATGAAGATGATGAGCAGCACGAGCATCACGTCGATGTACGGCACGACGTTGATCTCGGCCATGAGCCGCCTTCGTCCCTGCCGCGCCATCATGCCGCGGCTCCGTGCGGCTCCTTGCGCGCCGCGCTGCGCTGGAAGATCGCGGAGAGCTCCTCCATGAACGTGTCGTAGCGGACCTCGAGCCGGCCCACCTGATCCGCGTAGCGGTTGAACGCGACGCCCGCCGGAATGGCCGCGAAGAGGCCCATGGCCGTCGCGATGAGCGCCTCGGAGATGTGCGGCGCGACGAGGGCGATCGTCGCGCTTTGCAGATCGCCGAGCGAGTAGAACGCGCTCATGATGCCCCAGACCGTGCCGAAGAGGCCGACGTATGGGCTCGTGTTGCTGACCGTCGCGAGGAACGCGAGGTTGTGCTCGAGCCGGTCGACCTCGCGAAGCTGCGAGACGTGCATCGAGCGCCGCGCCCCTTCGACGACCTGCTCCGGCGTGAGCCCGCCCTCCTGGCGGAGCCGGCCGAACTCCCTGAAGCCCGACTCGAAGATGCCGGCCATGCCGAGCGGCGTCTCGTCGGCTTGAGCGACCTGGCGATAGAGGCTCGCGAGCTCGCCCCCGGACCAGAAGTCCGTCTCGAACGCGTCGGCGTTCTTGATCGCGCGCTTCACGAGCCGCTGCTTTTCGATGATGACGGCCCACGAGGCGATCGACGCGAACAGAAGCAGCAACAGCACTCCCTTCACGACGGGGCTCGCGGCAAGCACTAAATCCAATATCGAAAGATCCGTATTCATGTGCCCATCCCATTCAATAGCGCCGCCGGCAACCGCCGCGGCCTGCCTTGCTCGACGTCGACGCAAGCGACCTCGGCGACGCCTCGACAAATCAATTCTCCGTCCTGCGTCCCGGCGCGTGCGCGCCGGATCTCGTGACCGAACACGACGCGCGCGCCGCGCGCTTCGTCGACGCGCGCGATCACGTCGAGCAGATCGCTCAAGCGGGCCGGCGCCCGGAACTCCGCCTCGGCGCGCGTCAGCACGAGCTGCACTCCGTGTTCGCGCCTGAGGTCGCCGTGATCGACGCCCCGGGACCTGAGCCACTCCGTGCGCGCGCGCTCCATGAAGCGGAAGTAGCTCGCGTTGTAGACGACTCCTTGCGCATCCGTATCCTCGAGATAGACCCTCA
>DASTSM010000041.1:0-26728 GCA_035760685.1 Gammaproteobacteria bacterium | reverse complement strand
AGCACGTAGTGCGACGGATCGAACAGCATGCAGGCGCGCGCGTGCCGGCCCGTGCGCTCGTAGAACATCTCGTAGGTCGCGCCGTCGAAAAGATCCTCGCCCGGGTGAATCTCGAAGCAGCAATCGACGCCGCATTCGTCCGCGTGATCCAAGATCGGCCGCCAGCGGCGCGCGAGCTCGTCGAACGCCGTCTCGACGAGGCCCGCGGGGCGCTGCGGCCACGGATAGAAGTAGGGCCACGCGAGCGCGCCCGAGAACGTCGCCATGGCGTTCAGGCCGAGATTCCGCGAGGCCATCAGGCACTTCTTGACCTGATCGACCGCCCACTCGGTGCGCGCCTTGGGGTTGCCGCGGACCTGCGGCGCGGCAAAGCCGTCGAATGCCTCGTCGTAGGCCGGGTGCACGGCCACGAGCTGGCCTTGCAGATGCGTCGAGAGCTCGGTGATCTCGACGCCGTTCGCGCGCGCCGCGCCCGCGACCTCGTCGCAATACGTCTTCGACGCGGCCGCCTTCTCGAGATCGAAGAGCCGCGCGTCCCAGCTCGGGACCTGCACGCCGACATAGCCGCAATCCGCGGCCCAGCGCGTGATCGCATCCCACGAGTTGAACGGGCTCTCGTCGCCCGCGAACTGCGCGAGAAAGATCGCGGGACCCTTGATCGTCTTCATGGTCGGTCTCCTCGTCAGAGGTAAACGGGTCAGAGGTAACGGGTCAGACGTAACGGTTGACGATGTTCTCGAGCAGCTCCTGCTTGCCGGAGCGCGGCGCCGGATTCGTTTGCCGCTCGAGCACGCGCGCCTCGATCTCGTCGAGCGAGCAGTCGGCCGCGAGGAGCCTCTGGGCGTCCGCCGACTCCCACGCGGCGTAGCGCTCGCGAAGCGGCGCCTCGAGCGCGCCGTCCTCGAGCATCTTCGCGGCCGCGAGCAGCGCGCGCGCACAGGTGTCCATAGCGCCGATATGTCCGATCAATAGATCGACGGGCTCGATCGACTGCCGCCGCAGCTTCGCGTCGAAATTCGTTCCGCCGGTCGTGAACCCGCCGCCGCGCAAGATCTGGTAGTAGGCGAGCGCGGTGTCGAGCAGGTTGTTCGGAAACTGGTCGGTGTCCCAGCCCGACTGATAGTCGTTTCGGTTCATGTCGATCGAGCCGAAGATGCCGAGCGCGTTCGCGAGCGCGATCTCGTGATCGAACGAGTGCCCCGCGAGCACCGCGTGTCCGTGCTCGATGTTGACCTTGACCTCTCGCTCGAGCCCGTAGCGCTCGAGAAAGCCATACACGGACGCAACGTCGAAGTCGTACTGATGCTTGGTCGGTTCCTGCGGCTTCGGCTCGACGAGGATCGTGCCCTTGAAGCCGATCTTGTGCTTGTAGTCGACGACGAGGCTCAAGAAACGCCCGAGCTGATCGAGCTCGCGTTTCAAGTCGGTGTTCAGCAGCGTCTCGTAGCCCTCGCGTCCGCCCCAGAGCACGTAGTTCTCGCCGCCGAGCCGGTGGGTCGCGTCGATGCAGGTCTTCACGGTCGCGGCCGCGAACGCAAACACGTCGGGATCCGGGTTCGTGGCGGCGCCCGCCATGTAGCGCCGATGCGAGAACAAGTTCGCCGTGCCCCAGAGCGGCTTGACGCCCGTGTCCGCCTGCTTGCGCTCGAGATAATCGACGGCGGCGGCGAGGTTCTTCGTGTTCTCGGCAAACGTGGCGCCCTCGGGCCGCACGTCCGCGTCGTGGAAGCAGTAGTACGGCGCGCCGAGCAGCGTGAAGAGCTCGAAAGCCGCGTCCGCCTTGCGCTGCGCATGGCTCATCGTCCCGCCGAACCACGGGCGCTCGAACGTCTGGCCGCCGAACGCATCGCCGCCGGTCCACACGAACGTGTGCCAGTAGCAGACCGCGAAGCGCAAATGATCTTCGAGCCGCTTGCGGAGCACCACGCGGTCGGCGTCGTAGTAGCGAAACGCGAGCGGGTTCGTGCTCTCGACGCCTTCGTATGGGATCTTCCCGACGTCGCCGAAAAAGCCGGTCGTCATTTCGATTCTCCCCCTGTGTTTCCAAAGCCGCGGAGCGCCGGATAGAGCGCACGGTAGCGCTCGAGGGCGGCGGCGTAGGCGGCCGCATCCGCCGCGCTCGGCTCGATGGTTTCTGCGACCGGCGGCGGAGCGCAAACCGCGGCCGGTTCCGCGCCCGTCGCGGCGATCATCGCGAGCCGCGCAGCGCCGAATGCCGCGCCGAAGTCGCCGGCCGCGGGCACGTCGACGGGCACGTTCAGCGCGGTCGCGAGCACCTGCAGCCAGTAGCGCGACCGCGTGCCGCCGCCGACGGCCGAGACTCGCGTGAGCACGGTGCCGGCCGCGCGCAGCGCGTCGCGGCTGTCGCAGAGCGCAAACGCGACCCCTTCGACGACCGCGCGAGCGAGCGCGGCTCGATCGGTCTCGTGGCCCAAGCCGAAAAACGCGCCGCGCACCGCGGCGTCGTTGTGCGGCGTTCGCTCGCCGGCGAGGTAGGGTAAGAACGCGATGCGGCCGGGCGGTGCGAGCGCCTCGCCGAGCGAGGCGGTCAGCTCCGCCGGCGCGGCGCCCGTCAGCGCGGCGAGCCAGTTCAGCGAATCCGTGGCCGACAGGATCACGCCCATCTGATGCCACGTCGCCGGCACGGCGTGGCAGAAGGTGTGAACGGCGCTCGCCGCGTTCGGCGCGTACGCGCGATTCGCGGCAAACAGCACGCCCGACGTGCCGAGCGATACGAATGCGGCGCCGTCGGCGACCGCGCCGAGCCCGCACGCCGAGGCCGCGTTGTCGCCGGCGCCGCCAGCCACCACGACCGCGCCCGCCATGCCCCAGCGTGCGGCGAGCTCGCGCCGCAGCGCGCCGCTCGGCGCTGTGCCTTCCACGAGGGCCGGCACTTGCCGCTCGGTCAGCTCAGTGGCGGCCAGCAACTCCGCCGACCAGCTTCGCGCGCCGGTATCGAGCCAGCTCGTGCCCGAAGCGTCGGACATCTCTGAGACGTGCTCGCCCGTCAGCCAGAGGCGAAGATAGTCCTTCGGCAGCAGCACCCAGCGCGTGCGCTCGAAGACGCGCGGCTCGTGCCGCTTGACCCACGCGACCTTGGGCGCCGTGAAGCCCGGGAACACGATGTTGCCCGTGATCGCGCGGAAGCGCGGGTCGGCGTCGAGGGCGGCCGCTTCGCGATGCGCGCGCGTGTCGTTCCACAGCAAGCAAGGCCGAAGCGGCTCGTCCCGCTCGTCGAGCATCGTCGCGCCGTGCATCTGCCCGGAGAGGCCGATGCCGCGCACGGCGGCGAGCGCGCGGGGCTCGGCCGCGCGCAGCGCGTCCACGGCCCGCCCGGCGGCGTCGATCCAGTCGCGCGGGTTCTGCTCGGACCAGCCGGGGTGAGGCCGCGAGACCTCGAGCGCCGCAGTCACGGAGCCGACGATGGCTTGATCGTCGTCGATCAGCGTGGCTTTGACGCCGGACGTGCCGAGGTCGATGCCGAGATACATGCGCCTTTAAGGCGGCTCGGGCAGGGCGAAGGCGTAGAGCGCGCTGCCGCCGCCGACCAAGACGTATTGGCGGCCGTCGAGCTCGTAGCTGATCGGCGAGTTGCCGACGCGGCCGATGCCGGCGTGCCACAGCGTCGTGCCGTCGCTCGTGCGCAGGGCCAGCGCGCTGTTCCCGGCGTCGCCCGTGAACGTGAGACCGGACGCCGTCGTCAGCACGCCCGCGCTGCCCGTGCCGCCGTAGAGATCGTGGCGCCAGCGCACCTCGCCCGTCGCGTAGTCGAGCGCGCGCAGCTCGCCGCGGCTGTGCACGGAGTAGTCCGCGCCGGCCCAGCCGTACTGCCCGTACTCGGGCTTGAAGAAATAGACGGCGTAAGCGTCGGCCGCGCTCACGACGAAGAGGCCCGTCGCGGGGTCGAAGCTCGGCGATCGAAAGTTCGTGGCGCCCGCCTCGTCGGGGGCGACGAGCCGGCCGTCGCGCGCGGGTTCTTTCTCCGGGTTCGGTATCGGCCGTCCGGCGGCATCGTTGCCCTTCGTCCAGTTCGCCGCGGCGAACGGCGTCGTCAGCAAGCTCTCGCCCGTCGTGCGGTCGAGCACCACGTAGTAGCCGTTGCGCGACGCCTGAAGCAGCAGCTTGCGGTCCGCACCGTCGAACTTCGCGTCGACGAGCACGGGCACCTCCGCGGCATCCCAATCGTGCGTGTCGTGCGGCGAGACCTGGAATCCCCACTTGAGCTCGCCCGTATCCGGATTCAGCGCGACGATGCTGCACGTCCAGCGGTTGTCGCCCGGGCGCGAGGCGCCGTTCAGCACGGGCGTGGGATTGCCGGTGCCGACGAAGAGCAGATCGAGCTCCGGGTCGTACGTGCCGGTCATCCACATCTGTCCGCCGGTGGCCCCGCCGCTGATCGAGCCCGGCGTGCCGGCCGGCGGCGTGCTGTAGAAGGTCCACTGCGCTTTCCCGGTGGCCGGATCGAACGCGCGCAGGATGCCTGGCAGGTTATCGAAGTCGCCGGATACGCCGACGATCAGATGATTGCGGATCACGAGCGGCGCATTCGTCGACCAATAGCCGCGCGCCGAGTCCGCGATCTCGACGTCCCACTGCACCTCGCCGCTGAAGCGATCGAGCGCGATCAGGTGCGTGTCGGGCGTCGTGAGGTAGACCGAGTTGCCGTAGACCGCCGCGCCGCGGTGGCCGATGTGGAACGCGTCGTTGGCGGGATGCTGATGGTGCCAGATCTCGCGCCCCGAGCGCGCGTCGATGGCCCAGAGATTGTCGGGGGCCGTGAGGTACACGATGCCGTCGACGAGAATCGGCGTGGCTTTGATCTGCTGTGCCTGGTTCGTCTGAAACGCCCAGGCGAGCGTCAGCGTGCGGACGTTGTCCGGCGTGATCTGCACGAGCTCGCTGTGCCGCCGGCCCGAGTAGTCGCCGTGAAACGTAGGCCAGCTATCCTTCGCGGGAGCCAGCAGGCGCGCGGGATCGAATCCGCCGTCGCTCGTTTGAGCGCGGGCCGCCGCCGTGCAGAGGACGCCCGCCGTCGCCAGCGCCGCCAATGCTTTTTTTATCGTGCGTGTCATCGCGCCCCTGCTAACGAAGCGTCTGCAGATAGGCGAGCACATCGTGCATCGTCTCGTCCGTGTAGCGTGCGAGCTGAGCGACGTGGCCCTCGAGCGGATCGCTGATCTCGAAGCTCACACGATCGGTCCGCCACGAGCGGTACCGCCCGGCCGCATCGATCACGGCAATCGTAAACTCGTCGCGGTTTACGACCTGCCCCGCCACCTTCTCGCCCGCGCGCGTCGTAACGGTTGCGGTCGGCCGGTAAGCATTCGCACCCGGCGGACCGCCTCCGGGGTAGAGCATGCGACGGAGCAAGGCGAGCCCTTCGAGGCGCGAGGCGATGCCCTTGAGATCGCCCGTCGCCGAATGACAGCCCGTGCAGGCCGACTCGAAATAGCGCCGCCCGGCGCCTGCGTCGCCGGTCTGCAAATCCGCGACCTCGACGGACCGGCGTCCGCCGACCGCCGATTCGGCTTTCGTCTTCTCATCGTGGACGAAGGCCACGATCGCGGCGAGGTCGCTCTCGGCCAGTGCCGGAAACGCCGGCATGCCGGCCTCGGGGCGGCCGGCGCGGACGAGCGGGCCGATCAGGTTGCCGCGCTCGTCCCCGGCGACGAGCGCCGATCGCGTCAGATCCGGGCCGCCCGAGCCGCCCGTGGCCTCGGGGCCGTGGCAGAACCCGCAGCTCGCGGCGAACCGAGTGCGGCCGGCGGCCACGAGCTCGGGGGCGTAATCCTGGGCAGACGCGGTGGGCGGCACAGGCAGCGCTGCCGGGCTCGCCTCGCTTCGGTTCTGCGCGAGCGCCGGCGACGCCGAGCAGAGCAGCGCGGCGGCCGCGACGAGGGGCGTACGGCGATATCGAGAAGACTTCGGCATGAGGCGAGAGTTAACATGGCGCTACAAACAGCGTCAACCGCGCGAGCATGACGGCGATGAGAAGTTTCCTCTTGGCGAGCATCGCCGTCCTGGCGGTGCTGCACGCGGCGCTCGCGCCGGCTGCCGAGCCGATCCCCGTGCTGATTCTCGACGGCGAGAGCGGGGGGCCGTATCACGATTGGCCGAAGGTCACCGCGGCGCTCGAGCGCATCCTCGGCGAAGTCGGGCTGTTCAAGGTCAGTGTCGCGACGGCGCCGCCGGCCGGCGGCGACTTCGAGACGTTCGAACCGAATTTTCCGGCCTTCGCGGCGGTCGTGCTCAATTACGACGCGCCCGACGAGCGTTGGCCGGCGTCTTTGAAGTCGTCGTTGGAACGCTACGTCGAAGGCGGCGGCGGGCTCGTCAGCGTGCACGCCGCCGACAACGCGTTCCCGGGCTGGCGAGCGTACAACGAGATGCTCGGCGTCGGCGGGTGGCGCGGACGCGACGAGCACGCCGGACCCTATTGGTACTACCGAGGCGACGCCCTGCTCTCCGACACGACGCCGGGCCCGGCGGGCAGCCACGGCAAGCGCATCCCGTTCAAAGTCGTCGTGCGCGACCGCACGCACCCGATCATGCGTGGCCTGCCGGAGAGTTGGATGCACGGCGACGACGAGCTCTACGCACACCTACGGGGCCCGGGCGAGCACATGACCGTGCTGGCCACGGCCTACTCCGATCCCGACAACGCGGGCAGCGGCCGCGACGAGCCGCAGCTCATGGTGCTCGAGTACGGCAAGGGGCGGGTCTTTCACACGACCTTCGGGCACGACGTGCGCGCGCTGAGCTCGGTCGACTTCGTGGTCACGCTGCAGCGCGGCACCGAGTGGGCGGCGACCGGCGACGTGACCCAAGCCGTGCCGGATTCCTTTCCGTCGGCCGAGGCGCCTCGTTATCGGCCGGACATCGCCGCCCTCGGCCGATAGGTTCACGTTTCTCCCCGCAAGAAACGGTCCCAGGGGGGCAACTGCTTCAGGGCCAGGTGCGCCGCCGCTACTGACCCTTGGCCCAGGCGACGACGTCGAAGTCGTCGGGCACGTGCAGGAACACGTTCGTGATGGGCCCGAGTGCGCGGGTCACGTGGCCTTTACCGGTCGTGTCCTCGAGGAACACGAGGTCGCTGCCGATCTTGCGCCGCGTTCCGTCGGTGAGCTCGACCTCGAGCTCGCCCGTCATGTTGATGGCAAACTGCTTGCGCGGCGCGTTGTGCCAGTCCGGGGCGCGCGCACCCGAGCCGCGGTAGACGCCCGCGGTCATTCGCGTGATCGGGACGGGTTTCGCGTCCGGAGAAATTGTGAGCTCCTCGACGCGCGAGCCGCCGTCGGGCGTCGCAAAGACCCGGATGACCTTCGCCTCGCTCGCGCCCGCAGCCCCGCCGGCCTGCGCGAGCGCCCGGCCGCCGCCGAGCAGCAGAACGGCGCCCGTCATCGTGAGCACGTCTCTTCGATGCATTGCATCCTCCCCTGATTAGGTCAAGCAGCTCGAGGCCGCTACTCTTGCCGCAACGCCTCCGTCGGCTCGATGCGTGCGGCGCGGCGCGCCGGCAGCCAGCTTCCCGCGAGCACGACGCCGGCGAGCACGGCCGAGGCCCCGCCGAGGACGAACGGGTCGCGGCCCGACAAGCCGAACAGCACGGCCTCGGCGACACGGCCGAGCGCGAGCGCCGCGGCGAGACCGATGGCGCCACCGATCAGCGCCATCACGGCAACCTGCTTGAGGATCATCGCGCGCACCGTTTGCGGCCGGGCGCCGAGCGCGAGCCGCAAGCCGAGCTCGCGCATGCGCTGCGTGACACCGTAGGCGAGCACGCCGTAGAGGCCCACGCCTGCGAGCAGCGTTGCGAGCGCCGCGAAGCCCGCGGACAACGTCGAGAGCAGGCGATCGACGTAGACGTTGCTTTGCACGGTTTCGGTCATCGTCTGAAGATTCGTGACGGGCACGTCGGCATCGATCCGCGCGACGACGCGCGGGACCATGGAGATCAGCGCCTCCGGCGCAACGCTCGCGCGCACGTAATAGAACATCGCCGGGGTCACCGATTGGTACCGCGGCAAGTAGATTACCGGCTCCACGTCCTTCTTGACGGACCAGAGCTTCGCATCGGCGACGATCCCGACGATTTCGATGGGATAGCTCGTCGTCGTGCCGAAACCCACGCGCTTTCCGACTTGCGTGCCGAACTTGCGCGCGAAGTCCTCGTTGACGATGGCGACGAGCGGCGAGCTCGCGTCGTCTCGGCGCGTGAACGCGCGACCGGCGCGCTGCGGGATGCCGAGAGCGGCGAAGAAATCGCTGCCGACGACGGCCACGGCGGCGCTGGTGTCGGCGCCGGCCGGCGCGTCGAGCCCCTCCACGGACAGCGGCTGGTGCAGAATGAAATCGACGAGCAGGGGAACGCCGGCGCTGCCGACGGCGCGCACACCGGGCTGGGCCGCCAATGCTTCCTCGAGGCGATCGTAATAGTCGGCCAATCGCTCGGGGCCGTATCCATTCAGGCGCGGCGTAACGCTGAAGCTCACGATCGAATCGACGTCCATCCCGAGGTTCTCTCTTGCCACGTTCATCAGGCTCCTCGTGAACAGCCCTGCGAGCACCAGCAACAGCAAAGAGAAGGCAATTTGCGCTGTCGTCAGCACGCCGCGAAACCGCATCGCGGCGCGGCCGCCCCCTGACCGCGATGCGTGCGCCTTCATCGCGAGCGCCGGATTCGCGTCGCTGACGCGCCATGCGGGCGCGAGGCCGAACACGATCACCGTCACGAGCGACGCGGCCGCGGCGAACAGCATCGCTTTCGGACTCAACTCCGGATCGAGTCCCGTTGCGATGCCCGCCGGCAGCAGTGCCGTAATGACCCGCACGAGAGTCGCGGCTACGACCAGGCTCGCCAAGCCGCCTATCGCGATCAACACGGCGGCCTCGGTCAGCAGTTGCCGGATGAGCGAGCCGCGGCTCGCGCCGAGTGAAGCGCGAGTCGCCATCTCGCCGGCCCGCGCCGCGCCGCGAGCGAGCAGCAGATTGGCGATGTTCACGCAAACGATCAGCAACACGAGCGCCGCCACGCCGAGCAGCAGCGCGAGCGGCCGCTCCGCCGTTGCCGCGAGGCTGCTCTGACCCTGAGCACCCGGCGAGAACTCGATTTGGCGGGCGCGAAACCGGTCGAGCGTGCCTTCGGGGAGATCCTGCCCGCTCAACTGCGGGGCCTCGACGTCGTTGAGAATGCCGGAGTAGACGGCGTTCAAGCGAGCGGCCGCAGACTCGAGCGTGACGCCCGGCGCGAGCCGGGCGAAAAGATAGACCCAGTAGGCCTGGCGCGCCTCGAAGATAGCGGAGTCGGTCCCGGGCATCGCGAGAGGCAACATCGTCAGCGGCACGAAAAAGTCGGCGCGAACGCCGACGTTCGTGCCTCTGAAGCCGTCCGGTGCGACGCCGACGATCGCGAGCGGCTGACCGTTCACCGTGAGCGTCTTGCCGAGCACGCCGGGATCGCCACCGAAACGCTGCCTCCAGAATTCGTAGCCGAGCACGACCACGGCGGATTCGCCGATACGCGGCTCGTCGTCGGGTCCAATGAACCGTCCGAGCGCCGGCTTCAGGTCGAGCACGCGGAAGTAACTGCCCGAGACGAGATAACCGCGGCCCGACGTCGGCCGGTCCTCGAAGCTCAAGTTGGCGAGGAAATCCATGTGTGCCGCGATGCCGGTGAAGCCGGTCTGCGCCTTCTCGAGGTCGCGGAACATCGGATAGCTGAATTGGGCGGCACGATCTCCGATCCCGAGATCCCGCACGCCGCCTCCGAGCTTCGGCCCCGGTGCCGCTAGATTGACGAGCCGCTCGGGCTCCGGCACCGGCAGCGGCCGAAGCAGGATCTGATGATAAAGAGAGAACATGGCCGTCGTCGCGCCGACGCCGAGCGCGAGCATCGTGATGACGACGAACGAAAGCCCCGGACGCAGCCTGAGCTGTCGCAAAGCCATCTTGAGTGGATGCATGAGCTCCCCCGGACGAGGCCGTGCCCGGGGCAGCAAGGCAAGTCGCATGCCACTGCCGGCTCGGGCGCGAAAGCCGGCAAACGCGCGGGCGACGCACCTTTCCTCGGCCGCCGCCCGCGAGTGTAACGCCGCCGGCTAGAAGTTCATGGCGAAGCCGACGTAGTACTGCCTCCCGAGGATGTCGTAGAACCCTGCCTCGGTCGTCGCGGAGCCGTCGGTCGGATGGGGGTCCGCGGCGCTCCGCCCGCCCGTCCAGACGGGCGGCGTGTCGAAGAGGTTTTCGATGCCGAAGCGCACCGTCGTGTTGGACTTCGCGTTCCACGACCCCGTGAGGTCGAACACGTCGTAAGACTCCTGCGCCCCGAGATCCGTCGTCAGCGGCGTCACCGCCGCGGACGCCGCGACCGCGCTCGGCAGATGCCGCCATCGCATCGCCAGGTTCCAGAGGTTCCGCCTGTAGCTGAAGGTCGTGAACGTGCGGTAGTCGAATGCGCCGTTGGTCAGCGACGTGCCGGGCGTCGGCCCGAGGCTGCCCTTCCAGTCGATCACGGGGGCGTCGGGCGTGGCCTGCGTCTCTTCCGTGAGCAATTTCGAGATCATGAAATTAATGCCGAAGTTGCCGTTGGCGAGGTTCGTCTGCCAATTGGCCGTGAAGTCGACACCCTCGACCTTCGCGAACGCGGCGTTGACGTAGGTCACGGTCGTCGGGGCCGCTCCTCCGCCCGTCGGATTGCGGAAGACCGACAGGCACGCCGGCGTATTGGGATCGCCCGTCGGGTTGGACGCGGCGCTGAGGCACTGCTCGTAGACTACCTCCGCCGGCTCGACCGAGATCATGTCCTTGAGGTCGATGCTGTAGTAGTCGACGGTCAGGTTCAGCCCATCCAACTTCTCTCGGCCCGACTGCGGCTGCCAGACGAAGCCCGCGGTCCACGTCGTCGCCGTCTCCGGATCCACGTTGGGATTACCCGTCGCGTTCACGAACGGCGTCCAGGCGAAGCCGTTCGGCTGCTGCGTGCTCGGGTCGTAGAACGTGTCCGCGCCTACGGCGCCCATGCGCGCCTTGCAGATATTGAGGGCCTGCTGCCAGTTCGGATTGACGTTCTTGTTGACGCCGTACGGCGCATTGCTGTTGAGGCCGCAGGGATCGCCCGTGGCCGACACGTACCAGCTTTGCGTCTGCGCTTGGAACATCTCGGCGATGTCCGGCGCGCGCGTAGCGAGCTGCTTGCCGCCGCGGAAGCGCAGAGTCGGCGTAATGCCCCAGTCGATGAGCGCTTTCCAGGTGTCGACGCCTCCCTGCTGCTCGTAGTCCGAGTAGCGATAGCCGAGCTCCAAGTTCAAATGCTGCGCACCCGCCTTGTCATTGAGCAAGGGCAGGAGCAGCTCGCCGTAGACTTCGTCGACCGACGTCGAGCCCTGCGAGTTGTCGGCCGGGAAGCCGAGCAGGTTGTCGTTGAACGTGCCCTCCTGCTGCATGGGATCGAAGTAGTAGAAGTAGTCGTACGATCGGGTCGTGGCGCCTGCGGAGAAGCGCGCCTCGCCGGCCGGCATCGTCGCGAGATGGCCCTGCACGTTCGCCTCGATGAAATCCTGTTTCATCTGCGATTGATGCTGAGCGGTCACGAAGATCGCGTCGAGACAATCCTGGCTGATCTGCGAGTGATTGCGGAAGACCGGGAAACCCGACGTGCAGGTCGCGATACCGCCGGCGAAGCCGCCGCCCTCGGGGTTGGCTTGCTGGAAGAATCCCGTACCGAAGTTCGGCGACTCGAAGATGGTCCGGGTTCTGGTCAGCGACGCGTAGCCGCTGTAGCTCATGTCGAGCTTGGACGTGCCCTTCGACGCGACGATGTCCCACGTGCCGTCGATGGCGGCGATGTCTCCCTTGAGCCCGAAATTGAGCTGAGTGGTCCTCGTCGTGCTGAAGATCGCGCGCTCGTAGCCCGGAACGCCCCAATCGGAGAAATCCAAGCCGTAATTGAACGTCCAAGGAGCATTCGGATTGGCGCGCGAGTCGAGCAGCTGCTCGAGCTCGGGCGACACCGGCCACACCTGCGACATCGTGCAGCCGCCCATCGTCGGGCAGTCGAGACCGTAGCGGCCGCCGGGCAAGTAGTTGCCGTTGGTCGATCCGTCCGAATTCAACGACGGCCCGTAGATTTGCGAGCCGTGCGGAATGCTCATGCCCCACCCGCCCGTCATGGGCGACATGGACCACAGGCGCTCCGTGCTCGACTCCACGCCGAGGAATTGGGCGTAGGCCGTCACGCGGTCGCTCAAATCGTATTGAGCGCGGCCGAAAACGGACGTGCGATCGAGCGGGACGTTCGCGGTCTGGTACGGGATCTCTTGCTGGATCTGCCCTTGGGCGTCGACGTGGCGCCACGGATAGTCGCCCGGCAGATTGGCATTGCCCGCCACGACATTGTAGAGACCGTTGTAGCGGTAGACGCCTGCCGTTGCGCCCGGACCGCTCGGCGACGTGCCGTTGAAGCTCGCGGCGCCCGTGTAGACGGTGCCGTCGTTGTTCCAATAGACGCTGCCCGCGACCGGGCCGTTCGGGGTGCTGCGCAAGATGATGCCCGGGGCAACCTGCGGGCTGAAGATCTGATCGATGACGGCGCCGTCCGGCGGGTTGTTTCTGTCGATGGCATAGGACGGATCCGTATAAATGAACTCGGTGCCTCCTCCCGAGAGAGGATCGTGCATCGCGTGGCTATAGAAATCCGTTTCGATGGCGGGAAGGGGCTCGCGCTTGGCGCGCTCGACGCCGAGCATGACGTTGCCCTTGCTGTCGGGGCTGTTCATTCCGAACAAGACGGAGACGCGCGTCTGCGGGCCCTCGCCGTTTTGAACGTTGCCGTACTGGGCGTCGATATTGACGCCCTCGAAGTCCTTCCTCGTGATGAAGTTCACCACGCCGGCGACGGCGTCGGCGCCGTACACGGAGGAGGCGCCGCCCGTGATGGTCTCCACGCGCTCGATCGCGGCGGACGGAATCGAGTTGATGTCCACCGCCATCGTCGCGTTGACGGGCACCGCCCGATAGCCGTCGATGAGCACGAGATTTCGGTTCGGCCCGAGGCCGCGCAGGCTGACCAGCGAAGCGCCTGCCGTCTTCGTCGGAAAGTTGTCCGTGAGCTGACTCTGGTCCTGCATCTGCGTCAGCTCGGTCGCGGCCGGCACGAATTGCGGCAACTGGTCCAATGCCGTCTCGAGCCCGATGGAAGCTTGGGAGTCCAAGGACTCTCTGTCGACGGTCTGAATGGGGCTGTTGGCGGAGTAGTCGCGGCGCACGATGCGGGACCCCGTCACCGTGATTTGCTCGAGCTGCCCCTGCTGCTGCGGCTGGGTCTGCGAGGCCGCCGGGCCTTGCTGCGCTTGTGCGACCGAGATGCCCGCGGCCGGTATCGCCAAGGCCATCGCCACGGCCTCGGCAACTTTCTTGCGGCTGAGCGAGGTCATGGAACTCTTCTTCATCTTCATCATCGATCCCCCGATCGGTTCGTTTACGAATCCCCTAGTTCTCGGCGCGCGCGGCCCCTCGCGGGGCCGCTTCGCGGCGCAGCAACACGTTGGCTGCCGGTAAGGCCTCCGAGCAGGCGCCGCTCTAATTCGAGCCCTCGAACCTTTCGGCAGGGCAAGCGACTTCCTGACGTACCAATTACCGGATGCGGTCGAATCGGACGCGAGACGGAACCTGTTCTTGATCAGGCTTTCCGCTCGTCCACCCCTTTCCCCTGACAGCCCGAGCCATCGTACAGCACCGCCGCGTTGCGACCTACTACGCGCAGTTCGTTTTGCGCCGCGGCGGCCTATCGGCTCGGCAAGGTGGCGCGGAGCCCGCACGCCCGCACTCGGAGCCCGCACGCCCGCATGTTGACGCCAAAGACGGGCAGCGGCCTCGCCTTCGTGTGGTACCTTAACCGCGCTAATAGCCGAGCCGCTTCGATAGAGCTCGGAATCGCTCGGGGGAAATCGGGGTGTCGCAACTCACATCTGAGGCGAGCCGGGAGCCGTCGCCGGACGTCGCAAAGGCGGAGCAATGCGACGCAGCCGGTCAACACACGGAAGCGATCAACCACCTCGTGGCCGGTGTCCGCAAGAACGACGTGGAAGCCATCACGCGCCTCGGCAAGCGGCTCCTCGTCGGGGATCGGGCGCCGCTGCGGCCGAACGACGCCATCGGTTTGCTGGCGGACGCGAGCGAGCGCGGCGGCGCCGAAGCCGCTGCGCGGCTGGCCGTGCTGTTCGGCATCGGCGTGAGCCGCCGCCACGACCTCGCGGACGCGCTCGAATGCCTCGTCGTTGCCGCCGAGAGAGGTTGGCCCGCGGCGCAGGCGCAGCTCGCGGTCCTCGCCGGGGAGCGCGCGGGCGGCCGCGAGCGCACAGCCGAGGGCGAGAAGACAGGCGGAGGCGACCGCGTCGGAGCCGGAGCGAAAGCCGGAGTCGGAGCCGAAGCCGGAGCCGGGGTCGGAGGCACACGCGGAGCCTGGCGGAGCTTGGCCGCCTCCATCGATCTGTCCGCCTGGCTCGCACCGCCGCCCGGCACGGAACTGAGCGACAGCCCGTTGATCCGCTCCTTCCCGAATTTCCTGAGCGCCGCGGTTTGCCGCTGGCTCATCGAGCGCGCCCGGCCGCTGCTATCGCGCGCGCTCGTCTACGAAGGCGTTACGAAGACGACGCTCGCTCATCCGACCCGCACGAACAACGCGGCGATGTTCAATCTGCTCGATACGGACTTCATCTGCGTGCTCATGGAACGCCGCATTTGCCGTTGCCTGGGCGTGCCGTTCGGTCACCTCGAGCCGCCCGCCGTGCTGCACTATGCGGAAGGCCGGGAAATCACGGAGCACTTCGATTTCGTCGATCCGAACGTGCCCGATTACGATCAGGAGATCGCACGCAGAGGTCAGCGCATCGTGACCTTCCTCGTGTACCTCAACGACGATTACGCGGGCGGCGAAACCGAATTTCCGCGGCTCGATATCAGCCACAAAGGGCGTGCCGGCGAAGGGCTCTTTTTCGTGAATGCGCTCGCCGACGGCAAGTCGGATCTGCGCACGTTGCACGCCGGCCGGCCGCCGAGGCAAGGGGAGAAGTGGATCGTGTCGCAATTCGTCCGCAACCGCCCGGTGCTGCAGCTGGGAGCGGCGCATTGATCGACGTGCTGCCTGCCCTCCCCGGCGGCGACAGGCTCTCGACGAAATCTAAGCCGCCATCGGGCGCGGCAAGCGGGATGCAATAGATGGATGTTCGAAGCGGCGACGTGACCTCGGTCGTCATCGTCGGAGGCGGGGCTTCGGGCTGGCTCAGCGCGGCCTTCTTGCAGCGATTCCTCAATTCGGACACGGAGCGCGTGGCGCCCGTGCGAATCCGGGTCATCGAGGCGCCCGATATTCCCATCATCGGCGTCGGCGAAGCCACCGTCCCGTCGCTGAAGGCCACGATGGAGTACATCGCTATTCCGGAATTGGCCATGCTCAAGGCCGCGCACGGCACGTTCAAGCAGGCGATCCGCTACGAGGGCTGGGGACGCCCCGGAGATCCGGAGGACTACTTCTACCATCCGTTCGACTACGGCGTGCAGCAGGTCTACGAGTGGATGGGCCATACCTGGCTCGAGCGCCACCACGACGCGAAGCCGTTCGAGTTCGGACGCGATCTCAGCATCCAGTGCCGCCTGTGCGACTACGCTCGCGCGCCCTGGGAGCCGACGCGGCGCGGCGACATGCACGACGAGCGATACGCGTACCACTTGGACGCCGTGCTGCTCGCGGCTCTGCTGCGTCGGACGGCCACGGAGCGGGGCGTCGAGCACGTGGTCGGCAAGGTCGGCGACGTGGCGCTAGCCGAGTCGGGAAACATCGACGCGGTCGTTCTCACGGACGGCAGGCGCATCGAGGGCGACCTCTTCATCGACTGCAGCGGCTTCCACGGCCTGCTGCTCACCCATACGCTCGAGGAAGAGTTCTTGTCCTTCGCGCCGGACCTCATGTGCGACCGCGCCTTTGCCATTCAGGTCAAGGAGGATCCCTCGAAGCCGATCGCCCCGTACACGCGGGCCAGGGCCATGAAGGGCGGCTGGGCCTGGAGCATCCAATTGCAGCATCGTCACGGCACGGGATACGTCTTTTCGAGCAACCACGTCAGCGACCAGGAGGCGATGGACGAGCTGCTCCAGGTCGTCGGCGAGGAGAACGTGCTCGACTCCTTCACGCCGCGCGTCATCCGGATTCGGTCCGGCCGTCATCGGCGGACGTGGGTCAAGAACTGCGTCGCGATCGGGCTTGCGGGCGGCTTCATAGAGCCGCTGGAATCGACGGGGATCTATCTCTCGGAGTTCGGCGTCCGGGCGCTGACCGAATGCTGGCCGACGGCCGCGAATCGCGACGTCATGGCCGCGGAATACAACCGCCGAGTCGCCGACTTCTACGCCGAGCTGCTCGATTTCGTCGTGTTCCACTACCGCATGGGCCGACGCCGGGATACGGATTTCTGGCGCGACGCGGCGGAGAACGGCAGGATCAGCGAGCGCTTGGCATCGAACATCGAGCTGTGGAAGTCCCGGGCGCCGATGCGCTGGGACGCCGGAACGAGCGGAACGCTATTCAGCCATCTGAGCTATCAGTTCATTCTCGCGGGCATGCAGCCGGACATCGGGCGGGGTTACCGCCCCATCGGGCTCTATCTGCGGCAGGACGAGGAGTTGATCCTGAAAGCCGTCGCGTCGAAGGGCGACAAGTTTCTCAACGACCTGCCCGATCACCGAGAGCTGCTGCGGAGGCTGGGCCTGCAGTAACGCGAAACCGGTTCAACGCCGCGTCCTAGACCCTCCGCTGAGGGATTTGTTGAATGAGAAGGATTACGTAAATCCCTCCGCGGAGGCGACGCCGGGCCGATCCGCGAATGCGCGGCCCATTCGTATTCGGACCGGCACAGCACGCCCACGCGCTTAGAGAAGCTGCGCGGACGACTCACTTGGCGTTCTCACTTCACTCCGAACGCCAGCAGCACGTTGCCGGGCCGGCCGATGAGGCTCACGTAGCCCGAATTCACGTAGACCATTCCATCGGCCACGACGGCTCCGGGGCCGTCCATCGCGCCGCCGTGCGCCTCCACGCCGTTGACGGTCTCGAACGTCCGGTTCGTGTCGAACTGCCAGATCAATGTGCCGTCCTCGCCCGCGTAGGCGCGGAGCCCGCCGTCGCTCGATCCCGAAAACACGGCGCCCGGTATCGAGGTCACCGCGGCGCCTTGAGCAGAGCTGCAGCCGCGCTGCGTGCCGCATAGCTTTTCGGCGGCCTCCTTCGACCAGAGCTCCTTTCCGGTGTCGATGTCGACTGCCCGGATCCCACCCGGCTTCGGCGACAGCGTGTCGGCCACGCCGAAGTACACTCGAGTGCCGTCGACCGCGGCGCCCCACTGACCGCCGAGGCCGCTGCCCTCGCCCGTGCGATACCGCCACACGAGCGCGCCCCTCGCGTCCGGATCGAAACCGTAGGCGATGCCCGCCTTCTGCTGCACGATGATGAGGTCCCTGCCCGTCGAGCGCGTTGCGAGCAGCGGGGAGTCGGAGAAATCCACGTCGGGCCCGAGCTCGGCCGGACAGTTGGGATTGTCGGAACGCTCGCGCTGGCAGCCGCCCGCGAAGATGTCGTTCGGAATGGGCTGAGTCGACCACAGTATTCGGCCCGTCTCCATGTCGAGCGCGAGCACCGCGTCCGTCGTCTCGCGCGCCGGCTCCGAGTAGCCGTTGCCCGTGGCCACATAGATGACGCCGCGCCGGGCATCGACCGTCGGCGCCGACCAGATGCCGCCGCCCGCCGGCCCCCACGTCTTCCCGCCCTGCGTGTTCGTGCCGCGCGGAGCCGGCACCTCGGGAATCGAATACGACTTCCACACCACCGCACCGGTGCTTGCATCGAGCGCGGTCACGCTGCCGCGGAACGTGCAGCACTCGTAGGCCGCCTGGCCGCCCCGCCCCTCCTCGCCCACGCCGGACAAGGGCACGTAGAGGCGGCCGTCGTAGAACGTCGGCGAGCCGGTCGCACCGGCGTAGGGATGATCGTCCAGCTTGACGCGCCAAAGCTCGGCACCCGTCGCGGCATCGACGGCATACGCGGTCGCCGCCATGTCGGCGAAGTACGCCGCATACCCCGACGCGGCGTTGGTTGCGTAGCGCCCGACGGAGACGGCCGAGCGAATGCCCGCCCGGGCATGGAACGTCCAGTAGGTGCAACCGGTCTTCGCATCGAGCGCATAGACCTCGCCGTTCTCGCTGCCGACGAAAACCCGCCCCGAAACGACCGTCGGCTGTGCGCGCGCAGAATTGACGCCGGGAAAGCCGAAAGCCCACTTGAGCTCGAGCTGCGGCACTTGCCGAGCCGTGAGCCCTGCTCGATCCGCCGGCTGGTAACGCGCATTCCTCACGCCGTTACCCCAGCCGTTCCAGCCGGGCAGCGAGTCGGGATCGGCGAGAGGCGGTACGTCGGCGCAGCGGCCGACGTCGGAGGGCGGCGACGGTGCGCCGACGGGCCGCCCCGCGAGAAACTCGGCGACGGCCTCCCGCTCGATCGTGCTCAACGCCGAGCCTTGGCGGAACATGTTCCCGGTCGTCAGCGTCGTGACGATGGCCTCGGGCGCGAGTCGACCGAGCGCCTCCCTGTCGGGGGCTCGGGAGTCGGGCGCAGGCGCCGAGTGGCACGCCGCGCACACCCTTTGGAAGACGTCTGCGCCATCCGGCGCCGCCGACTGAGCGAATGCAGCTTTCGTGAGCGCAAGGACCGGCAGCGACGCGACGACTACGTGGATGAGCTTCACGGTCGACTTCCTCTTGGCATTCGTATTTTGATTCTGAAGTCGCTTGGGCTAGGTGACGTGACCGAGCCCCAGGAGGACATCACGTCCCCCTCGTTGTTCCCGCGCGGGCCTCGCTTACCCCGGCACGGCCTCCGTCTCGGCGCCGCCTCGCTTGACGAGCCTCACCCTCGGCACCCGCCCGAACCGCCCCGCGAGCTTTCGGCACAGCACGTAAAACAGCGGCGTAAACACGAGCCCGAACAGCGTCACGCCGAGCATGCCGAAGAACACGGCGACGCCGAGCGCCTGCCGGAGCTCCGCGCCCGGGCCCTTGCCGAACGCTAGCGGAATCACGCCGAAGATGAACGCGGCCGACGTCATCAAGATCGGCCGGAGGCGGGTCTTCGCGGCCGCGATCGCGGCTTCGACGCTCGAGAGCCCGCGCTCCTCGCCCTGACGCGCGAACTCGACGATGAGGATCGCATTCTTCGCCGCGAGGCCGATCAGCACGACCATGCCGATCTGCGTGAGGATGTTGTTGTCGAGACCGCGCGCATTGACGCCGAGCATCGCCGCGAGCAGGCACATCGGCACGATGAGGATCACGGCGAGCGGCAAGGTCAGGCTTTCGTAGAGCGCCGCGAGAAAGATGAACACGAAGACGACGCCGAGCACGAACGCGAGCGCGCCCGTGCTGCCCGAGATCCGCTGCTGGTACGCGAGGCCCGTCCACTCGAAGCTCATGCCGGCCGGCAGCACCTCGCGCGCGAGGCGCTCCATCGCCGCGATGGCCTCGCCCGACGAGTAGCCCGGCGCCGTGTCGCCCTGGATGTCGGCCGCGGGATAGAGGTTGTAGCGCATGACCCGGTACGGCGCCGTCGCGGGCTGGAGCTTCGCGATCGCGTCGATCGGCACCATGGCGCCCGACGCCGAGCGCGTCTTGAGCTGGCCGACCCACTCCTCGTCCTGGCGATAGCTCGCGTCGCCCTGCGCGATGACCTGGAACGTGTGGCCGAGCAGGTTGATGTTGTTGACGTAGATCCCGGCGAGATAGGTCTGCAAGGTCGAGAAGACGTTGCGCACGGGCACGCCGAGCATCTCGGCCTTGTCGCGATCGACGACGGCGTCGAGCGTCGGGTTCCGCGTGTTGAAGTTGCTGAACGCGAGGCCGATGGCCGGGTCCTTCGCCGCGGCCTCCACGAGCCGCTGCACGGCGGCCTCGAGCGCGCGGTAGCCGAGCCCGCCGCGGTCCTCGACCATCATCGTGAAGCCGCCGTTGTTGCCCATGCCGCGCACGGACGCGGGATTCACGATGCGGATCTCGCCGGCCGTGATGCCGGACAGGCGCTTGCGCAGCTCCGCCGAGATCACGGGCGCCGTGAGCCCCTTCGGCAGGCGCTCCTCGAACGGATCGAAGATCGCCCACATCTGGCCCGAGTTCGTGGCGTTGCTGAAATTCGTCCCGTCCATGCCGGAATAGACCGACGCCGACGAGACGCCCGGCGTATCGAGCAGGATCGGAATCATCTGCTGCACGACGGCGTCCGTGCGCGCGAGGCTCGTGCCGGGCGGCATCGTGAGCGAGACCGCGACGTTGTTCTGGTCCTGCGCGGGGATGAAGCCGCGCGGGGTGTCGATGACGCGCCATGCCGTGAGCGCGAGCAGGCACGCATAGAGCACGGTCAGCACCGCACCGCGGCGCAACGCGATACCCGTGAAGCGGGCGTAGCCGCCCGAGAGCCGCTCGAGCCAGCCGTTGGCGCGCTCGCCGAGCGCGTAGAAGCGTCTGCCGATGCGGGACCGCACGAGCGACGCGTCGTGCGGCGTCAGGATCACGGCCGCGAGCGCGGGCGACAAGGTCAGCGAGACGATCAGCGAGATCGCGGTCGCCGACGCGATCGTGAGCGCGAACTGCTTGTAGAAGGCGCCGGCGATGCCGCCGATGAAGGCCGTCGGCACGAACACGGCGACGAGCACGAGCGCGATGCCGATGAGCGCGCCGCCAACCTCGTCCATCGTGACGTGGGCCGCCTCGCGCGCGCTCATGCCGGCCCGCAGGTGCCGCTCCGCGTTCTCGACGACGACGATGGCGTCGTCGACGACGATGCCGATCGAGAGCACGAGGCCGAACATGGACAAGTTGTTCAGCGAGAACCCGAACGCGGACATGATCGTGAACGTGCCGATCAGCGAGATCGGGATCGCGAGCAGCGGGATGATCGCCGTGCGCCAGCGCTGGAGGAACAGCACGACGACGATGACGGCGAGGACCATGGCCTCGAGCAGCGTGTGCCGCACGGCCTCGACGGCGGCCTCCGTGAAGGCGACGGGATTGTAGATGATCTCGTAGGCGACGCCCGGCGGGAACTGCTTCTTGAGCTCCTCCATCGTGTTGCGGATGTTGTCCCAGGTCTCGAGCGCGTTCGTGTTCGGCGCCTGCTGCACGCTGAGCGAGACGGCGGGCTCGAGGCTCTTGTACGCGTTGACGGCGTAGTTCTGCGCGCCGAGCTCGACGCGCGCGACGTCGCCGATGCGAGTGACGCGCCCTTGAGCGTCGCGTTTGATGATCGCGTCCGCGAACTCCTCGGGCGTATCGAGCCGCCCTTGCGCGCGGATGCTGAGCTGATACGCCGCCGGGCTGTCGTTGAACGGCGGCCCGCCGACGGCGCCGCCCGCGACTTGCAGGTTGTTGTTGCGGAGCGCGGCGACGATCTCGTCGACCGTGAGGTCGCGCGCGGCCGCGCGCTCGGGATCGATCCAGACGCGCATCGCGTAGTCGCGCGCCGCGTTGACGTTGACGTCGCCGACGCCCGGTGTCCGCAGCAGGCGCTCGCGCACCTGCAGGTTCGCGTAGTTCGCGATGTACTTGCGGTCGACGCTCGGATCCGTCGCGAACATGTGGACGATGAGCAGGATGTCGGTCGAGCCCTTGCGCACCGTGATGCCGAGGTTCCGCACCTCCTGCGGCAGCTGCGGCAGCACGGTCTGGATGCGGTTCTGCACGTCCACCTGCGCGATGTCGATGTTCGTGCCGTTCTTGAACGTGACCGTGATCGACACGCGCCCCTCGCTCGTCGACGAGGAGGACATGTAGAGCATGTTCGTGATGCCGTTGATCTGCTGCTCGAGCGGCGCGGCCACCGTGTCGGCGATCTCCTCGGCCGTCGCACCGGGATAGAGCGCGGTCACGGAGACGGTCGGCGGCGCGATCTCGGGGTATTGATCCACCGGCAGCGTGAGGTACGCCATGATGCCGGTCAGCGTGATGACGACCGACACGGCGGCCGCGAAGATCGGGCGGTCGATGAAGAAGTGCGAGAAGCGCATGTCGCGGGCGCGTCAGTGGGAGCCGGTCGGCGCGTATGCGCCGCCGCTCGGGCTCGCGGCGCTCGCGCCGCCGGCTGCACCGGGATTGCTTCGGCCGCCGCGTGCGCTGGGATCGCCTCGGCCGCCGGGTGCGCCGGGGTCGCTTCGACCGCCGGCGTTCTTCGGGCCGCCGTCGTCCGAGGCATCGGGCAGCAACAACGTGCTGTCCTCCCCGACCGATACGCCGGTCGGAAACGCCGTGACCTCGCCCTCCTTCACCGTGACCCTGCCGCCCGGCCGCGCGCGCTGCACGCCGCTGATGACGATGCGGTCGTGCGCGTCGAGACCGTCGAGAATCACGCGGAGGCCGTCGACCAGCCGCCCGGGCCGCACGACCTTCTGGCCGACGACGCCCTCGGCGTCCACGACGTACACGACCTGGCGCAGCTGATCGGTCACGACCGACTGATCCGGCACGAGCAGCGCATCGAACGGCTTCGTCGCGTAGAGGCGCAGCTGGCCGAACATTCCGGGCGAGATGAACCCGTCCGGGTTGTCGACGACCGCGCGGATCGCAATCGTCCCGGAGCCGCGATCGAGCGCGTTGTCGACGAAGTCGACGCGGCCTTTCCAGCGATAAGCCGTCTCGTCCTCGAGCCGGATCTCGACGGGCCGCTCGCGCGCGCCGTCCGCGTCGCGCCGGTACTTGAGCAGCGCCGCCTCCGGGACGTTGAACACGAAACGAATCGGATCCTGGCTCACGATCGTCGTGAGCACCGACGTCTCCGCCGTCACGAGATTGCCGGGCGCGAGACGCCGATAGGACGCGCGGCCCGCAAGCGGCGCGGTCACCCGCGTGAACGAGAGGTTCAGGTCCGCCGTCTGCACGGCGGCCTCGGCCGCCTCGAGCTCCGCCGCGGCCTCCTGCGCCGCCGCGAGCCGCACCTCGGTCTCGGACTCGCTGACGAGCTTGTTGCCGACGAGCGCCTTCGCGCGCTTGAGCTCCGCGTCGGCCTGGGCGAGCTTGGCGCGCGCGCCCGCGACCTGCGCTTTGGCCTGCGCGAGTGCCGCGGCGTAGGGCCGCGGGTCGATGACGAACAGGAGGTCCCCTTTCTGCACGATCTGCCCGTCCTCGAAGTGCACGGACTCGATCGCGCCCGAGACCCGCGGCCGCACCTCGACGGCATCGACCGCCTCGAAGCGGCCCGAGTAGTCGTCCCAGTCGGTCACGGACTTCACGAGAGGCGTCCCCACCTCGACGAGGGCCGGCGCCTGCGGGGACGGCGCCGGGCGGCTGCAAGCGGCGCAGAGCGCGCCGACGATCGCGAGGACGGCGAGCATGGCTCCGCCGAGTCCGACCGGCTTGCCGCGGACCGCTTCGCCGCTGGGCATGGCTCGGACGGTTCCCGACCTGAGGGCACCGTCGATGCCGGGGATGCCGCAGCGTTCGCTGGCGGCGCGCAGTGCTGTGAACAGCGTCGTTCTCATTCTTTCTTTTAGGGCAGCCGGGTAGCAGGACTCGAGTCCGCCACAATAGCAGGCGGTAAGCCAAAGCAAATCCCCTCGCACGCTCGCGCGACGCAGCGCCGGAACTCGCAGGCGCCGAGGCTCCGGCCTCGCGGCTTATGGTTCCTGCTGCGAACGCTCCCGGCCCGCGGCCAATGGTCCTTCTACGTACGCTCCGCCCGCCGGCTGGCCGGCCGTACACGGAGGCTTGCGTTCCTGTTCATCCCGTATATACTGTGCATATTCGATATGTACACTGAGCTCACGATCTCCCACGCCGACCCGCGGCCCATGTACCTCCAGATCATGGAGCAGATGCGGCATCGGATCGCGATCGGGGAATGGCCGCCGGGACACGAGATCCCTTCGATTCGGGCCATGGCGGTCGCGACCAAGGTCAGCGTGATCACGGTGAAGCGCGCCTATCTCGAGCTCGAGCGGGCGGGGGTGATCGTGACGAGGCAGGGCAAAGGCTCGTTCGTGGCGGAGAACGCAAGTTTGGGGATCCGCTTGAAGCACGAGGAGCTCGACGAGCACCTGCGCGCGGCGCTCGACGTCGGCCGGCACCTCGGGCTCGGCGTCGAGGAGGTCGCGCAGCGCCTTCGCGAAGCGGCGGCGCTCGAGGCGCAAGACCGGGCGACGAGCACGCGGGAGCCGCGAAAAACGCCGCCGAGAAACAAGGAAGACGAATGACCGATCTCGCGATTGAAATGCAGGACGTCGACAAGGCCTACCGCTTCTTCCGGCTGAGCGGCCTTCGCATCGAGCTCGAGCCCGGCCAGATTCTCGGCTTCGTGGGCCCGAACGGCGCCGGCAAATCGACGACGATCCGGATCCTCATGGCGCTCGTGCACCAGGACCGCGGCGAGGTTCGCGTGCTCGGCCGCTCGATGCCGCGCGAGCAGGCGATCGCGAAGCGCGACGTCGGCTACATGTCGGAGGACATGCGCCTCTACGGCGGCTTGACGCTCGCATGGCACATGAAGTTCGTCGCGTCCTTGCATCCGCACTGGGATCACGCTTACGCGGAGACGCTGCTCAAGCGTTTCAACTTGCACCGGGAGCAGCCCATCAAGGTGCTCTCGCACGGGGAACGGACCAAGGCGACGCTCCTGCTCGTGCTCGCGCGCCGGCCGCGGCTGCTGCTGCTCGACGAGCCGACCACGGGACTCGACCCCGTCGCGCGCCACGAGATCTTGCGCGAGCTCACGGACGTCATGAGCGACGAGCGGCGCTCGATCCTGTTCTCGTCGCAGAACACGCAGGACGTGGAGCAGATCTCCGACCAGATCACGTTCCTCGATCGCGGCCGGATCATCGAGTCGAGCGACAAGGAGACGTTCGTCGAGCGCTGGCGCCGCCTCCAGCTCGACGTGCCGCCCGGCGTCGCGCTGCCGGCGCTGCCCGAGGTCGCCGAGCTCACGACGAGCGGCCGCGTCGCGACCGCGACGATCAAGGCGTACACGGACGACGTCGCCGCGGCGTTCACTCGCGCGGGCGCCGTCGTGCGCGAGGTGCAGCGCATGACGCTCGAGGAGATCTTCGTCGCCAACGTCATGTCGAGCCGCAAGGAGGCAAACGCATGAATCGCTCGGTCGTTCGCCGGCTCATCGTCAAGGATCTGCGGCTCGCGTCGCCGCTCGTCATCGGCTCGCTCGTGCTCGGCGTGCTTTCGCTCGCGGTGGTGCCGTGGAGCGGCGTCGCGTTCTTCGTCGGCGGCAGCGTGCTCGTCGTCGCGCTCGTCCTGCTGAACGTGATGCTCGTGGGCCAGAGCCTCATCGCCGAGCGCAAGGAGAAGATCCGGCTGTTCATGTTGAGCATGCCCGTGTCGACGACGCAATATGCGGTGACGAAGCTCGCGTCGTCGTTGATCGCGTACCTCGTGCCGGCGGGCCTGCTCACGATCGCGGCCGTCGTGCTCCTCCTCGCGACGCCGCTGCCGAACGGCTTCATTCCGCTCGTGGTGGCGACGTCCGTCCATTGCCTCTTCTATTTCTGCGTGTTCCTCGCGGTCGCGCTCGTCACCGACTCGCAAGGCTGGACGACCACCGTGATCGTCTTCGGCAACGTGTCGATCTCGTTCGTGATTCCGGGGCTCATAACGTTCTCGTCCCTGAAGGGGAGCTTGGGCACGGAGACGCCTGTCTGGAGCGCGGACGTCGTCGGCTTCATCGCGCTCGAGCTCGCAGTAGCCGTCGCCGCGCTCGCGATCTCATTCGTCGTCAATTCGAAAAAGACAGAGTTCGTTTGAGCTGAGCCTTTTTGGGCTCGTTGGATCTCATTGCATCTCGCTCGAGCTCGTTCGAGCACGTGAAGGAGTCCTCGCCATGTCCAGTCAAAACCGTCTTCACGCCCTCGATGCGGTGCGCGCATTCGCGCTGCTCGCCGGCGTCGTGCTGCACGCGACGATGTCGTTCTTCTTGCCGATCCCGGCGAAGGACGTCTCGCAGAGCGCGACGCTCGCGCTCGTGTTCTCGGCGATCCATCCGTGGCGCATGACCACGTTCTACTTGATCGCCGGGCTCTTCGCGCGGCTCGTCATGGAGAAGCGCGGCGCGCGCGGCTTCGCCGCGGATCGCGGCAAGCGCATCCTGGTGCCGCTCATCGCGGGATGGGTGGTCCTCGCGCCGCTCACGATCGGCGCGCTGATCTGGGGTATCTCGCGCACGCTCGACCCCGCGGCTCGCGAGGCGATGTCGGCCTCCGCGGCCGCCGGCAGCGGTCCAGGCGCGTTCCCGCTGACGCATCTGTGGTTCCTGTACTACCTCGTGATCTTCTACGCGGTGCTGCTCGCGGTGCGCGGCGTCTTCGCGAAGCTCGACGCGCGGGGCCGCATCAGCGGTCTCGTCGACAAGGCCGTGCGTCCGCTGCTCCGCAGCTACTTCGCGCCGCTCGTGGTCGGCGCGCCGCTGTTCGCGGTGCTCGGGTTCGACCAGCGCATCGTCCTCATGGGCGGCATTCCGACGCCGGACGGCAGCCTGATCCCGCAGGTGCCCGCGCTCGTCGGTTTCGGCACGGCGTTCGCGCTCGGCTGGTTCGTGCATCGGCAGCTCGGCCTGCTCGCCGAGTTGCGCACGCGCTGGATCGGCCATCTCGCGATCGGCGCCGCGCTCTTCGCCGCGTACCACACGGTGCCGGGCATCGAGCCC
>DASTSM010000040.1:0-2982 GCA_035760685.1 Gammaproteobacteria bacterium | reverse complement strand
AACGCGGCTCGGGCTCATGTTCGCAATCGTCTTCCGGGGCCGGTGAGGCGGCGACCGTAAGACGAATCGCGACGGCGATCAAGCACGCGCCGCGGCGGCGCGGTGAGCCATCGCGAGAGATCGAAGCGCTCGCGAGTGCGGAGCCGAAGGAACGCGGGCGCAGCCGAAAGAACGCGGCCGGCGCAGCCCCTCTACCGGCTCAAGGCTCGGCGCAACGACGAGACATGCTCCTCCATCTCGGCGAGAACGGGATGGAAGTCGTGCGCGGAAAGGTTGAGATGGCGGCTCGCCGGCACCTCGCCGAGCTGCAGCTCGGCGTCGCTCTCGGCGCGCAGGAACGTCGCGAGCAAGTGCGCCACGATGAGGATGTCGGTGAGGTCGGGAGGTCCTTCGTGGTCTCGGTCGACCTGCCGGTGGGCGGCGACGGAGCTCGAGACGGCCTCGGAGAAATTCCAGTTCTGCAGGATCGCGCTGCCGATCGGCGCGTGCCACTCTTGCAGCGTCTCGCGCAAGTCCGCCTCGTCCGCGAACAGCTCCGGATAGCTCTGCGCCTGACCGAGGATATAGAGCTTGCCGATCGCGTGGACCAGCCCGACGAGCAGCGCCTCGTCGGCATTGAGGCGCGTGAACCGCCTCGCAAGGACGTAGCAGAGCGCGGCGACGTGCGTGCTTTCGTCCCAGATTTCCTCGAGATAGACTTGCGCCGCTTCGAGCTTCTGCGCTTCGCGGAGCTGCTTGACCGCGTACGACACGGCCGAGTTGCGCACCATGTTCCGGCCGAGACGCGTGACGGCCATGTTGAGATTCGTCACGTCGCCGCCGCTGCCTCGAAGCGCCGCTGAGTTCGCGATCTGCAACAGCCGCGCCGCGAGCGCGGGCTCGGCGGCGAGCAGCTGAACGATCTGCGCCGTCGTCGAGCGTTCGTCATCGAGCAATTGGCGCAGCCGGATCACGACGTCCGGGAACGAAGGGAGCTCGATGTCGTCGGCCGAGAGCTGTGTCGCTAGCCTCTGAACAAAAGCAAACATTTCCGTTTGCTGCGCTGCCTGCTGGTTCATGACCCTCCATTCCGTGCAGTTGCGCCGCCGCTCCTCCCGATAGGAACCGCGGCTCGCGAGCGACCCGCGCAATCTGCCTCAGCTGCGAAGCGTTCGCCGTGACATCACTCACGTTGCAAGCATTCGGGGGGCGCGTACCGTATGCTTACCGCGTCGAAAAGACTCGATATTTGGAAAGTCCGGGGAGATCCGAGCAATGGCGTGGACGGCTTTGGCAACGTGGGCGGCGCTCGTCCTCTATGCGGCCGTCGGCGCGAACGTATCCCGCGCGCGCATCAAATACGGCGTCGAGGCGCCCGCCGTGCAGGGGCACGCATCGTTCGAACGGGTGTTTCGCGTGCATCAAAACACGCTCGAGCAGCTCGTGCTTTTCGTGCCGGCGCTTTGGCTGTTCGCCTGGTTCGTCTCGGATGCCTGGGCGGCCGCTCTCGGGGGCGTCTGGATCGCGGGCCGCGCGCTCTATGCGCGCACTTACTACGCCGATGCCGCGAAGCGGGGCCCGGGCTTCGCGCTCGCCGGGCTCGCGACCATCGTCCTCTTGATCGGGGCCGTGGTCGGCATCGTGCTTGCGCTCGTTCGGGCCTGACCGGGACAATGAATCGGCGCGCGTTCGAACCCGATCGAAGCGCGAGTGTCAGACACTTCACAATGGCGAGCGGCTGGGCAAAAGACGGCGCGGTCCAAGACCAGATCGACGACACGGTCGAGGACGCCGTGCGGCGAGTGCGAAGCCGCCTCCCGGGAGGCGAGAGCCTGACGCACTGCGAGGACTGCGGCGACGAGATCCCGGCGGCTCGGCGGCAGGCGCTGCCGGGCGTGCGGCTCTGCGTCGGTTGCCAGAGCGAGCGGGACAAAGAGAGCCGGCCTTTTAGCGGCTACAACCGTCGCGGCAGCAAAGACAGCCAGCTGCGCTGACGGGGCCGGCCGACCGGCACCCGGACCGCACCTTATCGGCATCCGGAGCGCACCTTAAAGGAAGAGCGCGAACGCCGCGACGCCCGCCTCGCTAGGGTTCGCTATCGATCTGTTCCCTACGTCCGGCAGCGGTCCCGCCGGTCGATTTCTTCCGTGCCGGATCGTCTAAAGTATGACGACAAGTCGGAGCGGCCATGGCCCACGATCTCTCTCGCTACCACCGTCAGATGCTCTTGCCCGGCTTCGGGGAGGAAGGGCAGCGCCGGCTGCTCGGCTCCACGGCGGTCGTGCTCGGCTGCGGCGCGCTCGGGACCGTCGTCGCGGACCTGCTCGCGCGCGCGGGCGTCGGCCGGCTCGTGATCGTCGACCGGGACTTCATCGAGCTCACGAACCTCCAGCGCCAGGTCCTCTTCGACGAGCAGGACGTCGCCGACGCGATTCCGAAGGCCGAGGCCGCCAAGCGCAAGCTCGCGCGCATCAACTCGCAGGTCGAGGTCGCGGCGGTCGTCGACGACTTGAGCCACCGGAACATCGAGCGCATCGCAGGCAGCGCCGACATCCTCGTCGACGGGCTCGACAACTTCGAGACGCGGTACCTCGCGAACGATTTCGCCGTGAAGCACGGCATCCCGTACGTCTATGGCGGCGCCGTCGGCACGTCGGGCGCGGCGTTCGCCATGCTGCCGCATACCGAGCACGGCGAGGCACCGTGGGAGCGCGCGCCGGACGGCAACAAAGCCACGCCGTGCCTGCGCTGCCTCTTCCCCGAGGCGCCGCCGCCGGGCCTCTCGCCGACGTGCGAGACGGCCGGCGTCATCGCCCCCGTCGTCTCGATGATCGCGAACTACGAGGTCGCCGAGACGCTCAAGGTGCTGACGCGCAATTTCGACCGCATCTCGCCGGTCCTCTTCACCGTCGACGTCTGGGCGAACACGTTCCACCAGCTCAAGGTCGAGAGCGCTTACGAGGCGAGCGACTGCCCGTGCTGCAAGCAGCACCGCTTCGAATA
>DASTSM010000039.1:0-7792 GCA_035760685.1 Gammaproteobacteria bacterium | reverse complement strand
CGTCTCGACGTGCTCGTCAACAACGCTTCGAGCTTCTACCCGACGCCGCTCGAGTCGATCTCCGACGAGCAGTGGCACGACCTCATCGACAGCAACCTCAAGGCACCCCTGTTCCTCTCTCAGGCGGCACTGCCTCATCTGAAACAAGCGCGCGGCGTCATCATCAACATCGTCGACATTCATGCGCGCCGGCCGCTCAGGAACTACGTCGTCTACGGCGCCGCCAAAGCCGGGCTCGCGATGCTGACGCGGTCGCTCGCGAAGGACCTCGCGCCCGAGATTCGCGTCAACGGTGTCGCTCCCGGAGCCATCTTGTGGCCCGAGGCCGGCATGAGCGAGAAGACGCAGCAGCACATCGTTCGCGAGATCCCGCTCAAGCGCACGGGCGAGCCGGAAGACATCGCCTCCGCCGTGCTCTACCTCGTCAGGGACGCGACCTACGTGACGGGTCAGATCCTCGCCGTCGACGGCGGACGCAGCATCGGCTGGTGAGCGCTCAGGCCGGGGCCTCGAGGGAGCCGAGCCGCTCGAGCGCGACGGGGCGAGCGGCCATGGCGCGCCAGGCGGCGCCGAGCGTCACGCCCGAAACGGGGTGCGGCAGCGCCGGCGCGAGATCGGCGAGCGGCCCGAGCACGAAGGGATAGCGCAGCACGTCCTCGCGCGGCAGGCGCCGGCGCGGATCGACCATGGCGCCGTACAGCAGCAGATCGAGGTCGAGCGTGCGCGGCACGTAGCGCGCGGCCTCGCGCGTCCTGCCGCCCGCGTACTCGATGGCCGATAGGATCTGCTCGACGCGATCCGGGCCGTCCGGCGTCGAGAAGCCGACGACCATGTTGAGAAAGTCCTCGCCCTCGAAGCCGAAAGACGGGCTGCGGAACACGTCCGAGCAGCAGAGCCGTCCGAACCGATCCTCGAGCGAGCGGACGGCCAGCTTCAGGTGGGCCTCCGCATCGATGTTGCTGCCGACGCCGACGTAAACCTCAGGCATAGTCCTCCGTGCGGCGCTCGATGACGATGCCGACTTCTCTCGAACCTTCGACGGCCCCGGGCTTCGCGACCGAGACCGAGACCCACGGCACGCCGAACTCCGTGACCACGATCTTCGCCAGGGCCTCCGCCAGCGATTCGACGAGCTGAAAGCTCGAGCCCTCGATGAATTGAATGAGGCGCTTCGCGACGTCCTTGTAGTTCAACGCGGAGCCGATCGCGTCGGACTCGGCCGCGCGCCGGACGTCGGCCGCCATCTCGAGATCGACGCTGACCGTCTGTTTGATGCGCCGCTCCCAGTCCCAGATGCCGATCACGGTCTCGACTTTCAAACCGCGCAAGAACACTTTGTCCATCGGCGACTCCTCCTCGAGCTTCAGGCAGCGGGCGGCTGCAACTCTTCGAGCGACCAGCGCGGCCTCGCGACGACGCCCGAAGGGCCGCGCGAGTCCCTCGCCCGGCACGCGCCGGCGTAGGCGATCATGGCGCCGTTGTCCGTGCACAGGGCGGGCCGCGGGTAATGGACGCGCACGCCTTCGGCTCGGCCGAGCGCCTCGAGGGCGGCCCGGAGGCGGCGGTTCGCGCCGACGCCCCCCGCGACGACGAGGCGCGGGAGCCCCGTCGCCTCGAGCGCGGACCGGCACTTGTCGACGAGCGTATCGACGACGGCCGCTTGAAAAGACGCGGCGAGATCGGCGCGAAGCTCGTCGGGCAGCGGGCCCGCCGGAGGCCTCTCGGCGTCGACCGCGAGGCGAACGGCGGTCTTGAGCCCGCTGAAGCTCAAGTCGAGCCCCTGCCCGCGCAGGGGCCGCGGGAAGGCGAAGCGTTCGGCGTTCCCGCGCTCGGCCAGGGCCGCGAGTGCGGGTCCGCCCGGATAAGGCAGAGAAAGGAGCCGCGCGACCTTGTCGAAGGCCTCCCCGGCGGCGTCGTCGAGCGTCTCTCCGACGATGCGATAGCGTCCGAGACGTTCGACCGCGACGAGCTGACTGTGGCCGCCGGAGACGAGCAGCGCGAGAAACGGGAATCGGGGCGGGTCCGGCTCGAGCATGCTCGCGAGCAGATGCCCTTCCATGTGATGGACCGGCACGACCGGGATGCCGCGGGCGTGGGCGAGCGCCGAGGCGAGACATCCGCCGACCATGAGGGCGCCGACGAGGCCCGGGCCGGCCGTGTACGCGACCGCGTCGATGTCCGAAAGGCCGAGGCCCGCCTCGGCGAGCACGGCCAAGACCTGCGGGGCGAGCTTCGCGATGTGATCCCGGGAGGCGAGCTCCGGCACGACGCCGCCGAACGGCGCGTGCACCGCGATCTGGCTCGCGAGCGCCTCCGCGAGAATGCCGCGCCCCTGCTCGTAGACA
Organism: Gammaproteobacteria bacterium; assembly: GCA_035760685.1. Taxonomy (GTDB): domain Bacteria; phylum Pseudomonadota; class Gammaproteobacteria; order Steroidobacterales; family Rariloculaceae; genus ZC4RG20. Next base: position 5,447 of record DASTSM010000039.1, on the reverse strand, counting down.
GCGACGCCGGTCTCGTCGCAGCTCGTTTCGATGCCGAGTATCCTCACGGTCCCTCGTACCCGCCTTTACAGCGTCACACCCTCGGGGCTAACATAGCCGGCCCAACGTCGGCCCTAGACCGGCGCAAACCCAACACGCGAGTACTTGATGCCAAGCGTCCGAGTGAGAGAAAGCGAACATTTCGATGCGGCGCTCCGCCGCTTCAAGCGCGCCTGCGAAAAGGCCGGTATTCTGACAGAGCTTCGGCGGCGTGAGTATTATGAAAAGCCGACGCAGGAGCGGAAGCGCAAGAAGGCCGCGGCCATCAAGCGCCATTTGAAGCGCACCTCACGGACGGTTACGCGCCGAGCTCGCCTCTACTAGTCGCCCCTAGCTTCGGGTCCATGCGTCATGTCGCTGAAGGGCCGCCTCGAAGAGGACATGAAAGCCGCGATGCGCGCCGGCGACAAGGACAAGCTGTCCATACTCCGCCTTGCGCTCGCCGCGGTGAAGCAGCGGGAAGTCGATAGCCGACAGACGCTCGACGATGCGGGCGTTCAAGGCGTCATCGAGCGCCTCATCAAGCAGGGCCGCGATGCCCTGGTGCAGTACCGGGCCGGCGGCCGAGAGGACCTCGTGGCGAAGGAAGAAGCCGAGGTCGCGACGCTTCAAAGCTACCTTCCCGAGCCTTTGAGCGAGGACGAGCTCGAGGCGCTGATCGCGGAAGCGATCGACAGCACGGGCGCGACCGGCCTGCAGGACATCGGCAAGGTCATGGGGTTCGTGAAAACGCGCGCGGGCGGCAGGATCGACATGCGCGAGGCCAATTCGCGGGTTCGTGCCGCGCTCGCCGACGATTGATTTTCCGCGTCCCGGCCGCGCGCGCCGGGCATTCGCCTGCGAGGCGCGAAGGCCTAGGTCTTGAGCCAACGCATCCCTCAATCGTTCATCGACGAGCTCATCTCGCGGGCCGACATCGTCGACGTCATCGGCTCGCGCGTCGGCTTGAAGCGCGCGGGGCGCGACTACAAGGGGCTCTGTCCGTTTCACGACGAGAAGACGCCGTCGTTCACGGTGAGCCCGGCGAAAGGGTTCTACCACTGTTTCGGGTGCGGGGCGCATGGCACCGCCATCGGCTTTCTCATGAGCTACGAGAATGCGAGCTTTCCCGAGGCCGTCGAGACGCTGGCCGGCATGCTGAGCCTCGAGGTTCCGCGCGACTCGAACGCGCCCGAGCCCGCCGAGCACGCGGGGCTGCTCGCGGTTCTCCGCGAGGCGGATCAAATCTTTCGGCACGCGCTTCGAGAATCGAGCACGGCCATCGAATACCTCAAGAAGCGCGGCATCGACGGCGCCACGGCCGGCCGCTTCGCGCTCGGCTACGCGCCCGACGCGTGGGATACGCTGCTCCGCGAGCTCGGCCAAACCGAGGATCGCGTCGCGGCGCTCATCGAAGCCGGCCTCGCGATCCGCAACGAGCAAGGCCGCTGCTACGACCGCTTTCGCGACCGCATCATGTTTCCGATCAGGAACCCGCGCGGCGAAGTCATCGGATTCGGCGGGCGAGTCATCGGAGCCGGCGAGCCCAAGTATCTCAACTCGCCGGAGACGCCGGTATTCCACAAAGGCCGGACGCTCTACGGCCTCTACGAAGCCCGGCGCCATCACGGCCGGCCGGAGCAGGTCATCGTCGTCGAGGGCTATCTCGACGTCGCGGGCCTCGCGCAGTTCGGCATCGAGCCCGCGGTCGCCACGCTCGGCACGGCGACGACGGCGGAGCACGTGCGCGTTCTCACGCGCATGGCCGATCGAGTCGTCTTCTGCTTCGACGGGGATCGCGCCGGGCGCGCGGCGGCGTGGCGCGCGCTCGAGACCGTGCTGCCGCTCGCGGGCGGCAACGTCGAGCTCAAGTTCTTGCTGCTGCCCGAGGGCGAGGATCCCGACTCCCTCGTTCGCGCGCGCGGGGCGGATGCATTCCGCGAGCTGCTCGCGGCCGCCGTGCCGCTCTCCGAATATCTCGTGGGCGAGCTCGGCGCCCGGGTGGATGCGACTCACGCGGACGGACGCGCCAAGCTCGTGACGCTCGCCCGCCCCCTGCTCGATCGCCTGCCCCACGGCCTGTATCGCGAGCTCCTGAGCCGGGAGCTCGCCGAAAGGGTCGGCCTCGAGCCCGGCCGTTTCGCGGAGCTCCTCGGAGACAAAGCGCAGGGCAAGCCGGCGGCGGCCGCGCCGCGTCCGGTCCGGGAACTCCCGGCGCATCCGACGGCCGAAGCCAAGCCGACCCCCGTGCGCTACGCGATCAAGCTGGTCCTCCACTATCCGGCCGCCGCGCGCGCGGTCGGGGACGTCGAAGGCCTCGACAAGGTCGACGAGCGCGGCGTGGCGCTGCTGCGCCAACTTCTTGAAATTGCGAGGTCTAATCCTCATATCCAAGCCGCTCACCTGCTCGAGCGCTTCCGCGGCGAGCCCGCAGAGCGGCATCTCGAGAGACTCGCGGCCCAACCGCCGCTCGACGAGGAGCAGGAGGCCGTTAAGGTCCTTCGCGACAGCCTCGAGCGCATCGTCCGGAATCACGAGCGGCGGCAAACCGCGCAAGCCATCAGGAAGTCAAGAGGAGATCTGAACTAAAGGGGCTTGTTGAAGCCCAATACCGTGAATTCGGCGTGGCTCGACGGTCTGAATGTCGGTATATTGGAACGTTTGAGTCGCTCCGCCACCACTAGAGGGAATAGGTGTCTATGGATACAGCCGCTCAACCCCAGGAAGATGAACGTCAATCGCAGCTCAAGCTGCTGATTGCCAAGGGGAAGGAACAAGGTTACCTGACCTACGGCGAAGTCAACGATCATCTTCCGAGCGACATCGTCGATCCGGAGCAGATCGAAGATATCGTCAACATGATCAACGACATGGGCATCACGGTGTACGAGAAGGCGCCGGATGCCGAGTCGCTGCTGCTGTCCGATTCGGCCGTATCCACCGACGACGACGTCGCGGACGAAGCCGCCGCGGCGCTCGCGACCGTCGACGCCGAGTTCGGCCGCACGACCGACCCCGTCCGCATGTACATGAGGGAGATGGGCACCGTCGAGCTTCTGACCCGCGAAGGCGAGATCCGAATCGCGAAACGCATCGAGGAAGGGCTCGACCAGGTACGCAAGGCGCTCGCTCAGTTCCCGATGACCTTCGATTTGATCTTCAACGCGCACGACCAGGTGGCGCGGGGCGAGACTCGGCTGCAGGATCTCATCGTCGGATTCATCGATCCGAACGAGCAGATCGCGGAGCCCAACGCGCGCGTCGAGCCCGAGGAGGCCGCGGCCGAGGCAGGCGACGACGACGAGGACGGCCCGAGCGATACGGCCGCGGACGCCGGCCCCGATCCCGAGGAAGTCGCGAAGCGGCTCAAGAAGCTGAAGCGCCTGCACAAGCGCTACATCGAGCTCTTGGCCGAGAGCGGCATCAAGAACGGCGCGACCAAGAAGGCGCTCAAATCGCTGACGGACGAGTTCATGGAGCTCAAGCTCGCGCCCAAGGTCTTCGACCAGATGGTGCAGCAGCTGCGCGAGGTCGTGAACTCGATTCGCGCGCACGAGCGGCAAGTCATGGCGCTCTGCGTGCGCGACGCCGGCATGCCGCGCAAGGACTTCATCGGCAGCTTCCCGAAGAACGAGACGAACCTGAACTGGGTGGAGAAGCACATCCGCGCGAAGCGGAAGCATTCTTCCCAGCTCGCGAGGCTCAAGGAGGAGATCTGCCGCGCGCAGAAGCGGCTCCAGAAGATCGAGCAGCAGGCCGCCCTTTCGATCGGCGACATCAAGGAGATCAATCGCCAGATCTCGCTCGGAGAGGCGCAAGCTCGCCGCGCGAAGAAGGAGATGGTCGAGGCGAACCTCCGGCTCGTGATCTCGATCGCGAAGAAGTACACGAACCGCGGCCTTCAGTTCCTGGATCTGATCCAGGAGGGCAACATCGGCCTCATGAAGGCGGTCGACAAGTTCGAATACCGCCGCGGCTACAAGTTCTCGACCTACGCGACGTGGTGGATCCGCCAGGCGATCACGCGCTCGATCGCGGACCAGGCGCGGACGATCCGCATTCCGGTCCACATGATCGAGACGATCAACAAGCTGAACCGCATCTCGCGGCAGATGCTCCAGGAGATGGGCCGGGAGCCGACGCCGGAAGAGCTCGCGCAGCGCATGGAGATGCCCGAGGACAAGGTCCGCAAGGTGCTCAAGATCGCGAAGGAGCCGATCTCGATGGAGACCCCGATCGGCGACGACGAGGATTCGCATCTCGGCGACTTCATCGAGGACACGGCCGTGTCCTCGCCGATCGACTCCGCGACCGAGGAAGGGCTCAAGGAGACCACGCACGCCGTGCTCGCGGGCCTCACGCCGCGGGAGGCCAAGGTGCTGCGCATGCGCTTCGGCATCGACATGAACACGGATCACACGCTCGAGGAAGTCGGCAAGCAGTTCGACGTGACGCGCGAGCGGATTCGGCAGATCGAGGCCAAGGCGCTTCGCAAGCTCCGGCACCCGTCGCGCTCGGAGCAGCTCCGAAGCTTCCTGATCGAAGACTGAGGAAACGGAGCTCACGGGCTCGATTAGGCTCGAAGGGCTCGAACGATTCGGCCCCGGCCGCCGCGAGGCGCCGGGGCCGATTTTTTTCGGGTGCAGCTTGCAGGGTCAATGCTGGGGCCGGCGCAGCACCTTTGCCCGCGTGTAGAATGTCGGACTACGGGCCCGTAGCTCAGTCGGTTAGAGCAGGGGACTCATCGAAAACGGTGCCTTCGCGGCGAAAGCCCCGAAGTGGACGGGATGAATTCAGGGAAACCGCAGCCTCGGCGGGCGACAAGCTTCGCCGGCAGGCCGGCAACCCTGAGCCAAGCCGGCGGTGCACCGCCGGAAGGTGCAGAGACTACCTGAGAGCTCGAGTGCTCTTAATGACAGGCAGGAGCGTCCCGCACCCCACCAAGCGCCCGCCGCGGCGGGCGGCTTGCGGGTGAAGAGATAGTCCGCGGCCGCTGGAAACAGCGGGCACAGTGAATCCCTTGGTCGTAGGTTCGAGTCCTACCGGGCCCACCATCACTGCTTGTGCCGGAGAGCCCGCCGGGAGGCGATCGTCCCAAAACTCCCCGCATAATGGCGCGGCGAGGAAAAGCTCGGCCGCAGACTTCAGCTTCCTGATGCGCAGTTCCTCGAGCTCACCTTCCGGAACCCCCTTGCCGTAGCGAGCTCGCGTGCATGAGCTTTCCGAAGGCGCACAGCAAGCAGATCCACTCGACCAATTCACTTGACCGGCTCAATACCGAAATCAAACGACGCACCGACGTCGTCGGTATCTTCCCGAACGAAGCCGCGATCACCGGCTAGTCGGCGCTCTACTGCTCGAGCAAAGCGACGAGTGGAGTCTGCGCGACGATACATGCAGCGTGTGAGGGATTGCAGTCCCTCGTCGAC
>DASTSM010000038.1:0-2687 GCA_035760685.1 Gammaproteobacteria bacterium | reverse complement strand
AGGACGCGGACATCGGCCAAGTGCTTCAGAGCCTCGTCCCGTTCTCGATGCCGATCACGGGCCAAGTCTGCTTCTCGCTGACGCGCGTGCTCGCGCCCGAGTCGCGCAAGCAGGACGTGCTGGACGCATACGTCGGCGCCGTCAAGACCGTCAAAGTCGGCGATCCGCAGCAGCCCGACACGCAGATGGGACCGCTCACGATGGAGCGGCAGCTAAAGCGCGTCGAGGGCTACATCGCGAAGGGCAAGCAGGAGGGCGCGAAGCTCGTGACGGGCGGCGGGCGGCCGAAGGGCTTCGACCGCGGCTACTTCGTCGAGCCGACCGTCTTCGACGGCGTGCGCCCGACGATGACGATCGCGCGCGAGGAGATCTTCGGGCCCGTCGTCTCGTTCATCTCCTTCAAGGACATCGACGACGCCGTGCGCAAAGCCAACGACACCGACTACGGGCTGCACGGCGCCGTCTATACGGCGGACCCCGAGCGCGGCTACGAGATCGCACGCCGCATGCGCTCCGGCAGCGTGACGGTCAACGGCATGATCGTCGATCCGAAGATGCCGTTCGGCGGCTTCAAGCAGTCCGGCATAGGGCGCGAGGGCGGCATCGAGGGCCTCGAGCTCTACTTCGAGCTCAAGACCGTCTACTTCGCCTGAAAAATGGGGTCAGACCCCAATTTTCAAAAATGGGGTCAGACCCCAATTTCGGTGCGTAGAATGAGGACGGAGTCGATTTTCCCGTGACCGGGAAAAATCGGCTCTGACCCCAATTTTTCGTCGGAGGCGTCCGTGGACGTAGGGTTCGTCGGGCTCGGGGCCATGGGGCAGGTCATCGTCCCGCGCCTGCTCGCGGCGGGTCACGCGGTGACGGGATGGAACCGCACGCGCGAGCGTGCGGCGCCGCTCGTCGAGCGGGGCATGCGGGCGGCCGAGAGCCCGGCCGAAGTCGCGCGGGCGTCCGACGTCGTCTTCTCGATCGTGACGGACGGCGCGGCCGTCAAGACCGTCGCGCTCGGCGAGGCCGGCATCCTCGAGGGCATGCGGCGCGGCGGCGTTTACGTCGACATGGGCACGATCGCGCCGGACGTCACGCGTGCGGTCGCGGCCGCATTCGCCGAGCGCGGCTTCGCGATGCTCGACGCGCCGCTCTCGGGCAGCCCGGTGACCGTGCAGCAGGGCAACGCGTCGCTCATGGTCGGCGGCGACCGCGGGGCCTTCGAGCGCATCGAGCCCGTGCTGCGCGCGATCGGCCCGAAGGTCACCTACATCGGCGGCAGCGGCCAGGCGTCGACGATGAAGCTCGCCGTGAACCTGCTGCTCATGGTCGAGGTCATCGCGTTCGGCGAGGCCGTCGCGCTCGCAGAGAAAGGCGGCGTCGCGCGCGAGATCGCGCTCGATGCGATCCTGAAAAGCGTGACCGCCGCTCCCGTCTTCGGCTACCGGGGCCCGTTCATCCTCGAGGGCAAGATGCCGGAGGTGCCGCTCGCCGACGTGACGCTGCAGCAGAAGGACATGCTTCTCGCGCTCGAGATGGCGCGCAAGTTCGGCAGCCCCGCGCCGCTCGCCGCGGCCGCGAACGAGATGATGAACGCATGCCGAGGTCTCGGCCTTGACCGCAACGACTTCGTCGTGGCCCACGAGGTGTATCGGCGTCTCGGCGGCCAGAGACCGGCGCGTGAGCTCGAGAAGAAAGTCGAGAATCAATCCGCGAATAAACTCGAGAAGCCGTAGAACCTCGATAAGAAGAAGATCGAAAGAGATTCAGAGGAGCGCCGCATGAGCCCAGCCGATTCGCCGCAGCGTCCCGCACCGGGACCCAAGCTGCCGCCCTACGGACCGTCGATCACGCTCGCGCAGGCGAAGCGCGTCGCGGACGCAGCGCTCGAGCCCGCGCGCGCGAATGGGTGGACGATGGTCATCGCGATCGTCGATCCCGGCGGGCACCTCGTATATCTCGAGAAGATGGACGAGACGCAGGTCGGCAGCGTCGAGATCGCGCAGTCGAAGGCGCGCTCCGCAGCGCTGTTTAAGCGCCCCACGAAGCTTTTTCAGGAGCGGCTCGCGCGCGGCGGCGACGGCCTCCTCGTGCTGCGCTTGAAGGGCGTGATCCCGGTCGAAGGCGGCGTGCCGATCGTCGTCGACGGCAAGGTCGTCGGCGCGCTCGGCGTCTCGGGCGGATCGAGCGCCGAGGACGAGGCCTGCGCCGCGGCCGGAGCCGCGGCGCTGCGCTGATCGTCGCCCGTCGGCGATCCTAGCGCGTGCTTCCGAAGTCGAGGTGCTGCGAGAAGAACGGCAGCACCTTCTGCTCCATGCGCTCGGCGACGCGATTCGCGTGATTGCCGTCGTAGAGCTCGAACGAGTGCTCGATGCCGTAGGCGCCGAGCACGTTCGCGAGCTGCTCGTTGCTCGCGGCGAGGCCGTCCTGGTTGCCGACGTCCATGCCGATCGCCGAATACTTTTTGAGATTCGGGATGTACTGGTCGATCATCGCGAGCGGCGAGTTCGCGGCCCATTTCGCCGCGACGAGCGCGGCCGCGGGACCCTCTCCGCCGGGCAGGTCGTAGTAGGTCGGCGGATTCTTCGGGTTCGGGGACCACGCCGCGGCCTCCGCCTTCTGCACGTTCGCGAAGAGGCCGCCGGGATTGCGGCCCGGTGCATTCCCGCTCTGTCCGCTCGGCGCGTTGCCGCTCT
>DASTSM010000037.1:0-7625 GCA_035760685.1 Gammaproteobacteria bacterium | reverse complement strand
GAAGATCGATTCGACGCCTTCCGACGTGCCCCGCAGCGCGTCCAGCTCTCGCGCGTGCGGAAGCCACGAGCGCACGTTCAGCAAGCGCTCCCGCCGCAGCACGGCTTCCGGGAGACTCAAGTGAGCCTGGCCGAAGCCGTGGCCGCCGCGCATCGCCGAATGCTGCGTGTAGAGCTTGAAGGCGGCTCCCGGCATCGTAGGAACAAGGAGTCCCGCGGGAAAGCTCAAGTGCTCCATGAAGAATCGACCGACGAGATCGTGGTCGTTGCCGAGGCCGCCCGCGCGGTTGCCGTTCGACGCGAGCAAGAGCCGGGCGTTCTCGATGGCGCCCGTCGCGAGCACGAATCGCCGCGCGTGCACCGTGAACCGCGCCCCTTCGAGCGTAGCGGCCTGCACGTGGCTCAGCGCGCGCCCGGACTCGACGGGAACGAGATCGACGGCGTTCGCGTAGAGGTAGGTCCTGACGTTCGGCGCGCGCTCGAGGGCTTCGCGGTAGACCTGCCCGAATCGCGTGGGAGGACTGTACTGGCACATCGTCGTCTCGAGCCGCGCGGCATCGAGATGGAAGCGCTGCCGGCTCGCGTCCTCGATGGCCGCGACGTCGTAGTCGTAAGGCCCGAGCTGACAGACCTCGTGCGCGCGCCGGTAGTAAGGGTCGAGCTCGGCCTTGCCGAACGGCCAGCCGCTCGACGGCACCCAAGAGCGAGCCGCGAAGTCGATGTCGTCGAGCGGCCGGCACACGCCGCCCCAATGGTTCGTCGTCCCGCCGAAGAAGCGCAGACGCAGCGCGTCGAGACTGTAATACGGCCAGCCGACGTTCTTACCTTCGTACAGCGCCTGCGTCCTGGCGTCAGGCGTGAGCCCGCCGCTCTCGAGCAGGCAGACGTCGAGCGGTCCGCCCGCAAGCTCCCGCGCGAGCGTGATGCCGGCCGCACCCGCGCCGATGATGCACACGTCCGCGTCGAGCCGAGTGCCTTCCGCTACGCCGCGCGCATCGATGATCACGGTTGTCCGCCGAGCTTTTGGCTTTTTTCTCGCTGTCGGAGAGTCGCAGCACGAGGAACTATTCGAACTTACGCTAGGGGCGCGGCGCACGAACCGGCAATAGGCGCGCTCACCGAGAGCCGATTTCCGGTCGGCGCAGGGCCGGCACGGCCTTTTGCTATAGTCGATCGCAAACGGTCTCGGGATGCGAGTCCATGCCACGGGCCCGGAGGCGACGGTTCGCTTTCCGAGCTCGCGGCAATCGGGGCGGAAGAGGGCGATGAAGAAAAGATCGAACGTCGGAGACTCTCGACGAGATCTGCGACGCCGCGGCGTTTTCCGCGTCCAGCGCAGCAGCGTCTGCGCCGCGCTTGTGAGCGCCGTTGCGCTCGCGAGTGCCATGCTCGCGCCATCGTCGAGCGTCGATGCCGCCGAGTCTCCACTCGCGCTCGAGACGAAGATACCGTTGGGCGACGTCGCCGGGCGCATCGATCATTTGGCCTTCGATGCGGCCAGGCAGCGCCTCTACGTGGCGGAGCTCGGCAACGGCAGCGTCGGAATTGTGAATTTGAAGGCCGGCCGCGTCGAGCGCACCATCGACGGCTTCGACGAGCCGCAAGGAATCGGCTACGACGCCGCCACCGACGCCGTCTATGTCGCGAGCGGAGGAGACGGTTCCGTCCGAGCATTCAGCGCGGGCGAGTTCGCTCCCCTCGCGACGCTCTCGCTCGACGACGATGCGGACAACGTGCGCATCGATCGCGACGGCGCACGCGTGTACGTGGGCTACGGATCGGGCGCACTCGCAATCATCGACGCCGCGAATCGCAAGGAGATCGCACGCGTACCGCTCGAGGGACACCCCGAGAGCTTCCAGCTCTACCCGGACGGGGATTCCATTTTCGTCAACGTTCCCGATGCGAGTGAGATCGCCGTCGTCTCGCGCAAGGCGGGCAAGCAAACGGCCTCATGGCGCACGGGATCTCTGCGCGCGAACTTTCCGCTCGCGATCGATGCCTCGACGTCGCGCGTCATCGCCGTGTTCCGGCGGCCTGCGCGTCTGCGAGCCTTCGATGCGCGAACGGGTACCGTCGTTCACGAGGCGGACGTCTGCGGGGACTCGGACGATTTGTTCGTCGATTCGCGACGGCGGCGCCTGTACGTGGTTTGCGGTCAAGGCTACGTCGACGTGCTCGATGCCGACGACTACCGCCGCGTCGGGCGATTTACGACCTCGCCGGGCTCGCGCACGGGCCTCTACGTCCCCGAGATCGATCGGCTCCTCGTGGCGATTCGAGCCACGGACGACGAGCCCGCAGCCGTGTGGGTACTGCAACCGCAACCTTGAGCGCTAGCCGTATCCGTGCTGCCGCTGCAGCCGTGATGACCGCCGTACGCGTGCTGCGCTGCTGGCATGAGCGCCAGCCGCATGCGTACCGCGGCTGCAGCCGCGAACGCGGCCGTCGGCGCATCGGCGCGCTGATCTACTGACCGTCGCTCGGCTCGCGATCGTCTCCGATCGGCGGCGCGGCGGACCCTTGAGGCGGCTCTACCTCCGCATCGTCGGGATTCGACTGCTTGTTCTTGATCTTATTCTTCGATAAAGCGACGACGAGGCCCTGCCAGAACAAGGGATGGTCCGGTTTCAGCAGCGATAGGCCGTTCTGCCGGACCCATTCGCCGAGCGTTCGTCTTTTCCCTTCTTCCACGTGCCGATTGTAGCGGCGCCGGCGGACGATACATCGCCCTCGGTAGACCTACCTACGACCCGTCGGACGCGAGCCGTCAATCCTCTCGGTGCTCCGGTATTTCTGAATGCGAGACTTCTTCGAACCGTTCGGCGAGGCGTCGAGCCGGCAGTGGAGCGGCGGTCGCTATTGCGCCCTCAACGTCGTCGCCGGATCGACGCGCATTGCCCGCCTCGCCGGTATCCAGCAACCGAGCATAGCGACCAGTCCTCGAGCGGATACGGCCCGAGCATCACCGGCAGATCCGAGCGAGCAGAGGCGCCTCGAGCGTGCGAAAGTAGTCGGAACCGACGACCAATGCCGCCGTCTCGGGCCGACGCTCGCCGTCGACCGACGCCTGGTCGCCGATCTCGTACGGGACGGGGCTCGAGCTCCAGGTCGGCAATTCGCTTGCGAACGTCACGGACGCAACGCCGGGCAGCGCTTCGAGGCGCTGTTCTAACCGGCCGAATGCGAACCAGAGAGCGCGCCAGTCGCGGCTTTCCACCTGAGGCGTTCGCACGAGCGGCACCCACAGGTCGTGCTTCTGCGGAAACGCGAAGCCCTCGGGCATCACTCCGACCACGTCGTCGGCGTGCTGTTGACGCGGATGACGCGGCCGACGATCGCCGGATCGCGGCGTTACCGGCGCTCCCAGAAGCGGTAGCTCAAGATAGCGACGGGCGCGGCGCCCGGCGCTTGGTCCGCCGCGGCGAAATAGCGGCCGAGCATCCGCGCGGATGGCGGGCGGTCGAAGGCACAAGCGGGCGCGCGCCGGGAGACGAGTCTCACCGGCTCCACTTAATGCGCCCTTGCGCCGACTTTCCGGAGGCTTATTTCGATCGCCCGGAGCGGGGATGAGCCTTGGTATTTGTTCTGGTAGGCGCGAGTGGGATCGAACCACCGACCCCCACCATGTCAAGGTGGTGCTCTACCACTGAGCTACGCGCCTGAAGAGGCGACACGATACTAATTTCGGGGGTCCGGACTCAAGCCCTTCGAGGCGATTTTCGCCCGAGCGCGCGCCGGCGCCCGAGGTTCCTCGACGCTGTCGAGCGGAACCGGCCACCCTCCGGGCACGGTCACCTCCGGGCACCGTCAGTCCTGGAGCTGCAGCCGATAGCCGACGCCCGGCTCCGTAAGAATGTACGTCGGCCGGTCGGGCAGCTTCTCGAGCTTCTGGCGGATTTGGCGGATGTAGACGCGCAGATACTGAACGTCGACGTCCTCGCCGTCCCAGGCGGCGCGGAGCAGGTGCCGATGCGTCAGCACCTTGCCGGCGTGCACGACGAGCTCGCGCAGGATGTCGTACTCCTTGCGCGAGAGCTTGACCTCCTTGCCCTCGACGGTCACGTTGCGGTGCGTGAGGTCGACGCTGAGGCCGCCCGTCGTGAACACCGGGAGACTGCCCTCGGCCGCGAGCCGATGGCGCAGCGCCGTGCGAAGGCGCGCCATGAGCTCGTCCACGCCGAAAGGCTTGCCGACGTAATCGTCGGCGCCCATGTCGAGCGCCATGACCTTGCCGGCCTCGTCGCTGCGGCTCGAGAGCACGAGGATCGGCACGGCCGAGAACGAGCGCACCTGCTTGATGACGTCCATGCCGTCCATGTCCGGCAAGCCGAGGTCCAAGATCACGATGTCGGGCTTGAGCTGGCGCACGAGGGCGAGGCCCTCGCCGCCGGTCGTCGCCTCCCTGACGTCGTAGCCTTGAACTCGCAGCGTATTGCGCAAGAATCGCTGGATGGCCGGGTCGTCCTCGACGATGAGGACGCGGACGTCGCCGCCTCCCGTCACTGCGGCTCCTCCAGGCCCTGAGCGAGAGGCAGCTCGACCGTGAAGATCGCGCCGCTGCGATCGGTTCTGTTCACGACGCCGATGCGGCCGCCCATGGCCTCGACGAAGCCCTTGCAGATCGCGAGGCCGAGGCCGACGCCGGCGGGGCGATGATCGCCCGTCTTGACTCGGTAGAAGCGCTCGAAGATTCGCTCCATGTCCTTTTGATCCACACCGGGACCCTCGTCGACGACGTCGATCGCCACGAATCCTCCGCGCACGGAGACGCGGAGCTCGATCCGCGATCCCTTCGGCGAATACTTCGCCGCATTGTCGAGGAGGTTCGAGAGCACATGCTCCATGAGCACGAAGTCGGCGGGCACCATGGGGAGCTCGTCGGGAAGGTCCATGACGATCTCGTGCTGCTCGAGCGACTTCGCGAGCCGCTTGAGCGCTGAGCCGATGACGTCGCTCAGGTCGATCATCTCTATGGTCGGCTGCAGCGATCCCGCGCCGATGCGCGTCATGTGCAGAACGTTGTCGACGAAGCGGCTGAGCCGCAGCGTTTCGTTCTCCGCGAACTCGAGCATCTCGTCGCGTGTTTCCGCATCGTAGAGGTGCCCGTACTTGCGCAGGCTCGAGACGTTGCCGAGGATCGATGCGAGCGGCGTCTTCAGATCGTGCGAGATCGAGGTCAAGAGGGCGGTGCGCAGCTTCTCGGTCTCGGCGAGGACCTCGGTCGCGCGCATGTCCTCCGCCAGTTGGATGCGCTCGAGGTTGACCGCCGTCTGCTCGACGAGCGCGTCGATGAGGCGGGACTCGTCGGCATCCAGCGCCGCATCGCGCCGTCTGCGCACGCCGAGCGCGCCGGCCGGTCCCTTGGCGGTGATGAGCGGCCAGTACCGCCAGGGCGAAGCGGGCCGTGAAGGCGCCGTCTCGCCGGGCGGCGTGCGCCCCCGGCGGCGCCAATCGGCGGCGAGAACGTCGTCGGCCGACAACTCGGTCTCGGGCGGATGAACGGCGACGACGGTCAGCGCCTGCCCCTTGCGCAGCAAGAGCGCGACGTCCGCCTGGACGATCGAAGCGACCTGCTGCACGACCTCGCGCGAAAGCTCGCCGCGCGTCGAGATGCCCGCGAGCCGCGAGCTGAACGCATACAGCTGCTCGACGACGCGGCTGTGATGACGAACCGCGTGCGCCCGCTGCCGGACGTGACCCGCGAGGCTGCTCGTGATCCCGGCCGCAATCAGAAAGATCGCGAACGCCCAAGCCGAGGCTGCATCCGAAACCTCGATCGAGAACCGCGGCTCGCCGAGAAGAAAGCTCGTGCCCCAGACGCTCAGCACCGCGGCCCAGGCCGCCGTCCAGAACCCGTAACGGACGGCGGCAAACAGAATCACGGGCACGTAGACGAGCAGGATGCTCTCGATGTGAATCCAGCGCTGGATTGCAACGCCGATGACGAGCGCGAGGGCGACGAGCCCGGAGCAAACGACGAGCGCGACCAAGCGATCCGCGATCGGGCGCCGAAAGACGGGGTCGGCGAACGGGAAGGGCAGGGAATCGGCCGGCCGGCCGAGCGCGGGCGCGATGAGCCGCCGCGCGCCTTGTCTTGACGTCGGCGCGCGCGCGGGACGAGCGAGCCGGCTTCTCTGACTCATCGGCGATCGGCCCCGCTCGTCTTGCGGCGCCGCGCCCCCCGCGAAGCCGGCCGCCGCGAATCCGCTCTGTGCGCAATCGGCGGAGCGTGCGTGAACGACGGCCAAGGCGTGCCTCCCGCGCCAGGAAATGCAACGTCCACATTGCGTGCGACGGGCATAGGAATTCCATTCTGCATCCGGCGGACGACCATAGGAAGCGCATATAGGGCTGCTAACGATGCAGGAATCCCGGCGTTCTCGCGCGGAGGACGTTGCGCTAGACGGGCACCGGATCGGAAGAAACAACGGAGCCGCCGGTCCCGTCGCACGCCGACTGCTCCGGCCGGTATCCGCGCGGATTGATTCGCGTGCTCGTCGTGCCTACGCTCGCGCGATCTTCGTTTCGCTCGATCTTCATTTCGCTCGATCCTCGTTTCGCTCGATCTTGGTTTTGGCTGGATCTTGGTTTCCGCCCGATCCTTTCCCCTCGATCTTTCGAAGGAGCCGGCATGGCGAGAGTGCTTGTCGTCTACGCGACGACCGAGGGTCAGACGGCGAAGATCGCAGAGCACATCGCGGACGCGGGCCGCGCCGCCGGCCACGAGGTCTTGGTCAGGCGAGCGGACGACGTGGAAGACGCCGAGCTCTCGGGGTTCGAGGCCTTCGTCGTCGGCGCCTCCCTGCACGCAGGCCGATATCAGCGGGAAGCTCGAACGTTCGTCGAGCGCAACGTCGAGCTGCTCGGCGCCCGGCCGAGCGCGTTCTTCTCAGTCTCGCTCGCGGCCGCGAGCCGCAACGCCGACGAGCGCGAAGACGTGGAGCGCCTCATCGCGCGCTTCCTCGAGGACACGCATTGGACGCCGAAGCTGACCGGCAGCTTCGCGGGCGCTCTGAAATACACGCGCTACGGCTGGCTCAAGCGCGCGCTCATGAGGCGCATCGCGCGGAAGGAGGGCGGCGACGTGGACAGCTCCCGCGACTTCGAATACACGGACTGGGCGCAGGTTACGCGGTTCTCGGAGCGCTTCTTCGGGGCGCTTTGAGCGCGGGCGGAGAAAGCCGTCGGCCGTCGGCCGTCGGCCGTCGGCACAGTGCCGTCGGCGCCGTCGCAGAGCGCCGTCAGCCGCGTGGCAGAGAGCCGTCAGCCGTAGCACTCGAAAAGCACGTCCGAGCCTTCCGCCGGCCGCGTCACCCGCACGTACCTCGTGCCGGAGCGGCAATTCAGCTTCTTAACGTCGGCGAATCGCCCGTCACGCAGGCCCAGCGGACATCGCTGTCCCGAACCTCGAACGTGCCGTTCTGCCCGGGCTTGACGAACAGCTTCTCGTCGAGGGCCCGGCCCGTCGCATCCTGTCCGACCTGCACGTTGCCGCCGCACGTCTGCTTTTCGGAGTCGAGCAACTTGAGTCCGGTGGGCAGCTTCGTCGTCCCCGCTTCCTCGCCGAGGCCGGAGGCGGTGCTCGCGCAGCCGGCGAGCAGGGACAGAGGCAGAAACAGGATG
>DASTSM010000036.1:0-8349 GCA_035760685.1 Gammaproteobacteria bacterium | reverse complement strand
AGGCCCCGGGCGCGGCAGGGGCCTACGATCACACGGAGCACGACATTCCGATGCGGCTCGTGCTGACGGCCATCGTGCTGCTCGTGCTGCCGATCTACGCGGTCTATCAGGTCATCGTGCCGATGGTCGGCATCGCCGTCGCGATGACCTTCATGATGCTGCTCGCGGGCTTCTTGTTCTCGTCCGTCGCGGGCTACATGGCCGGGCTCGTCGGCTCCTCGAACAATCCGATCTCGGGCGTGACGATCGCGACGATCCTCGTCACGTCGCTGCTGCTGCTCGGCCTCGGCACGGCGCCGTCGAACGGCCCGGCCGCGGCGATCCTCGTCGGCGCCGTCGTCTGCTGCGCCGCCGCGATCGGCGGCGACAATTTGCAGGATCTCAAGGCCGGCTATCTGCTCGGCGCGACGCCGTGGAAGCAGCAGGCGATGCTCTGCCTCGGGGTCATCTCGGCCGTCCTCGTCATGGCGCCGATATTGAATCTGCTGCTTGCGGCCTACGGCATCGGCCCGCCGACGGCGGAGCATCCGAACTCCCTGCTCGCGCCGCAGGCCACGCTGATGTCGTCCGTCGCGAGAGGCGTATTTCGCGGCGGGCTGCCATGGCCGACCGTGGGCTTGGGCGCGTTGATCGGCGTCGCCATCATCGTCCTCGACGAGTATCTCAAGCGGCGCGGGGCAGGCTGGCGAACTCCGGTGCTCGCCGTGGCCGTCGGAATCTATCTTCCGCTCGAGCTTTCCGTGCCGATTCTCGCGGGCGGCCTCATCGCGCACTTCGCGGCGCGCCGCAAGGCGCCGCGCGGCACGGACGCCGGCCGAGCGAGCGCGGAGGCCGGGGAGGAGGCGCACGGCCTGCTGTTCGCGGCCGGCCTCATTACCGGCGAGGCGCTGATCGGCATCCTCATGGCCGTGCCGATCGTCATCGCGAGCAACGCGGACGTTCTCGCCGTCCCGCTGAAGCTGCCCGCCCTCGTCGGCGCCGTGGTCGTCGCCGGCATCGGCGCCTTGCTGTATCGCATCGCGCGGCGCGGCTGACCCGAGGGGACGAAACGCTTGCCTGACGGCCCCCGGCCGGCGCGGCAGCCCGCTCAGCGGCGGAAGAACAAATTGACGATGAGCGTGAGCAGCAGGCTGATCAGGATCATCGACGTGATCGGAAAGAAGACTTTCGTGTTGCCGCGCTCGATGTAGATGTCGCCCGGCAAGCGGCCGAACCACTTGAGCGCGCCCGGCGCGAAGTGCAAGAGCAGGCCGACGGCGAGTATCGTTAGCCCGACAACGATCAGAACCTTGGCGATCATCGTGAGAACCTTTTGCCCATGAATGCGCTCGAGAGCAAGCTGCCGCGAGTCGGGACGACGATCTTTACCGTCATGACGCGCCTCGCCGAGAAGCACGGCGCCGTGAATCTTTCGCAGGGCTTCCCGGACTTTCAGCCCCCGGCGCGTCTCGTGGAGCTCGTCGCCCGGCATCTTACGGCCGGACGTAATCAGTATGCCCCAATGCCGGGCGCCGTCGCGCTGCGCGAGGCGATCGCCGGCAAGCTCCGCGGCCTCTATGGCGTGCACGCGGATCCCGAGGAGGAGATCACGATCACGAGCGGCGCGACGGAGGCGTTGTTCTGCGCGATCAACGCCGTGGTGCGGCCGGGCGACGAGGTCGTCGTTTTCGATCCCGCGTACGACTCGTACGACCCGTCGATCACGCTCGCGGGCGGGCGGACCGTGCACGTGCCGCTCGCGGGCCAGGCGTTCGCGATCGACTGGGAGCGGGTCGAGGACTCGCTCAGCGACCGGACCCGCCTCGTCATCGTGAACTCGCCGCACAATCCGAGCGGCGCCGTGCTGTCCTCGGCCGACCTCGATCGGCTCGCGGCGCTGCTCCGGCCTTACGGCTGCTACGTGCTCAGCGACGAGGTCTACGAGCACATTGTCTTCGACGGCGCGAAGCACGCGACGATCCTCGCTCACGCCGAGCTGGCCGAGCGCAGCTTCGCCGTCTTCTCGTTCGGCAAGACGTATCACGCGACGGGCTGGAAGACGGGCTACTGCGTCGCGCCCCGCGCGCTCTCGGCCGAGCTCAGGCGCGTGCATCAATACGTGACGTTCGCCTCCGTGACGCCGCTCCAGCACGCGCTCGCGGACTACATCGTGGAATGCCCCGAGCACTATCTCGGCCTGCCCGAGTTCTATGCCGCGAAGCGCGATCGGTTCATCGAGCTTCTCTCGGGCACGCGGTTTCGCCTGGCGCCGTCCCGCGGCACGTACTTTCAGCTCGCGGACTACGGCGCGATCTCCGACGAGCCGGACGTCGAGTTCGCGCGCCGCCTCACCGTCGAGCACGGCGTCGCCGTGATTCCGATCTCCGTCTTTTACGACGAGCCGATCGAGAACGCCCGGCTCGTTCGATTCTGCTTCGCGAAGGAGAATGCGACGCTCGACGCGGCCGCGAAGCGCCTCGCCGATGTCTGACGGCGGCGCCGCCGAGGCGAGCGCGCCGGCCGCCGGCCCCGGCGCCGAGCAGAAGCGTCTCATGCGAGCGGCGAGCCTCGCGTCGGTCGGCGTCGCGCTCTCGCTGAGCGCCCTCAAGCTCTGGGCGTGGGGGCGCACCGACTCGATCGCGATGCTCGGGTCGCTCGCGGATTCCTTCCTCGATCTCGTCGCATCGGTGATCACCCTGTTCGCGATCCGCGTCGCGGTGACGCCGCCCGATCGAGAGCACCGCTTCGGCCACGGCAAGTCCGAAGGCGTCGCGAGCTTGCTGCAGGCTGCCATCGTCTCCGTCTCGGCGCTCTCGGTCGCAGCGCGCGCGGTCGAGCGCCTGCTCGAGCCCCGGCCCGTCGAGCACGCCGGGATCGGCGCGGCCGTCATGGTCGCGTCGCTCGCTCTGACGCTCGGTCTCGTCGCATTTCAGCGCTACGTCGTCGCGCGCACGCGCTCGCTCGCGATCGTCGCCGACTCGCTCCACTATCGAGCGGACATCCTGACGAACGTCGCCGTGCTGCTCGCGATCTATCTGAGCTACGCGTTCTCGTGGTACGCCGCGGATCCGCTGCTCGGCCTGCTCGTCGTCGCCGTGATCATCACGAGCGTCCGGGCGATCGCGACGGAGGCGATGGACGTGCTGCTCGACCGGGAGCTTCCGCAGCGCGCGCGCAAGCGGATCGAGGACATCGCCAGCGCTCATCCGGAGGTCCGCGGCGTGCACGACGTGCGCACGCGGTCCGCGGGCCACACGCAGTTCATCCAGCTGCACATCGAGCTCGATCCCGACATGAGGCTCGTCGAGGCCCACGAGATATCGGACGCCGTGGAGCTCGAGGTGCAGAAGGCGTTTCCGCTCGCCGAGGTCCTGATCCACACGGATCCTTACGGGCTGCAGGAGACGAAAGACCCGTTTTAAGGACGGAGCGGGCGAGAGAGTGAGACAGTAAAGAGTGGGTTGGGCGGCTCAGCCGCCCCGCGAATTCTCGGCTGCCGCGAGCTCGTCGACGAGCGAGAGCAGGTCGTCGTAGCTTCCGACCATGCTGCCGCTCGTCACGTACTTGCCGTTCACGACGAGCGAGGGGACGCTTTCGATGCGGTACCGCCGATTGAGCTCGTCGGCGTGCTGGACCTTCTGCTCGACGGCGTAGGAATCGAAGGTCCGCTTGAAGGTGTCCGCGTCCACGCCGAATCGGCCGAAGAATTCCGTGAGCTTGTCCTCCGAGTCGAGGGGATTGTGCTCGACGTGAATCGCGTTGAAGAACGCGTCGTGCATCTCCTCGCCCTTGCCGAGCGCCTCCGCGGTGTAGAACGCACGGGCATGCAGGCGAAGCAGCGGATTCCAAACGGCCGGAATGCGCACGAAGTTGATGTAGCCGGCCTTGCTCGCATTCCACTTCTTGAGGTAGGTCTCGAAGGCGTAGCAGTGCGGGCAGCCGTACCAGAAAACCTCGGCGACCTCGACCAGCGTCGGGCTCGAGCTCGTAGGCTGCGTCGGCGACAGCCGGATGTAGTTCTTGCCGAGCTCGAACCGCTCGGAGGTCGGAACCTGCGCCGCGTCGGCGGCGGCCGCGACGGCCGGGACGGCCGGGACGGAAGCGTCGTCAGGCGCCTCGGCGACGGCGTCGGCGGCTGTCGCGGCGGCGTCGTCGTCGCCGGGGCCGGATCCGCTGCCGCAGGCCGCGAGCAGCAACGCGGCCAGCGCCGGCAGCAGGCCCAGGGCACCGGCGCGCAGGCGCACCGCTAGAGGTCTCCCTGCTGGAGGCCCTGCACGTAGCTCGCGACGGCCCGCATCTCGTCCTCGAGCAGCTGCGATGCGACGTTGCGCATCATCTGATTCGGGTCGGAGCGGCGAGTGCCGGCCGCATACGCCTTCAGCGTGTCGAGCACGTACTCCGCGTTCTGGCCCGCGATGCGCGGGTACGCGGCCAGATAGTTGCCGTGGCCGGACGGCCCGTGGCAGCCGATGCAGGCCGGGATGCCGCGCTCGGGAATGCCGCCGCGATAGATCTCCTGACCGCGCGTCACGAGCTTCGGGTCCGCGCCCTTCGGCGTCATGCTCTGGCTCGAGAAGAACGCGGCGAGATCGCGCATGTCCTGCTCGGAGAGCATCGAGGCGAAGCCCATCATGGCCGCGTTGTCCCGCTCGCCGTTCTTGTAGGCATTGAGCTGCCGCACGATGTAGGCGGGATGCTGGCCCGCGAGGCTCGGCCAGTTCGGCGCGACGCTGTTTCCGGTCTGGCCGTGGCAGGCCGCGCAGGTCGTCGACTTCGCCTTGCCGGCTTCGACGGATCCGTCCTCGGCGAGCGCGGCGCCCGTCAGCAGCATGAGCCCCAGCGCGCAGGCAGCGGCGGCGGCAAACGCGCGCAGCCGAGGAACGAGCGCCTCGTGTTTCGCTATCATCTCAGGCACGTGGAGAATCCCGGTTTGTTCGTCGCAAACGGGCGCAGATTGTACACCAATTCCGGGGCCTGCTCGCGACCGAGGGCCGAGGAGCCATGGCCGCCGCGACCTTCATCAAAAGCGCATCCGAGCCGAGAGGGTTTCCGCCCGACGACGCGGCCGAGGTGGCGTTCGTGGGCCGCTCGAACTCGGGCAAGTCGAGCGCGATCAACGCCGTCACGGGCGTCCGCAAGCTCGCGCGCGTCAGCAAGACGCCGGGCCGCACCCAGCTGCTGAATTTCTTCGAGGCCGGCGCAGGGCGGCGCATCGTGGATCTGCCGGGGTATGGGTTCGCGCGCGTCGCGCCCGAGGTCCGGCGGCGATGGCGCGGCTTGCTCGAGGCCTACTTTCGCGGGAGGCGGGGGCTCCGCGCTATCGTGCTGACCGTGGACATCCGGAGGGGTCTCAAGGAGCTCGACGAGGTCATGATCGACTGGGCCTCGGCCCTCGATCTGCCCGTGCTGGTTCTGCTCACGAAGGCGGACAAGCTCGGCCGGGGCGAGATCGCGAGGCGGCGCAACGAGGTCGAGAAGGGCGCATCCGGCCGCCACGCGGACGTTCGGGTGCTGCCGTTCTCCGCCCTCACGGCGCTCGGCGTCGACGAGGCCCGTGCGGCGGTCGAGGCATGGCTCGGAGGGCCGCCCAAAGAAAGAAAGCCCCGGGCATGGGATTCAGGGGACATGCCCGGGGCCTGAGCGTTCCAGTTGGGGAGACTGGAACAATGTCCCGCTTAGGGAGGATAGCGGGGACGCCGTTGTCGACGTCACGGTGTTAGTCAGGGCGGCCGCGGAAAAGTTCCGAGGCCTCGCGGCCCGCCGGGTCGCCCTCGCGGAAGCGCTCCGCGCGCACGGGATCCGGGATCCTTTTCGCGGCTTCCCTTCGGCCCGGCCCCGAGGCGGCAGGGCCGTCTTTCAGTGCGCCTCGTCCCAGTTCGCGCCTCGGCCCGCGTCGACCTTGAGGGGCACCGCCAGCTCGGCGGCGGACTCCATGAGGCGCACGACCTGCGCCGCGACCTCGTCCGCCTGCTCCGCTCGGGCCTCGAGGACGAGCTCGTCGTGGACCTGCATGATGAGGCGCGCCTCGGCGCCGCTCTCGCGAAGCCAGGCGTGAATGCGCAGCATCGCTTTCTTGATGATGTCGGCGGCCGTCCCTTGCATCGGCGCGTTGATCGCGCTGCGCTCGGCGTACTGGCGGCGCTGCGCGTTGCGCGTGTTGATGTCGGGCAGATAGAGGCGGCGGCCGAAGACGGTCGAAACGTAGCCCGCCTCCCGCGCGCGCCGGCGCGTTTCGTCCATATAGCGCTTGACGCCCGGATAGCGCTCGAAATAGCGGTCGATGTAGCGTTGCGCCTCGTGCCGGTCGATGCCGAGCTGGCGCGCGAGACCGAACGACGACATGCCGTAGATGAGCCCGAAGTTGATGGCCTTCGCGGATCGGCGCTGGTCGGCGTCGACCTCCGAGGGCGGCAGGCCGAACACCTCGGCGGCCGTCGCGCGATGAATGTCCTGCTGCTCGGTGAACGCCTGCATGAGGCCCGCGTCGCCGGATAGATGCGCCATGATCCTGAGCTCGATCTGCGAGTAGTCCGCGGCGATCAGAACGAAGCCCGGCGGGGCGACGAACGCCTGGCGGATCCTGCGGCCCTCCGCGGTCCGGATCGGGATGTTTTGCAGGTTCGGATCCGTCGACGACAGCCGGCCCGTCGCCGCGACGGCTTGCTGATAGCACGTGTGGATGCGGCCCGTGCGCGGATTGATCTCGAGCGGGAGCTTGTCCGTGTAGGTCGACTTGAGCTTCGCGAGGGCGCGGTATTCGAGAATCAGGCGCGGCAGGTCGTAGCTCACGGCCAGCTCCTGCAAGACGCTCTCCGCGGTCGACGGCTGGCCCTTCGGCGTCTTTCCGAGGATGGGCAGCTGAAGACGCTCGTAGAGCACCTCCTGGAGCTGCTTCGGGGAGGCGAGCATGAACGGCCCTCCGGCCGCCTTGTAAGCCGCCTCCTCGGCGCGAACCATGGCCGCCGCGAGCTCGATGCTCTGGCGGCGCAGCATCTCGGCGTCGACGAGGACGCCCGCGCGCTCCATGGCCTCGAGCACGGGCGTCAAGGGCTGCTCGATCTCGTCGTAGAGCCGCTCGAGCTCTTGTGTCGCCTCGATCTCGGGCCAGAGCGCGCGGTGGATGCGCAGCGTGACGTCGACGTCCTCGCAGGCGTACTTGCACGCACCGTCGAGGTCCGCCTCGTCGAAGCCGATGGCCTTCGCGCCTTTGCCGCAGACGTCCTCGTACTTGATCTTGGTCAGGCCGAGGTATTTCGCGGCGAGCGCGTCCGTCTCGTGCCGCGTCGCGGTCGAGTTCAAGACGTAGGACTCGAGCATCGTGTCGTAGCGCATGCCGCCGAGGCGGATACCTACGTTCTCGAGTATGTGGGCCGCGAGCTTGAGGTGATGGCCGATCTTGGGCCGCTCCGACTCGAGCCAGGGCGTAAGGCGCTCGAGCACCGCGCTCTTGCCGAGCTGGACGGGCGCGCCGGGATGCCGGTGAGCGAGCGGCACGTACGCGGCCTCGCCGGGCTCGACCGAAAGCGCGAGGCCGACGAGGTCGGCGTCCATGTAGCTCGAGCCGCGTGCCTGAACGCCGAGCGTGACGGCCTCCGCGCGGGCGAGCTTCTCGAGCCAGACGCCGAAATCGGCCTCCGTCAGCACGAGCGCGTAGCGGCGCTCCTCGATGCGCGCGGCGAGCTCGGCCTTGACCTGGACCTCGGCGGCCGCGGCGACGCGCGGCAAGCGCCTGCGCAGCAGAGACGCGAGCTCGAGGCGCTCGAACACGCGCGTGAGCTCCGCCTCGTTCGGCGTTCGGAGCGCGAGGTCGTCGATACCGAAGGGCAGCTCGAGGTCGCAATCGATCGTGGCGAGCTGCTTGTAAAGGTCGAGATCGGGCAGCGCGGCGCGCAGGCTCTCTCCGGCCTTGCCCGTGATCTCGCCGGCGTGCGCCTCGAGCGCCTCGAGGCTGCCGTATTGCTCGAGCCATTTCGCGGCCGTCTTCCCGCCGACGCCCTTCACGCCCGGAATGTTGTCGGACGTGTCGCCCACCAGCGTGAGGAAGTCGACCATTCTCTCGGGCGGCACTCCGAACTTGGACCGCACGCGCTCCGGGTCGAGCGTCGTGTTGTCCATCGTGTTCACGAGCGTCACGTCCGCGCTCACGAGCTGCGCCATGTCCTTGTCGGACGTCGAGATCACGGTCCGCTCGCCCCGCGCCGCCGCCTCGCGAGCGAGCGTGCCGATGACGTCGTCGGCCTCGACGCCGTCGACCCGGAGCACGCGGATGCCGCTGGTCTCGATGGCTTCGATGAGCGGCTCGATCTGCTGCCTTAACGGGTCGGGCATCGGCGGACGATTCGCCTTGTACTCGACATAGATCTCGTCTCG
>DASTSM010000035.1:0-16846 GCA_035760685.1 Gammaproteobacteria bacterium | reverse complement strand
CCGGTCGCCGGGTCGATGACCGAGTCGACGGCCATCGCATAAGCGGCGTTGTGGCGGTTGTCCGCGACGAACTGCTCGCGGTCCGTCTTGCCGTATTGGTAATAGCCCTGCCACGTCCAGGAGGATTCGCCGAACTGGCCTTCGAAACCGACGACGCCGCGCTTGACCTTCGTGTCGACCGTCGTGTGCGAATCGACCTGCGGCGTCCAGTCCTTGTTGAAGAAGCTGCCCGCGAGGCCGATCGGCGCGCCGAACGAGCCTACGCCCGCGGCGAGCTCCGGAGTCAGGAACGCGTTATCGGGCTCGATGAATTGGAATCGATCCGTGAGCGCCTGGGTGATGTTCGTCGATTTGACCCTGCCGTAGGACACGTCGACGTTCATCGTGAGCTTGTCGTTGAAGTCGTAGGTGAACAAGCCCGTCGCGATGCGGCGGTCGACCGGAGCGCGCAGGTTAGTGAATTGATAGATGGGAATGCCGTCGCCGCCGACCACGTTGTTGAAGGGGCTCGTCGCGGTATTCCCCGGGGGGCCGCCCGGAACGGCGGGCGCCGTCGGAAAGCCCTGACCGATGCGGAACGGTTGTCCGAATCCCGTGCCCGCCTCGTTGACTTGCAGAGCCGTCGCGGCTCCCGGGACGAGGCTGTTGAAGACGCCCGAGGGGCTGATCTGGTTCGCGTGCACGTCCGCCTCGTGTACCTGCGTGGGCATGCCGACGCCGCCCGGGATGAACGCTTCGCTCCTTTGACACCAGTCGCGCTCCAGGCAGTCCACGCTGTCGGAGTTCTGCGCTTCGTAGCCCACCACGAGGTGCGCCTTGTCGTCGGCGAACGCATGCCCGTAGGCCGCGCCGATGTGCCTGTCGAGCGCGTCGCTCTGGTTCGTCTGGTATCCGTCGATGTCTATGCGCCCGCCCTCGAGCGTGCGGTTCAAGAAAATGTTCTGAACGCCGGAGATCGCGCCCGAGCCGTAAGCGGCCGACGCGCCGCCCGTGACCGAGTCGATCCGACTGATGAGCACGGACGGAATGAAGTTCAGGTCGACGCCGTCGCCCTGGTTCGTCGGGACGAAACGCCGGTTGTCGACGAGGGTCAACGTGCGGCTGCCGAAGAACGGGTTCAGGCCGCGGAGGTTCGCGATCGTCGAGCCCGTGAAGAAGTTCGCGTTGCCGGTCGTCGTCGGCGTGTTGTTCGACACGTTGACGGGAAGCTGCTGGACCGCGTCTCCGACGTTCACGATTCCGAGGTTCCTCATGTACGAGTCGTCCACCACGGTCGTCGGGTTGGGCGTGTCGAAGTCGGAGGTGCGGCGAATCCGGGAGCCCGTCACCGTGATCTCCTCGAGCGACGCCGGTGCTTGTGCGGCGTTGCCCTGGTCCGCCGGTTGCTGAGCCTGCGCGGCCGCTCCGGCGAGTCCGAGCAACGGCATCGCGACGGACAGTGCCGCGCCTTTGACGAGAGTTTTTCCGAACGTGCGGTCGGATCCCTGTGCATGACTGCCGACGCCCCTCAGAGCAGCGGCAACGGCTTGTCGGACCGTGAGCATATGACCCCCTTTGTCAATCCTTGAGGAAGATCCTATACAAAGTAGCAAAAAAACGACACTCGATTCGCTCGAGGCCCGTATTCATAGCAGAGCGTTGGGAATTTGTCACTTACAAAAAATGCGAGTGGCCGCGAGGCCTCGCCTTCGGCCAAGGATCGCAACGTTCCCGGAAGCTGGAGCGGCTATGTTTGCCGCAGTTAATCGCTGGTTTTTCGGTGCAGGAACGGGGTCCGCGTGGTGCCGTCTAAATGATGTTGGCAAAAAACATCATTCGTATTTCGATACGAGTGAGAAGCCGTGTTATGCAACCGGTTCTGTCAGTAAGTGTTGCGTTAAAACTACAGAATAGGGCATTAACCCCCAGGCGATTTCTACCCGATAAGAAAGCAAGGAATGGCGGGATTTGAGCGGCCTCGACGTGGGCCGGGTCATCGGGAGCGATCGAGGCGCGCAACTCGAGCCGGCAGGGGCGCCGCGATGAGTGGCGCGCCTTCGCTATCGGGGTTGCATGCTTTGACGAAGCGCTTGCTGCCGAGCCAGCTCCGTATTGGCTTGCTGATCGCGCAGCCGCTGGAACTCTTGCTGCTGCAAGTCCTTCTCCGCCGCGTTCTCGGGTCGTTGCTGCGCGGGATCGTAGCAATCCCGGTGGGCGATTCGAGTGCCGAGCTTCGCCTGCCGGCGACACACGAGATGGTTTTTGTAGTTCTCGACCTCGAGGACCTGAGCCACCTCGACGCCTGCGCTCGATTCCGGCACCGAGGAAGTCGGTGCCTCATTCACCTGCGGCCCGACGCGTGAGGTCGAGGATGCGCAGGCGGAGAGGACGAATGAAATGGAGAGTACGACGACGTGCTTGATCACGGCGCATCTCCCGCGGGGGCCTCTGATGGGTTAGCCTAGCACACCACCACAGCACCAAGATGAAAGGGGGGGGGCGGCCGATGGAGCAGAAATCGGGCGGCATGGCCGCCATTTACGATTCGGGTGCGCGCTCGTTTCCGGCGCCCGCCATCGGCGGTCGCCCTGCCAGCGTTCCGACGGCGGCCCGCACGCCCTAGATCATCATCCATCATCGCCTGCCGCCCCGAGACCCGCGTGCAAAGTCGTAAGCCGACGCAGCGGCCGTACGCCGAAAGCGGACGGGCCGGGGGGTGTTGCGAGACGAAGACGAATACGTTCGGTTGGAGGCCCGTCGAATGAGTGCACCCGAAGCGGAAGCGTTCGAGCAAACGTATCCCGCGCCGCAGTCGAGCAGCTTTTTCTTGAACTGGCTGCACGACCCGTTCGCGATCGGCGCCGTCGCCCCGAGCGGGCGTCTGCTCGCGAAGCTCATGGCAGCGGGCGTCGCGCCGGGCGCGCGCGTCGTCGAGCTCGGCGCGGGAACGGGCACCGTGACGAACGCGATCCTGCGGGCGGGAGTGGCTCCGTGCGACCTTTTTGTCGTCGAGCAAAACCCCCGCTTCGCGGCGCTCTTGACGCGCAAGTTCCCGCTCTGCGAGGTCATCGTGGCCGACGCTCTCTCGCTCGGGAAGTACCTCGGAGGATTGAGCGGCGCGGTCGATTTCGTGATCAGCGGCTTGCCGCTGCTGCTTTTCTCGAAGCAGCAGAAGAGGCGGCTCCTCGAGCAGACGTTTGCACTGCTGGCCCCGGCGGGGCGCCTGCACCAGTTCACCTACGGCGGCCGCTGCTCCATCGCGCGCGGAATGCTCGCCGAGCTCGGCCTCAGGAAATCGCTGCTCGGCATCTCGCCGTTGAACCTACCACCCGCTTTCGTTTACAAAATCGAGAGAGATGAGTGCTGAGCGTCTTGGAACGAGGAGGATCGCCGCCGCGGGCTTGCTGGCTCTCGCGGCGGCGCTGCTCGCGGCGTGCGGCGGCCCGGGCGGCGCGGGCGGGCGCGCGTCCGACTCGGCGCCGGACGCGTCCGCGCGCGGCGCGGGGGGCGCGAGCGCTGCGCGAGCCGAATCGCGCGCGCCGGCGATAGCGCTCGACGTTCCGGCCGGTCCGGGCAGCGGCGAGCCGCGACTCAGCGTAGCGCCGGGAGGCGAGGTCCTGCTGACCTGGCTCGAGCCGGACGGCGACGACTACGCGTTCAAGTTCGCGAGGCTCGAAGACGGCGGATGGTCGGCTCCGGGTCTCGTCGCGCGCCGCGACGACTTCGTCGTCAATTGGGCCGACCTGCCCTCGGTGCAGCCCTTGAGCTCCGAGCTTTGGGCCGCGCATTGGCTCGCGTCCTCCCCCGAGGGCGACGAGGCTTACGACATTTCGGTTTCAGTGTCGCGCGACGGGGGCAAGACCTGGTCCGAAGCGGTCCAGCTCAACTCCGATCGCACCCCGACCGAGCACGGGTTCGTCACGCTGTTTCCGTGGCAGGATCGAATCGGCGCGGTCTGGCTCGACGGCCGCAATCTCGAGTCGGGAAGCGACGACGCCGCGGACGGGTCGCCGGCCGGCACCACGCTGCGCTACGGCACGATCGATTTCGAGGGCGACGTCGAGGACCGAGGGGAAATCGATTCTCTCGTTTGCGACTGCTGCCGAACCGGCGTTGCGCTGACGACGAGCGGCCCGCTCGTGATCTACCGGGACCGGACGCCGGACGAGATACGCGACATTGCGGTCCGGCGGAGCGCCGGCCCCGACGGGTGGGCGGCGCCGACCGTGCTCGGTCCGGACGATTGGCGCATCGACGGCTGTCCCGTCAACGGCCCGGCCGTCGCGGCGCGCGACAACGCGGTGGCCGCGGCTTGGTTCACGGCGGCGAGCAACGAGCCGCGTGTCAGGTTCGCGCGGTCGAGCGATGGAGGAAGCAGCTTCGGTCCGGCGGTCGACGTGGACGGTGCCGGCGCCTTCGGACAAGTCGGCGTCGTCTTGCTCGACGACGGAGCGTCGGTCGTGAGCTGGTGGCGCAAGGGAGAGGAGGGCACCGTGGCCCTCGCGGCGCGCCGCATCGAAGCAAACGGAACGCTCGGCGCGCTTCGGATCGTGGCCGAGAACGACGCGCCGCGGCCGCTCGACGTGCCTCAGATGGCGCTCTCCGGGAATCGGCTCATCTTCGTCTGGACGGATGCGGCCGAGTCGGCCGTCAAGAGCGTCGCGGTGCCCGTGTGGTAACGCGCGCCTTCGTCGCATGAATCTTGCTTATCGCCCGATACTCGCTCATTGGTCGAAGCTCGCTCGCCGCACCATGCTCGCTTGCCGCACCATGCTCGCTCGCCGCACGCTGCTCGCGCTCTGCGCGGCGGCTTGCGCGGGATGCGTTCACTACGCCCCGCTCGCGGGCGCGTACGGAGGGCCGGAGGAGCTGCCGGATTCGATCGCCTCGCGCTACGCCTACCCGTCGCGCGCGCTGACCCCCGAGAGCAGCGCCGTCAAGGAGCGCCGGGACTTCGTCGTACGCGACGTGCAGCTCGCGCCGGCCGCGGCAGGCGCGGCCGCCGCGGCGGACGGCGCGCGCGGCGCGCCCGCGACGACGATCAAGTTCGAATACTACGACGTCGGCGGCGACGAGCCCGCGCCCGTCGTCCTGTTGCTGCCGATCCTCAACGGCAATGTGCGCGTCACTCGCTACTTCGCGCACTATTTCGCCGAGCAGGGATACGCCGCGCTCGTCATGGACCGCGACCGCGAGCCGATCCCGCTCGCGCTTCAGCACGTCGAGCAGACGTTGCATAGAAACCTGCTCGACTACCGCCGCGTGCTCGACTGGATCACGACCAATCCGCGTCTCGACTCGAGCAAGATCGGCGTGTTCGGCATCAGCTTCGGGGGCATCGACGCCATCATGCTCGCCGCGCTCGACGATCGCGTGCAAGCGGTCGTGGCGGGCATGGCGGGAGGAGATCTGCCGTATCTGTTCGTCAACACGAGCTATCGGAGCGTCGCGCGCCAGGTCGCGCGCGAGATGCGGCAGACCGGCCTGTCACGGGATGCGCTCGAAGCGCGGCTCGACGGGCAGCTCGAGACGGACCCCATGGAGCTCGCGCCGTACGTGAACGCGGAGGACGTGCTGCTCGTCATGACGCGCTCGGACTGGATCATCCCGTTCGAGGCGCAGGAGGCGCTCCGCCTCAAGCTCGGGGAGCCCGAGACCCTCGTGCTGCCGACGGGACATCGGACGTCCGTCGTCTACTTTCCGCTGGTGCGAAGCAGCGCGTACGACTTCTTCGCGCGCCGCTTCGAGGAGATCGATGCCGAGCGCTCGGTACCGCGGGTCTCCGCCGGCAACTCGCCGTCGCGCGTCGCGGCCGACGCATCGGCCGCACGCGTCGCAGGCGACGCGTCGCCCCCGCCCGCTCGCTCGTCCGCCGCCGCTCCCGCGGCCGAATCGAGCGTTGCCGCGGCGTCCGGGGTCAAGTCGATTCCGCCTCGATAAGCTTGCGGCGCACGTGCTCGCCGAGGGCGAGCGAGGCCGTGAGACCCGGAGATTCGATGCCGAACAGGTGGACGATTCGAGCCGCGTCCGGGTCGCCGAGCGCCTCGATCCGGAAATCGGCGGGCGGCTCTCCGGGTCCGGCGAGCTTCGGGCGGACTCCGACATAGCCGGGACGCAGCGCCCCCGCGGGTAGATCCGGCCAATAGCGGCGCACGGCGTCGTAGAAGGCGTCGGCTCGCGCGGCGTCGAGCGAGTAGTCGATCGTGTCGCTCCATTCCACGTCCGGGCCGAAGCGCGTCCGTCCCTCGAGATCGAGCGTTGCATGCACGCCGAGACCGCCGTCTTGAGGCAGCGGGTAGAGCAGATGCCGAAAGGGGCTCTTGCCCGAGTAGATGAAGTAGTTGCCCTTCGCGTAACGCGTCTCCGGTATCTCGCCGGCCGGCGCGTCCTCGATCGACAGCGCGACGCGCGTGGCGTGCAGGCCCGCGGCGTTCACGAGCACGCGCGCCGATAGCTCCGTGGTTTCGCCTTCGCCCTCGATCGTGATGCCGATAGCGCGCCGCGAGTAGCGCGCCGCACGCATGCTCGCGCGCAGCACGACGACGCCGCCCGCCCGCTCGATGTCCCCCTGCAGGGCCAGCATGAGGGCGTGGCTGTCGATGATCCCGCTCGAGGGAGAGAAGAGCGCGATCGTGCCGACGACGGCCGGCTCGAGCGCTCGGATCGCGTCCCGCGCGAGCCACTGCAAATCTTCGACGCCGTTTGCGCGAGCAGTCGCATCGAGCGCTTCGAGCTTGCGTTCCTCGTGATCGGAAACCGCGACGATGAGCTTGCCTACACGGCGGTGAGCGATCGATTTCTCGCGGCAATACGCGTAGAGAAGCCGCCGCCCCTGGACGCACAAGTGCGCTTTGAGACTGCCGGGCGTATAGTAGATTCCGGCGTGGATGACCTCCGAGCTTCGCGACGAAGTTTCCGCTCCGATGGCCTGATTCTTCTCGAGCACGATCACTTCGCGGCCGTCCAGAGCGAGCGCGCGGCCGACGGCGAGTCCCACCACTCCGGCACCTACGACGACGGCATCGACGGTTTCGGTCATTCCGGCTCGGCTCCTCGATCGGCGTGAAGGGCGGACGGATTATTTGTTCTCGGGCTCAGCGGGTCAAGAAAAGCAAAGGTGCAAAATAAACTCGGATCAGTGAGTTATAGTGGCAGCCCCGAAGTTGCCGAGGCGAGGGACGCGGCGTCCGAAGGCAGCGTGTCAACCTTGAAAGAAGGCCGCGCCGCGCGCGAGCGCGACGGGCGCGCTGCGCTTGCGGACGTGATCCGCGGCAGGCGCTCCATCGATCTCTTCGATGCGGAGCCCGTCGGCACCGCCGAGCTTCTCGAAGCCATCGAGCTCGCGCGATGGGCGCCGAATCACCGCTTGACGGAACCGTGGCGTTTCTACGTGATCGGTCCCGAGACGTCGGCGGCGCTCGCTCGGTTCGGCGCCGAGTTCGATGCCGAGCGCAAGGGCCGGCAAGCCGGCGAAGCGCGTCTCGCCCGGCTCAAATCGATCCCCGGTTTCTTCGTGCTGACTTGCAGAAGGAGCGAGGACGAGCTGCTCCAACGCGAGGACTATGCCGCCTGCTGCTGCGCCGCGCAGAATCTCATGCTGTATCTGTGGCAATGCGGCATCGGCTCCAAGTGGACCACGGGCGGGATGACGCGCGAGCGCCGCTTCTACGAGATCGTCGGGATCGACGCCGCGGCAGAGCTCGTCGTGGGTTTCTTCTGGTACGGCCGTCCTCGGGTCGTGCCGAGCCAAAAACGCAAGAGTCTCGGCGAGCTCGTCGTCGAGCGGCCTTGAGCGAATTCAACAGCGTGGAAATACTGAAGCAGCGTGGAAATACTGACGTGAACGTAGTGAACGAGATGCACAACACAATCGCCGTGCCGAATTCCTCTCGCGGACGGGAACGGCTCGCGCGGATCCTGGAAGCGGCCACCGAGCTGTTTCTCCGAGACGGCTACGGAGCCACGTCGATCGACTCGATTCTCGAGCGGTCGGGCGGTTCGAAGGCGACTTTATACAGCTACTTTCCGGCCAAGGACGATCTGTTCCGCGCGGTCGTCGACGAGGTCGTGTCGAACGCCTCGCAGCCGCAGCTCGACACGAGCCGCGATATCCGCACCGTGCTCACGGAATTCGCCGTGCAGCGGCTCGAAACCGTGTTTTCCGAGCGGCATCGCGCGCTGCTCCGGCTCATCATCGCGGAGCGGGAGCGCTTTCCGGACCTCGCGAAGATGTACTACGAGCGGTGGCCTCGGCTCGCCCGAAACCTGCTCCACGATTACTTCGGCGCGCTGAAGCGCCAGAACTTGCTCGAGATCGACACCGCCGACGAAGCCGCCGAGTTCTTCATCGGCATGGTGCTGCATCAGTGGTACATCGAGATCCTGCTGCTCGGCGCCGAGGTTCCGTCGTCCGATGCGATCCGGCGGCGCGCGGAGCGGTGCGTCGCCTACTTCTTGTTCGCCTTCGAGCGGAAGCGGTCGGCGGCTCCGGCTTGAGCGTGCGCGCGGCTCAGAGCGGCTCGCCGGGTGTCGGCGCGCCCTCGAGCCAGGCGCGTCCCTCGGCGTAAAGCTTTTCGACCTCGGGGCCGCGCAGCCCCGGCAGCCCGAGGCGAACCTTGAAGCCGGCCTTGGTCTGGAGATAGGCGAGGTGCCGGTAGCCCTCGGGGAAACGGTCGAGCACTTCGCGGTCGAGCGTCAGTCGCGCGGCAGGATCGACGGGATCGAGGCGATCCTTCTCGTAGATCGGTTGTCGCCTCACGATGGCCCACCGGCCCTGCCGCTGCTCGAAGAAATCGTAGAAGCGCCCCGTGCAGAGCGCGTCGACCTCGACGCCGTCGACGGTCGCCCGCTGCCCGATCGTCATCTTCGACTGCGCGATGGCGCGAGTGCCGGCGACGTCGCAGGTCATCGCGCCGAGGAAGTGGATGATGTTGACGCCGCGCTCGAAGCCCGCGCGGCGCGCCTTCACGAATTCGCGCGCCGGCCCTTGGAACCAGGTCGCGGTCATCCAGGCGTCGTCGTGCCAGACCGTCGCGAAGCGCTCCCAATCGCCCGCGTCGCTCCAGATCACCCAATTGTTCACGACGGCATAAATGGCGTCCTTGTCGGCGCTTGCGTCGGCCATCGTCGATTCCTCGCGTTTTTCAGCCGAAAGGCTGGGGGGCTAAGGGGCTAAGGCGGGCCAAGGCTGAGCCGGCCTAAGGGATCTGGATGCCGCTGCCGCGCGGGCCGCCGAACCCCCCGCCGCCGCCCGGCTTGCCGGTGCCCGGCACGATCAACGACGACGCCGCTTCGCGGCGCAGCTCCTCGAGCCGGCGCAGTGCGTTCTCGAGGGCGTCTTGCGCGGCGTCGCCGAATTTCGCGATGGCGTCTTCGAGCGTCTTCGCGTCGAGCTCGAAGCTGAGCGGCAACGCCCCCGCGGGTGTCAATACTTGCGTTTGGCCCACGAACAGCACGGGACGCGACTCGTCGCGCGCGCCCGTTCGCGTGACGGGCGTGAGCCGCTGCACCGTGCCCACGCGGCGATCGGTGAACGTCTCCTCGTGGTAGAGATTCTCGCCGTCCATGGAGATGTCGGCGTCCCGCTGCTGTGCCATCGAATCCTTCCTCGCGCTTGTCGGCTGCTCGAAGGCGCTAGGCTAACACTTATCTTCGTGAGGCTTCAGCTCGGTCTTCGCGCCGCTTCGGCTCGGGTTTTCCCGGCGGCTTCAGCTCGCGCGCCGCCGCAGCACCTTCAGCTCGTGCGCCGCAGCACGTGCGTCACGACGGTCGCACCCGTGCCGCCGATGTTTTGCACGAGGGCGGTGTCCGCGCCGTCGACCTGGTTCGGCCCGGCCGCGCCCGTCAGCTGAAGATAGGCTTCGACGGCTTGATAAACGCCGGTCGCTCCGACCGGATGGCCCCGAGCCTTGAGCCCGCCCATCGTCGACAAGGGCAGGTCGCCGTCGAGCCCGATGCGCCCCTCGGTGCCGAGGCGCGTGCCCGTTCCTCGGTCCGCGAAACCCGCCGACTCGAGGCTCAGCACGGCCATGATCGAGTACGCGTCGTGAAGCTCGAAGAAGCCGACGTCGCGCAGAGCGATTCCGGCCTGATCCATGGCCTTGCGCGTCGACAGGGTCACGGCGGAGAGGTCGAGCAGGTCGTCGCGCCGCTCGAGCGCGAGCGGCGCCGTTGCGGCCGCCGATCCCGCGATCTCGACGCGCGGCGCTCCGGTGCCGAGCGTTCTTGCGACGTCGCCGGCCGCGAGCACGAGCGCCGCGGAGCCGTTGCAGACGGGGGACGCATCGAAAACGCGGATCGGATCGACGACGATGCGCGAGCTCAAATAGCCGTCGAGATCGACGGGCTTGTGGAACAGCGCGTTCGGGTTCGTGAGCGCGTTGCGGTGCGCGTTGATCGAGAAGGGCGCGAAGTCCTCTGGCTTCGCGCCGTAGCGGTCCATGTACGCGCGCATGAGGCGCGCATTGAGCGACATGAAAGACTCGCCGCGCGCCCCTTCGAGCTCCCAATCCGAGGCCGTCGCGAGCGCGCGCGTCACGGTGTCGCGGTCGACGTGCGTCATGCGCTCGAGCCCGCAGACGACGGCGACGTCGTTCATGCCGCCCGCGATCGTCATGTACGCCATGCGGATCGCCGCCGCGCCCGACGCGCAGGCGGCCTCGACGGTCACGGCGTCGACCCCCATGAGGTTCGCGTAGTCGGCCACGAGACCGCCGAGCTGCTGCTGGCCCGCGAGGATGCCCGAGGTCATGTTGCCGACGTAGAGCGCATCGACGCGGGACCGCTCGACACAAGCGTTCTCGAGCGCCTCGGCGATGACGGCAGCCGCCATGTGGCGGCCCCGCAGTTCCGTGTCGCGCGTGATCGGCGCCTGGCTCGCGCCGACGATGTGGACGTCTCTCACGCTCTACCCCGCGCTAGCGGCGTGCGCGAGCGAGGCCCCGCTTCGCGCGGGTCACGCGCCGGCCGACCGTGTGCTCGACAATCTCGGATCCAATGCAATTGAGGCCGTTCCCTCGACGCGCTCAGCGACGTCGTCCGTCAAATTGCCGAAAACCGGCGCGGGGCCGGTTTCGACCTGCATATTAACCAATCTGCGGTCGCGGTTGGACCTTGACTACGAACGGGGCGCGGCATTAGGTGGGCGTATGGGACAGGGCCGGTGGTTGTGCATCGACCAGGGCGGACAGTCGTCTCGCGCGGCCGTCTTCGACGACGAAGGGAGGCTCGTGACGCTGGGGCGAGCGTCGGTCGAGACGCGGAGGGCGGGACCCGATCGCGTCGAGCATTCGCCCAAGGCCATGGCCGACTCCGTCGCCGCCGCAATCGCGCAAGCGCTCGAGAGGTTGCCCGATCGAGGAAGGTCGCTCTCTGCCGCGGGACTCGCCACGCAGCGCTCGACGCTCGTGTGCATCGATCGGAAGAGCGGAGCGGCGCTCTCGCCGATCATGAGCTGGCAGGATCGGCGCGGCGCGGCCGAGCTCGAGGCGGCCGCCGGCGGCAGCGCCGCGAGGATTCGAGAGGTCACGGGCTTGCGCCTCTCGCCGCACTACGGCGTCGGGAAGCTCCGCTGGTGCCTCGCGCACATCGACGACGTGGCGGCGGCCGCCGCCGAGCGGCGTCTCGTTGCAGCCCCGCTCGCCGCGTTCCTGCTGCAGCGGCTCGGCGTCGGCAACGGCGCCTGGCAGGTCGACCACGTCAACGCGTCGCGCATGCTGCTCATGGATGTGCAGGCGCTCGATTGGTCGCAGGAGCTGCTCGAGCTCTTCGGCGTCGATGCCGGAATGCTGCCCCTCCTCGTGCCGTGCCGATTCGCGTACGGCAATCTGCGTGCCGGCGACGTCGAGGTGCCGCTCGCGGTTTGCACGGGCGATCAGCCGGCCGCGCTGTTCGGCGCGGGGCCGCCTCGGCCCGGCACCGTTCTCGTGAACATCGGGACCGGCGCGTTCATCCAATGCGCGACGGGCGATGTCCCGCTGTCGGTACCCGATCTCCTGACGAGCGTCGGCGGGACGGACGGGACCTCGCGCCTCTATGTGCTCGAAGGCACGGTCAACGGCGCGGCCTCCGCCGTCGCCGCGGCGCTCGAGGAGCTCGGGCTCGCGGCGCCGTCCGGCCCCGCCCTCGACGCCGCTTTTGCAGACATCGAGCGGGCGCCGCTCTTCTTGAACGGAGTCTCGGGCCTCGGCTCGCCGGATTGGGCTCCGGACTTCGAGAGCCGCTACGTCGGCGAAGGTGCGCCGCTCGCCCGCCTCGCCGCCGTTTACGAAAGCATCGTTTTCTTGATCGTCCGCAACCTCGACGTCATGCGCCGCACGGTGCCGCTCGAGCGCATCGTGCTGACGGGCGGGCTCGCTCGCGTCGACTTCGTGGCGCGAAGGCTGGCGGCCCTGTCGGGCGTGGCCGTGCGGCGGCCCGAGAGCGGCGAGGCCACGCTGCACGGCCTCGCGGCCTGGCTGCGCGGCGGCGTCCCGGCCGAGGAGCCCGCTTCCGCGACTGCTTTCGAGGCCGAAGCCGATGGGGTCGCGCGGTCGCGCTATGCGGCGTGGACGGCCGCCCTCGAGGCCGCGCTCGGCGATCGCGTAGACTCTGGCTCTTCCGGCCGGCGAGAGAGGAGCGAGCCGTGAGCGCAGAGACGAGCGTGCTGCTCGTGGGTTTCGGGAACATGGGCCAGGCCCTCGTCAAAGGGCTGCTCGAGCGCGGCCGCTCGCCGCACGCGATTCACGTCGTCGATCCCGAGCCGGCGGCGGTGGACGCGGCTCGGCGGCTCGGCGTCGGCGCCGCCCCGGCGCTCTCGGCCGTCGATCGCGACCCGAGCCCGGGCGTGGTCTTGCTGGCCGTCAAGCCTGCACAGCTCGGAGGCGTGCTCGGCGAGTGCCGGCCTTTCGTCGGGCGCGGGAGCTTGTTCTTGTCCATCGCCGCCGGCAAGCCGATCGCCGCGCTGACCCGCGTGCTCGGGCCCGACGCCGCCGTCGTGCGCGCCATGCCGAACACGCCGGCCGCGATCGGCCGCGGCATGACCGTGCTGACCGCCAATCGCCGCGTGTCCGGTTCCCAGCGCGCGATGGCCGAGGATCTCATGGCCGCGGTCGGCGCCGTCGAATGGGTCGACGACGAAGCGCTCATGGACCCGGTCACGGCGGTGTCGGGGAGCGGGCCGGCCTATGTCTTCCTGCTCGTCGAATGTCTCGCCGCTGCCGGTGTGGCCGCCGGCCTCGACCGCGCGCTTGCGACGCGGCTCGCGACCGTCACGGTCGCGGGCGCGGGCGCCTACGCCGAGCTTTCGGGCGAAGACGCGGCCGAGCTCAGGCGCCGCGTCACGAGCCCGGGAGGCACGACCGAAGCCGCGCTCGGCGTGCTCATGGGGGAGGACGGCCTCGGCCCGCTGCTCGAGCGCGCCGTGGCTGCCGCGACGGCGAGAAGCCGCGCACTGTCCGAGGCGTAAATGGCCGGCTACTACTACGAGGAATTCGACGTCGGGCAGGTCTTCAAGCACGCGATCCGCCGAACGGTCACCGAAAGCGACAACGTGCTGTTCAGCGCCCTGACGCACAACCCGGCCCCGCTCCATATCGACCGGGAGTACATGCGAACGGAGTCGGAGTTCGGTCAGCCCCTCGTGAACAGCTTCTTCACGCTCGGGCTCATCGTCGGCATCTCGATCAACGACACGACGCTCGGAACGACCGTGGCCAATTTAGGTCTAGAGGAAGTGCGGTTCCCGCATCCGCTCTTTCACGGGGACACCGTGCACGTCGAGACCGAGGTGCTCGCGAAGCGCCTGAGCCGCTCCCGCCCGCACAACGGCCTGTTGACGCTCGAGCATCGGGGCTACAACCAGCGCGACGAGCTCGTGGCGACCTGCCGACGCGTCGTGCTCATGGTGCGCCGGCCCGCCGCCTGAACCGCCCTCCGAGGTTATGTCGCGCAGCGCGTATATGCTTCTCAGTCAAGGGATTTATTGCTTGTATTCCTACCGATTGCTGTCAGAATGGACGCGGAGAAAAAGGGCACATCGCGCCGCCTTCCGGCAGTGAATACTTGGAGCTTCGATGGCTGAAGGGCCACAACCTGTCGATGTGGTCAATGAGGACACGAGCGTCAGCAGCCTGATATCGAGGGTCGCGAAGCATTCGCGGGCCCCGGGGCTGGATCTGATCTGCACGAAAGTCGCCGTCGATTTTCAGAGCGTCTCCGTCCAGAACTTCGCCGAGAGGCTCACGGCCGGGCTTCAGTCTCTGACGGACGCATGCGGCGCGGACGCGATGTTCATCGCGCTCTTCGACGACGACGCAAGCGTCTTCGATTCGGTCTACGCCGGGCGCTCCACGTTCTCGATGTGCAATCCCGAGGTGCTGAAGCAGCGGGAGCTGACCGAGTTTCCGTGGATCAAGAGCCGCCTGGCGCACCTTCGGCTCCTCGAGATCTTGAACACCGGCAGCGCGCCGCTCGCTCAGCAGCGGGACGCCGAGCAGCTCGCGAGCCTCAACGTCGGCGCCATGCTCGTGGTCGGCTTCAACATTCGCGACCGTCTCGGCGGAATGCTCGGCGTATGCAGCTCCGTTCCGGACCCCGATTGGTCCGCGGACCTCCACCTCGCCTTGAAGCTCGTCGGCGTCAGCTGCGCGAGCGGTCTCGAGCGCATCCGCCTCCAGGAGGATCTCTTCACGGTCCAGGAGCGCGACCGGCTCGTCACGAATACCGCGAACGACGGTCTCTGGGACTACGACGTTCGCGACAACTCCATGTACTTCTCGCCGCGCTGGCGCGCGATGCTCGGCTACGACGAGCACGCCAAGGTGCCCGAATGGCGCCTGCTCGTGCATCCGGACGACATGGCCCGCGTGCAGGCGCAGATCCGGGATCACCTCGAAGGCCGGATCGAGCTCTTCGAAAGCGTGCACCGCATGCGCCACGCGAGCGGGGAATGGCGCTGGATCCAGAGCCGCGTCAAGGGCCGCGTCGACGAGCACGGGCGTCTCAGGCGCCTCGTGGGGGTCGAGACGGACATCACGGAGCGCAAGCTCTACGAGGAGGCGCTGTTCCGCGAGAAGGAGAGCGCCCAGATCACGCTTCAGTCGATCGGCGACGGCGTCGTCACGACCGATGCCTCGAGCCGCGTTCAATATCTGAACCCGGTCGCGGAGGAGCTCACGGGCTGGCGGCTCGACGACGCGGTCGGACGCACGATCGACGAGATCTTCCGCGGCTTCCACGAGGAGACCTGCGAGCCGGTCGAGAACCCCGTCGCCGTCGCGATGCGGCGCAACCGCTCGATCAAGTCCGTGCGGCCGACTTTGCTGATCCGGCGCGACGGCAACGAGCTCTACATCGAGAGCACGGCCGCGCCGATTCGCGACCCCGTCGGCAACGTGACCGGAGGCGTGCTCGTCTTCCACGACGTCAGCGAGTCGCGCGAGCTTAACCGGCGCCTGAGCTACGCAGCGAGCCACGACATCCTCACGGAGCTCGTGAACCGGCGCGAGTTCGAGAGCCGGCTCGAGCGCGCGCTCAAGAGCGCGAAGGCCCGCGAGACTTCCTACGCCGTCCTGCACATCGACCTCGACCAGTTCAAGATCGTCAACGACGCCTGCGGGCACAGCGCGGGCGACGAGCTGCTGCGCCAGATCGGCGCGCTGCTCAAGGCGAAGATCCGCTGGCGCGACACGCTCGCGCGGCTCGGCGGCGACGAGTTCGGCGTGCTGCTCGAGAGCTGCACGATGGACGAGGCGCTCCGCACGGCCGAGAACCTGCGCGAGGTCATCGCCGAGTTCAAATTCGTCTGGGACGAGCGCACGTTCCGCCTCGGCGCGAGCGTCGGCGTCGTGCCGATCACGCCGGCGACGGACGACGTCGCGGCGCTGCTCTCGGCGGCCGACAGCGCGTGCTCCGCCGCGAAGGACGCGGGCCGCAACCGCGTCTACAGCTATCAAGAGAACGATATCGATCTCATGAAGCGGCGCAAGGAGATGCAGTGGGCCGCCCGGATCAGCAACGCGCTCGAGGACAACCGCTTCGAGCTCTTTCGGCAGACGATCCAGCCGCTCCAGCCCGGCCTCGATACGGGCGCGCACTACGAGCTGTTGCTGCGCATGCGCGACGAGCACGGCGCGCTCGTCTCGCCCGAGCTATTCATCGCGGCGGCGGAGCGCTACGGCCTCACGCCGAGCATCGATCGCTGGGTCATCGCGCAGGCTTTCCGCTGGCTCGTCTCGGAGGCCGACGAGCGCGAGCGTCTCTCGCTCTGCTCGATCAATCTGTCGGGCCAGAGCCTCGCGGACGAGAAGTTCCTTCCGTTCGTCGTCGAGCAGTTCCAGCGCAGCGGCCTCGACGGCTCGCGCATCTGCTTCGAGATCACGGAGACGGCCGCGATCGCGAGCTACTCGCAGGCGAACCGCTTCATCCATGCCCTCAAGGAGATCGGCTGCAAGTTCGCGCTCGACGATTTCGGCACGGGCCTCTCGTCGTTCAGCTACTTGAAGCACTTCCCGGTCGACTTCCTCAAGATCGACGGCAGCTTCGTCAAGGAGATCCTGCACGATCCGATCGACCGCGAGATGGTTCGCTCGATCAACGAGATCGGCCACCTCACCGGCAAGCAGACGATCGCGGAGTTCGCCGAGAACGCCGAGATCATCACGATGCTCCGGGGCATCGGCGTCGACTACGCGCAGGGCTACGGCGTGTCGGAGCCGAAGCGGCTGCTCCAAGCCGTCGCTTGACGCATTTCAAGAAGACGCACTAGACGGAGCGCATCAGACGAAGCGCATCGAGTAATCGATCGCGCGCACGTGCTTCGTGAGGCCGCCGACCGAGATCAGATCGACCCCGGTCGCCGCGACGGCGCGGACACGATCTAAGTCCATGC
>DASTSM010000034.1:0-8057 GCA_035760685.1 Gammaproteobacteria bacterium | reverse complement strand
GTCGACGATCGCGTGCCGGCCTCGAAGCGGGTCGCCGGCGGGCCGATAGAGCACGCCGTCCTCCGTGAAGAGCGCCGCGAACGCGGCGAAGTCTTGCCGATCGTTGGCGGCCGCCGACTCGAGAATCAGCCGCGCGCAGGCGCGCTCGATCAGGGCCTTTCGCTCCTCGGGGAGGCTTCCGTCCACGGGTTCTTCGTCCATGGCGAGCAAGAATAGCGAATAGGGTGCCGGCGAGTTAAGCCGTTCGTCCGCGGCCGCGCGCCGGCGGGCCGCGCGCGTCACGCGTCACGCGTCACGCGTCACGCGTCCATGGAAACCTGGATGTCGCCCGAGAAATGCGTGACGGAGACCGTGACTTCCTCGCCGTCGCGCCGGAACTCGAGGCCCACCCGCGCGTCGCCGAGCTTGATGTTGTCGAGCCTCACCCAATCGAGGTAGTCCGGGAGCACGGGATGCGCGATGCGGGCCTGATGAGCGTGCGCGTCGACGACGAGGCCGAGAATCGCGTCGAGCAGGCCGCAGACGGCCGCGCTCGACCACGCCTGCGGCGCGCAAGACTCGGCGTAGTCGGCGGGCCGCTTAGCGGTCCGCCTCGTGAAGCCGCAGAAGAGCTCCGGCATGCGCCGCAAAGGCATGTAGACCGCGGCCTCGAAAAGCCCGCTCAAGAGCCGCATCGCTTCCGTGCGAAACCCGTACTGGGCCATGCCGATGCCGATCAGCGCCGTGTCGTGCGGCCAGACGGAGCCGTTGTGATAGGACATCGGGTTGTACCGCCGCTCCCCGGACCCGAGCGTGCGCACGCCCCAACCCGAGTACATCGGGCCGCTCATGAGCGTCTTCACGAGGCGGCCCGCGTGCCGCTCGGGCACGATGCCGGTCATGAGCAGCTGCCCCGCGTTCGACGACAGCACGCGGCACGGCTCCTTTTCTCCGTCGAGCGCAAGAGCATAGGTGTCGAGATCGTCGAGCCAAAACGCTTCGACGAAGCGCGCCCGGAGCCGCTCCGCCTCGGCGCGAAGCCGCGCGGCCTTCTCCGCGTCGCCGCGCGCATCCGCGGCGATCGCGGCATGCCGCTTCGCCGCGTAAACGTAGCCCTGCACTTCCGCTAGCGCGATCGGACCCTCGGCGAGCCGCCCGTCCGCGTGCATGATCGAATCGCCGGCGTCTTTCCAACCCTGATTCCGGAGCCCCGACTCGCTTTCCCGTTGATACTCGACGAAGCCGTCGCGGTCGGCGTCGCCGTAGTCGTCGATCCATGCGAGCGCCGCCTCGACGGCCGGCCAGATCTCGTCGATCAGTCCAAGATCGCCCGTGCGCTCGAGATACGCGCCCGCGAGGAGCACGAAGAGCGGGGTCGAGTCGACGCTGCCGTAGTAGGCGCCGAAGGGTACCTCGCCGATCCGGGCCATCTCGCCCTTGCGCGTCTCGTGCAGGATCTTGCCCGGCGCCGCGTCCCGCCGGGGGTCGTATTCCTTCGCCTGCGTGGCGGCGAGGAAGCGCAGGACGCCGGCGGCGAGGCGCGAGTCGAACCAGAGGGACTCGAGCGCCGTGATGATGCCGTCGCGGCCGAACGCCGTGTTGAACCAGGGGACGCCGGCGTAAGGATAGAGACCGTACGGCGTCTCCGAGGTCAAGAGGTAGAGATCGCTGATCGACCGCAGCAGCCACTCGTTGAAGAGCTCGTTGCTCGTCCGCACCTCGACGCTGCCGCCGAACCGCTCGCGCTTCGACCGCCGCGCAGCCTTGTAGCTCTTCGTGATCTCCGGCATGCGGACCTGCACCGCCGGACGGCTGTGCTGCCGGCACGCGATGCGCATCGTGAGCGTCGACGAGTCGCCGGGCATGAGCTCGAGCTGATGAAACGACGCGGTCGGCGTGAGGCGCGTCGGACGCTGATCGAACCACAGCACGGTGTCGCGGTAGATGCCGTCGCGCCCGAGATAGCCGAGCTCGACGTGCTGCCGGCCGACCTTGATGGGGCGAATGTCGCCGCGCAGCGCCCGCGTCTCGCCGCGCACCTCGAAGATGTCGAGGTAGTCCGCGTCGAAGACGTGCTGAACGACGAGGTTGAACCGGGCGTCGCCGAAGCTCTCGATGCGCAGGAGCTGAAACAGCGTCTCCTCCCAAATGAACAGGTCCCGGGACAAGTGGATCTGCTCGCGCAGCAGCGGACCCTGATCGCCGACGCCGTAGACGTCGGGATTCGCGAGATCGATGCTGAGGAGCGCGCTGTCCGGCGTCAGATTCGCGGCGAGCCGAAGCGGCGCCGTGCCGCCGATCCGAAGCTCGAACTGCGAAAGATGCCGCGTGTCGTTGAGATAGAGGCCGTGGTCGATACGCCGGTCCGTCCGGATGTCGCCGCCCGCGTCGAGCACGGCGAAAGTGTCGTTTCTCTTCAGGACGAGATCGCGGGAGGCCGGCTTCGTCTCGTGGGTCTTCTCGATCTTGCGCGGCTCGCCCGTGCGCGCCGATTCTGCCGCTATCGTCACGAGGCGGCCCGTATCGGCGCCTGGAGGAGGCCACGGTAGACGCCGAGATAGTCGTTCACCATGTTCTCGGCCGAAAAGCGCTCGGTGAACCGGCGGCGGATCGCGGCCCGATCGAGCGAGTAGAGCTTCTCGACGGCGGCGACCGCTTCTCGCCGATTGCTGACGATGAATCCCGTGAGGCCGGGCTCGATGATCTCGGGAACGGAGCCGTGCCCGTACGCGATCGTCGGCGTCCCGCATGCCATGGCCTCGATCATCGTGAGCCCGAAGGGCTCCGGCCAGTCGATCGGCAGCAGCGCTCCGACGGCGCCGCCGAGAAGCTCTTGCTTCTCGCGGTCGCCGATCTCGCCGAGATACTCGACGTGCCGCTGCTTCAGCAGAGGCCGCACGACGTCC
This sequence comes from Gammaproteobacteria bacterium, assembly GCA_035760685.1. Classification (GTDB taxonomy): domain Bacteria; phylum Pseudomonadota; class Gammaproteobacteria; order Steroidobacterales; family Rariloculaceae; genus ZC4RG20. The sequence goes on along the minus strand of DASTSM010000034.1, from coordinate 5,172 downwards.
TCGAAATAGCCCCGGTCCACGGGATCGATCTTCGCGGCCACCCTGAGCTTGAGGCCGGCTTCCGCCGCGATCTTGATCGCGCGGTCCGGCCGCTTCTCGGGACAGAAGCGGCCGAGAAACGCGAGATAGCCGTCGTGGCTCGGCGAGAACGCGAAATCCCCGGGCGGATACCCATGGTAGACGTTGCCGACCCAGTTGAGCCACGGCAGCGGACGCCGTTGTGCGAGCGAGATCGAGATCGACGGCGCGTCGACGAACTCGCGAAGCAATGCGACGCCGTCGGTCAGGTCGAGCCGGCCGTGCAGCGTCGTCACGCTCGGCGGCAGGAGCCGCCGCGCGACCGAGTAATGCAGCATGCCGTTGTGGAAGTGTATGAGATCGTAGTGCGACGCGTCGCGCACGACCTGCTCGATCTGCAGCAAGTGGTACGGCAAATCGTCCTCGCAGCCGGGATCGAGCCGAAGGCTCCGTTTCACGACGGGCTTGAGGCGAGCGCTCGTCCTCGAGTCTCCCGACGCATAGAGCGTGACGTCGCAGCCGAGCTTGACGAGCTCCTCGGTCAGCACGGAGACGACGCGCTCGGTTCCGCCGTAGCCTTTGGGCGGAACGCTCTCGATGAGCGGCGGCACCTGCGCGATGCGCAGGCCCGCGAGATTCGACGGCAGCGCGGGCCGCGGCGCCGCCGGGGCGGCGACTGGCGGAGCGCGGTTCGACAACGCGCGTGCCCACCCTCCATCGAGACCCACGGAGGGTACGCCGCCTTCGGCGGCGAGATCGCCGTCTTCGTTCCGCATAGTCTGGTGCTTCCTGCCGGCGTGCTTCGGTCGGCCAGAGCAGCGGGTGCAACTAGTATGCCAGCCGCTCCGCACGCAAAAATGCGGGCGCCGCGCGCTCGAGCAGCGCCCCGTTCGTTGCGTTTTTTGGGAGGCGTCTCGACCGGATGGGTCGGTTCAGTCGAGGCCTTCGATGAGGTCCATCTGCCCCTGGCGGGCGATGCGCGCGTCGAAGACGCCCCACGCGCCCTCGGGGCCGTGCCAATCGCCGCCCGTCGCGGCCTTCGCGTACTCGGTCGCGCGCGTCTCGAAGAAGTTCGCGTGCTCGACGCCGTTCAGGATCTCCGTGAGCCAGGGCAGCGGGTGCTCGCGCAAGCCGTAAAGCTCGGGCAGGCCTAGCTGCCGCAGGCGCCAATCGGCGACGAAGCGGATGTAGCGCTTGACCTCGGCCGCGTCGAGCCCTTCGAGGGGCCCGAGCTCGAACGCGAGATCGATGAAGCGGTCCTCGAGCGCGACGACGGTGCGCGCGCACTCGACGATGTCGTCGCGCACGGGCTGCGTCAGCGCGCCCGTCTCGGCCGCGAAGGCGTGAAAGAGCCGGATGATGCCGTCGCAGTGCAGCGTCTCGTCGCGCACGGACCACGAGACGATCTGGCCCATGCCCCGCATCTTGTTGTGGCGCGGGAAGTTCAGCAGGATCGCGAAGCTCGCGAAGAGCTGGAGCCCCTCGGTGAAGCCGCCGAACATCGCAAGCGTGCGCAGGATATCGGCTTCGCTGCCGACGCCGAAGCGCTGCATGTAGTCGTGCTTGTCGCGCATGGCCGCATAGCCGAGGAACGCCGCGAACTCCGAGTCCGGCATGCCCAGGGTCTCGAGCAAGAGGGCGTACGCGACGATGTGCACGGTCTCCATGTTCGAGAAGGCCGCGAGCATCATCTTGACCTCGGTCGGCCGGAACACGCGCGCGTAGCGCTCGTGGTAGTTGTCCTGCACCTCGATGTCGGACTGCGTGAAGAAGCGGAACACCTGCGTCAGGAGATTGCGCTCGACGTCGTTGAGGCGCATCGCCCAGTCCTTGCAGTCCTCGCCGAGCGGCACCTCCTCGGGCAGCCAGTGGATCTGCTGCTGCCTGCGCCAAAAGTCGATGGCCCACGGATAGCGGAACGGCTTGTAGCTCGAGCTCGGCGTCATGAGCCCGGGCCGGCGCAGGAGGTCGATCTGCGGATCGAGAGCGCTCATCTGGCTTTTCCTTTCGCGGCGCTCACTGGCACGCGAGGCATTCGTCGTACTTCGCGACGTCGGCCTTGAGCGGCTTCTCGGGCCAGCCGCGCGTGTTGTCGCCCTCGACGCCCGCGAAGCCGGCGCGCTGCACGGACTTCGACCGGCAGTAGTAGAGGCTCTTGATGCCGCGCTCCCAGGCCGTCCAGTGGAGCATGAGCAGATCCCACTTGTGGATGTCGCTCGGCAGGTAGAGGTTCAGCGACTGACCCTGGCAGACGTAGGGCGTGCGGTCGGCCGCGAGCTCGACGATCCAGCGCTGATCGATCTCGAACGCCGTGCGGAACACGGCCTTCTCGTGCTCGGAGAGCGAGTCGAGGTGCTGCACCGATCCCTCGTGCTCGAGGATCGAGCGCCAGATCTCGGCCGTGTCGAGCCCGCGCCCCGCGAGCAGCGCCGCGAGCGCGGGGTTTTTGACCGTGAACGAGCCCGACAGCGTCTTGTGCGTGTAGATGTTTGCGGGGATCGGCTCTATGCAGGCGCTCGTACCCCCGCAGATGATGCTGATGCTCGCGGTCGGCGCGATCGCGAGCTTGCTGCTGAAGCGCTCCTCCGCGCCGCGGTCGGCCGCGTCGGGACACGGTCCGCGCTCCTCGGCGAGCGCGCGGGACGCGGCGTCGGCTTGCGCGCGGAGGTGGCGGAACATCTTGAGGTTCCAGCTCTTCGCGAGCGCGCTCTCGAACGCGATGCCGCGCGCCTGCAGAAACGAATGAAAGCCCATCGCGCCGAGCCCGACCGAGCGCTCCCTCATGGCCGAGTAGCGCGCCCGCTCCATGCCGGCCGGCGCGCGCTCGATGAAGTCGTCGAGCACGTTGTCGAGAAAACGCATGAGATCCTCGACGAAGCGCGGCTGGCCGTTCCACTCGTCCCACTTCTCGAGGTTCACGGACGACAGGCAGCAGACGGCGGTGCGCACGTTGCCGAGGTGATCGCGCCCCGTCGGCAGCAGGATCTCGCTGCAGAGATTCGACTGGCGCACGGTGAGCCCGAGCTCGCGCTGATGGGGAGAGAGCGCTCGGTTTGCGGCGTCGACGAAGAGCAGATACGGCTCGCCGGTCTGGAGGCGCGTCTCGAGGATCTTTTGCCAGAGCAGCCGCGCCGAGACGCGCTTGATCGGCGCGCCCGTCGCGGGGCTGCGGAGCGCGAACGGCCGGTCGTCGCGCACGGCCTCCATGAACTCGTCCGTGATCGCGATGCCGTGATGCAGGTTCAGGCTCTTGCGGTTGAAATCGCCCGAGGGCTTGCGGATCTCGATGAACTCCTCGATCTCGGGATGGTGAACGTCGAGATAGACGGCGGCCGAGCCGCGCCGCAGCGACCCCTGCGAGATCGCGAGCGTCAGCGAATCCATGACGCGCACGAACGGGATGATGCCCGACGTCTGTCCGTTGCCCTTGACGGGCTCGCCAATCGAGCGCACGCCGCCCCAGTACGTGCCGATTCCGCCGCCGTTCGAGGCGAGCCACACGTTCTCGGTCCACGTGCCGACGATCGCCTCGAGGCTGTCCTCGACACTGTTGAGGAAGCACGAGATCGGCAGTCCGCGCTCCGTGCCGCCGTTGCTGAGCACGGGCGTCGCGGGCATGAACCAGAGCTTCGACATGTAGGCGTAGAGCCGCTCGGCATGGGCGGTGTCGTCGGCGAAGGCGCGCGCGACTCGCGCAAACAGGTCCTGAAAGGACTCGCCGGGAAGCAGGTATCGATCGGCGAGCGTCGCCTTGCCGAACGGCGTCAGCAGGTCGTCGCGCGCGGGATCGACGGCGATCGGGCCGACCGTGCGCCGGCGCAGCCGACCTCGGAGGAGAGTCGCCGACTTGCGGCGGGCAGCGGTTCTTCCGCTCTGGGACTTCGTCATTCGGCACACCCCGTCCGATGGCTATGAGTTGGGTGCAGCGGCAGGTCTCCTGGCTCGGCAGCTTCGAGGACTTCCGCCGCCTTCCCGGACGAGTCCAGTGGCGAGTGGCGGGCCCGCTGCCGACAGTTGCGGGGGCAGCTCCGGATCGGCACGAGGCCTTATCGGATTCCCTTTTGATCGCTCACGCGAACCGATGCACCCCAAGATATTGGGTGGGAGCCGGAGCCGATGTCAATATGTGGGGGCCACGGCCCCTCCCGCGGAGCGGCGCCGCGACGCTTAGACAGGCGTTCGCCGGGGCCTCAGGGCGCGCTGCCGCGCGAGCGCGCCGCCCGCGAGCAGCGGCAATACGTAGAGCAGCGGCACGCCGGCGACGTAGAGCACGACGCAATACCACGAGCTCACGCCCGCGAAACCGTCTAGGATCGGCAGCACGACCGCCGTGACGCCCCAGAACATCGCGAGCGGAGCCGTCGCATTGACGCCGTCGGTGATGCAGCGCGAGCCGAGCGCGAGCCCGGCGCCGAAGCTCGCGAGAACCAGGGCGGCGCCGAGATAAAGCGCCGTGCTCACGGCGAAGCCGCCTTCGGCCGAGACCGTCGCAATGAGCGGCTCGACGCCGAGCAGCGCCCCGGCGACGCGGATCGCGGCGTAAAGCACGCACCAGACGAGAAACCCGGCCGCGAGGAAGCCCAGCGTGCGCAGGCGCGCGGCGCCGAAAGACTTGAAGAACATCGCGGCCGAGATGCCGAGCACGGACCGCCAGTACCAAACCTCGCCCTCGCGGCTGGCTTCCTCCGCGAGATCGCCGGCGATCGACTCCGCCCGCTCCGGGCTCAGGACGAGCGAGAGCAGCTCTTCCGCGAACCCGCGCCTTTCACTCACTTTCATGCGATCCCGCTCACGAAGACGTCGCCGGAGCGCGGGCGCGCTTCGCGGCGGCGGCCTGCGGCTTGCGCAGCCACGCCGGGAGGCGCACGGCCATGAGCACCCCGAGGATCGCCGCATACATGAGCGGCTCGCGGACGTCCGACTTCACGAGCCAGTAATAATGGATGACGGCCGCGAGGGCGCTCGCGTACACGAGCCGGTGCAGCTTTTGCCAGCGCCGGTAGCCGAGGCGCCTGACCCAGCCGTTCGTCGACGTGATCGCGAGGGGCAGCATCGCGAGAAAGGCGGCCATGCCGACAGTGATGTACTTGCGCTCGATGATGTCTTCGACCATGGCCGCGACGTCGAGCTGCTGATCTAGCAGCAGCCAGATCG
>DASTSM010000033.1:0-7787 GCA_035760685.1 Gammaproteobacteria bacterium | reverse complement strand
CCACGCCGGCACGGGCCGTCTCGGTCTTTGCGCTTGCTCCGTCCGTCACGAGGTCCTCGATTCCATGGGTCGCGCGGCTCGCGCCGGCCCGAAATGTTACCGCGAGACCGCATCGCCGAGCCACACGCAGCCTCGTGGCATGATTTCTGCAGCCGCCCCCGAATAACGACCTCGAGCGAAGGCACGACGAAAAGCAGCACATGGCGAGTCGGGCGGGCGGGCTTGAAATCGACGAGGACATCGAGCGCGAGCGCCGGCATTGGCTATACGAGCGCATCGTCTGGTCGCTCATGGCGCTCGTCGTTGTCGCCGAGATCCTCGGGGCGTTCGGCGGCGGCGTGCTGAGCCGGGCCACGGCGGGGTCCCCGGAGCGGGGCCTCGCGGTCGAGTACAGCCGCGTCTGGCGAAAGAATGCGCCGACCGATTTGCGGTTCCGGATGCCCAGGGCGCCGGCCGACGGCGGCGAGCTGACGCTTTGGATCGCCCGCCGCTACCTCGACAAGCTCGACGTCGACGAGATCACGCCCGAGCCCGAGCGCGTCGAGGTCGGCGCCGATCGCCTCACGTACGTATTCAACGCGCACGAGCCCGGCATCCCGGCCGAGATCCTGTTCGAGATCGAGCCGCAGACCTGGGGCAGGCTGCACGCCGCGGCCGGCCTCGAGGGCGGCGCACAGGTCGCATTCACGCAAACGATCTTCCCGTGATGAGCCCCCCCGCGAATGCGGCGGCTCGTCGCGAGACCCTTCAATTCTCTTGAGGAAGCTTCGCGATGGATATCTTCTTTCGTGCTCTCGCGATCTACGTCGCGCTCATGGTGCTCTTCAGATTCAGCGGCAAACGGACGCTCAGCGAATCGACGCCCTTCGACTTCGTGCTGCTCCTGATCATCGCCGAGACGACGCAGCAGGCCTTGGTCGGGAAGGATTACTCGGTGACGGCGTCGCTGCTCTTGATCGTGACGCTCGTCGGCGCCGACATCTTCCTGTCCTTCGCGAAGCAGCACTGGAGCTTCCTCGCCGTGCTCATCGAAGGCTTGCCGCTCGTGATCGTCGAGCACGGGAAGCCGCTCGAGGAACGCATGAAGAAGGCGCGCGTCGACGAGGAGGACGTGCTGAGCGCCGCGCGTCAGCTTCAAGGCCTCAAGCGCATGGACGAGATCGAATACGCGGTGCTCGAGCGCACGGGCACGATCAGCATCGTCCCGAAACGCGGTCACTGAGCATGCGCTCGACGTAGCGCGCCAGCATGTCGACCTCGACGTTCACGGGCGCGCCGACGGCGTAGGTCCCGATGATCGTGTGCTCGCGCGTGTGCGGAACGACGTTGACCTCGAAGCGGCTCCCCGCGACGCGATTTACCGTCAGGCTGACGCCGTCGACCGCGATGGAGCCTTTTTGCGCGACGAAGCGCTCGAGCCCGGGGGGGAGCTCGATCGTGAGGGTCGTCGATCTCGCCGCGGGCGCGAGCGCGGCGACGCGGCCGACGCCGTCGACGTGCCCGCTCACGAGGTGGCCGTCGACCGTATCGCCAAGCCGCAGCGAAGGCTCGAGATTCACGGGAGCGCCTCTGCCGCAGCCGCCCAAGGCCGTGACCGCGAGCGTCTCGGCCGAGACGTCCGCCTCGAAGCGATCGTCGCCGACGGCGGCCGCCGTCAGGCAGACGCCGTTGACCGCGATGCTCGCGCCGACCCCGGGCCCCGGCATGTCGACGCCCGCGTGGCCGATCACGATTCGCCTGTCCCCGCCCTCGTCCCTCGTGTCGAGGATGCGGCCCACGCCTCTGACGATTCCGGAAAACATTGTCGCTTCCTCCGCCCTAGCAGCCTCGTTCTGCCCGCGTCCCGCCTACCGCTTGGCTTGCCGCTTGCGCATCGGCCGCGCGACGATCCGGAGGTCCCGCCCGATCCGGCGCACGGAGTCGATCTCGAGCTCGATGCGCTCCTCGAGCGACGCGAGCGGCGTCAGCGAGAACATCCCGCGGGCATCGTCGCCGAGAATGTGCGGGGCGAGATAGACCACGAGCTCGTCGATGAGGCCGGCCTCGAGCAGCGCTCCGTTGAGGCCCGGGCCGGCCTCGACCCAGACGTCGTTGACCTCGAGCGAGGCGAGCCGCTCGAGCGCTTCGGCAAGATCGCAGTGCGCCGCGCCGCGCACGACCTCGACGCGCGCACGCCGCCGCCATGCATCGCCCGCGCCGGCCGCGCCCGCCTCCGTCGTGAAGATCACGACCTGCCCGGGCAGCGAGAGCGTCTTCGCGTCCGGCGGCGTCCGGAGCCGCGCGTCGACGATGACGCGCAGCGGCTGCCGCGGCGAGCCGCCCGGCGGCCGCGCCGTCAACGAGGGATCGTCGCGGAGCAGCGTGCCGATGCCGGTCAGCACGGCGCCCGAGCGCGCGCGCCAGCGATGGACGTCGCGCCGCGCGGCCTCCCCGGTGATCCAGCGGCTCGCGCCGTCGGCGAGCGCCGTCCGCCCGTCGAGGCTCGCGGCGAGCTTGCTGCGGACCCACGGCCGCCCGCGCCTCATGCGTGCGAAAAAGCCGCGATTCATCGCTTCCGCCTCGGCCTCGAGCACGCCGGCCTCGACCTCGACGCCGGCCGCGCGCAGGGCCGCGGCGCCGCCTCCGCCGACGAGCGGATTCGGATCGGCGACGGCGTAGACGACGCGCGCGACGCGCGCCGCGATGAGCGCCTCCGTGCAAGGGCCCGTGCGGCCCGTGTGGCAGCAAGGCTCGAGCGTGACGTAGGCCGTCGCGCCCGCGGCGCGCTCTCCCGCGGCGGCCAGGGCAGCAATCTCCGCGTGCGGACCGCCGGCGGGCGACGTGTATCCCTCGCCGACGATCTCGTCGCCTTGCACGAGCACGCAGCCGACGGTCGGGTTCGGCGCGGTCGTCGCGGCGCCTTTCGCCGCGAGGCGCAGCGCGCGCGCCATGAGCTCGGAGTCGCGCGCCGCGCTCATCGATCGCCGCTCGGGGAGAAGCGCGAGGAGAAGGCTGCTCGGCGCGCGCGGGAGCCGGCTCTCCTCGCGCGTGCCGGAAGCGTCGCCGACCGGGCCTCCGGCTTCGCCGACCGGACCTCCGGCTTCGCCGACCGGGCCTCCGGCCCCGCCAGTTCGGCGAAGCTCATCGGCGCTTGTCCGCGCGCGCGTTCTGCTCTTCGTCCGGCAGCAGCGACATCTGCTCTCGGTTCGAGAGGCGCGTCATGGCCTGGAGCCGCTGGATCTCGTCCTGAAACTCGGTGACGTCCTGAAAGCTCCGATACACTGACGCGAACCGGACGTAAGCGACCTCGTCGAGCCGGCGCAGCTCCTCCATGACCATGTCGCCGATGAGCCGGCTCGGAATCTCGCGCTCGCCCATCGTCTGAAGCCGATGCGTGACGCGCTCGATGCACGCCTCGATGTCCTCGCTCTTGACGGGCCTTTTCTGGAGCGCCATGAGGATGCTGTGACGCAGCTTCGTCGCGTCGAAGGGCTCGCGCCGATCGTCGCGCTTCGTGACGTGCGGCATCACGAGCTCGGGCGATTCGAACGTCGTGAACCTCTCCTCGCACGAGAGACACTGTCTGCGGCGGCGCACCTGCCTGCCCTCGCCGGCGAGCCGTGAGTCGATGACCTTCGTGTCCTCGAAGTTGCAGAACGGACAGTGCATGCGCGGGCGCCTCGATGTGGCGCTATCTTACCCGGTCCCGGAAGCGCTCACCGGCTCCGGTCGTCGCGCACGTAAACGGGGAAACGCGCGCAGAGAGCCCGCATGCGCTCGCGCACGCGGCCGACGCCCGCGTCCGAGTCGGGGGCCGCGAGCACGTCGGCGATGCCGGCCGCGACGGCGTCGATCTCGTCGGGGCCGAAGCCGCGCGTCGTGACGGCCGGCGTGCCGAGCCGGAGGCCGCGGCCGGCGCCTCCCAACCCCGGCATGGCGACGCCGTTGACCGCGATGTGCGCGCGCTCGAGCGCGATCTCGGCCTCGGCGGCCCCGAGCCCGCCGGCCGGAAGGGCGACGAGCAGCATGTGGTTGTCGGTGCCCCCCGCGGCGATCGAGTACCCGCGCGCCTCGAGTCCTGCGGCGAGGCGCCGCGCATTCGCGACGACCCGCCGCTGGTAGTCGACGAACTCGGGCGCCGAGGCCTCGAGGAACGCGGCGGCTTTCCCCGCGATCACGTGCATGAGCGGCCCGCCCTGCACGCCGGGAAAGACCGCGGCGTCGAGCCGCCGGGCGATATCGCCGTCCTCGCCCGCGAGGATGAGGCCGCCGCGCGGGCCGCGGAGCGTCTTGTGCGTCGTCGTCGTCGTGACGTCCGCGATCGGGACCGGATTCGGGCAGAGCCCGGCGGCGACGAGGCCCGCGACGTGCGCCATGTCGACGAGGAGGCGCGCGCCCACGGAGTCCGCGATCGTGCGGAAGCGCCGCCAATCGACGCTCCGCGAGTAAGCCGAGAAGCCCGCGACGACGAGCTTCGGGCGCCGGCGCAGCGCGAGCTCGGCCGCGCCTTCGTAGTCGATGAGCCCTGTGACGGGATCGACGCCGTAGTGCACGGCGCGGAACAGCTTGCCGGAAAAATTGCTGCGGTCCCCGTGCGTGCGGTGCCCGCCTTGCGCGGGATCCATGCCGAGCACGACGTCGCCGGGCTCGAGCAAGGCGAGGTACGCGGCCTCGTTCGCTTGCGAGCCCGAGTACGGCTGCACGTTCGCATAGGCCGCGCCGAACAGCCGCTTCGCGCGCTCGATCGCGAGCGTCTCGACTGCGTCCACGTGCTCGCAGCCTCGGTAGGTGCGCCGCCCCGGCAGGCCGTCGGCATACTTGTTCGTGAGCACCGATCCCTGCGCCTCGAGCACGCGCCGGCTCACGTAGTTCTCCGATGCGATGAGCTCGACGTACTCTTCTTGCCGACGCCGCTCCCCTTCGAGCGCCGCCTCGAGCTCCGCGTCGAAAATGGGGTCAGACCCCATTTTTCTCGACCGCATTTTCACGCCAAGGCCTCGACGACGCGCGTCCACGCGCGCGCGAGATTGCGCCGGTTGTACCCGCCGCCGCCCATCGCGAGCAGGCGCCCCTCTGCGAAACGATCCGCGATGCGGCGCGCGGCCGCCGCCGCGTGCGCGTGCGCTTCCTCGCTGTACGCCAGATGCGTGAGCGGATCGCCCGCGACCGAGTCCGCGCCGCATTGCAGCAGCACGAGCTCCGGCTCGCCGCGCTCGAGATAGCGCTCGACCTCCTCCCACGCCGCGAAGAACTGCTCGTCGCCGGCACCCGGCGGCATCGGAACGTTGAGCTTCGTCCCGGCCGCCGTGCCTTCGCCCGTCTCCGAGCGCGAGCCCGTGCCGGGATACAGGAACCGGCCGTCCTCGTGCAGGTCCGCGAACAGCACGTCCGGGTCGTCGACGAACCCGTAGAACACGCCGTCGCCGTGGTGCGCGTCGATGTCGACGTACGCGACTCGGCGCACGCCGTGCGTGCGGCGTGCCGCCTCGATCGCGATCGCGCAGTCGTTGAACACGCAGAAGCCCGCGGCGCCGTCGCGCGCCGCATGATGCAATCCGCCGATCGGAATGAACGCGCGGCGATCGGGGCCCGCGAAGATCGCGTCGAGCGCCGCGAGCGTGCCGCCGACGACGTGCGCCGCGGCCTCGTAGACGCCCGGGAACGCGGGCGTGTCCGCTTGGTCCAAGAGGCCGAAGCCCTGCTCCGACATGCGCCGCACTCGCTCGACGTATTCAGGCGTGTGGAAGTATTCGAGCTGCTCGCGGCTCGCCTGCGGCGCGGCGCGGCGATCGAGCGACGCGAAGCAGGCGGACTTGCCGAGCTCGTCCATGAACGCGGCGTGACGATCCGGCCCGAACGGATGCCCGCCCGGAAAGCCGTAGGCGGCGATCTCGGAGCCCGCGACGAGAATCACCGCTCGCTCCGTCGCGCGCGCCGCGGCGCTCTGCTCGCCGCAGCGGCGAAACCTCGAACTCGGGCGCGGCGCCGCGAGCGCAGGGCGAGCCCTTGCCGGCCGAGCGCCGCAGCTCCCCAGCGGTTTGCAGACGCAGTGCGTTCGTCGATAATCGCTGGCCCCGCAGCGGACGCCCGGCAACGATCAGGATTCCATGGCACAGTACATCTATACCACGAACCGTCTCGCGAAAGTCGTTCCGCCGAAGCGTTACATCCTGCGGGACATCAGCCTGAGCTTTTATCCCGGCGCGAAGATCGGCGTGCTCGGGTTGAACGGCGCGGGCAAGTCCACGCTGCTGCGCATCATGGCCGGCATCGACAAGGACTTCGACGGCGAGGCGCGTCCGCAGCCCGGCATCAAGATCGGCTTCCTGCCGCAGGAGCCCGAGCTCGATGCGGCCAAGTCCGTCCGCGAGACCGTCGAGGAAGGCGTTGCCGACGTCCTCGGACTGCTCACGCGCTTCAACGCGATCAGCGACAAGTTCGCCGAGCCGCTCGAGGACGACGAGATGACGCGCCTGCTCGAGGAGCAGGGCAAGCTCCAGGACGCGATCGACGCGGTCGCCGGCTGGGAGCTCGAGCGCCAGCTCGAGATCGCGGCCGACGCGCTGCGGCTGCCGCCGTGGGACGCGCGCGTTCGCGACCTCTCGGGCGGCGAGCGCAGGCGAGTCGCGCTTTGCCGGCTGCTGCTCTCGAAGCCCGACATGCTGCTGCTCGACGAGCCGACGAACCATCTCGACGCGGAATCCGTCGCGTGGCTCGAGCGCTTTCTCGGCGAGTACCCCGGCACCGTCATGGCCGTCACGCACGACCGCTACTTCCTCGACAACGTTGCGGGCTGGATCCTCGAGCTCGACCGCGGCCAGGGCATTCCTTGGCAGGGCAATTACAGCTCCTGGCTCGAGCAGAAGGAGCAGCGCCTCGCGATCGAGGAGAAGCAGGAGGCGGCGCGGCAGCGCGCGATCAAGACCGAGCTCGAGTGGGTCCGATCGAATCCGCGCGCGCGGCAAGCGAAGGCCAAGGCACGTCTCGCGCGCTTCGAGGAGCTCACGTCGAAGGAGGTGCAGGCTCGCAACGAGACGAACGAGATCTACATCCCGCCGGGCCCGCGGCTCGGCAACCTCGTGATCGAGGCGAAGGGCCTGCGCAAATCCTTCGGCGATCGCGTGCTCTTCGAGGATCTCTCCTTCGCGCTCCCGCCCGGCGGCATCATGGGCATCATCGGCCCGAACGGCGCCGGCAAGACGACGCTGTTCCGGATGGTCGTCGGGCTCGAGAAGCCCGACCGCGGCGACATCCGTGTCGGCGACAGCGTCCAGCTCGCGTACGTCGACCAATCGCGCGACAAGCTCGATTCCGACAAGACCGTCTGGGAGGAGATCAGCGACGGCCAGGACATCCTGCGCGTCGGCGCCTACGAGACGCCGTCGCGCGCGTACGTCGGCCGTTTCAACTTCCGCGGCACGGATCAGCAGAAGAAGGTCGGCCTCCTCTCGGGGGGCGAGCGCAACCGCGTGCACCTCGCGAAGGTGCTGCGCGCCGGCGGCAACGTGCTGCTGCTCGACGAGCCGACGAACGACCTCGACGTCGAGACGCTGCGCGCGCTCGAGGAGGCGCTGCTGAGCTTCCCGGGGTCCGCCGTCGTGATCTCGCACGACCGCTGGTTCCTCGATCGCGTCGCGACGCACATCCTCGCCTTCGAGGGCGACAGCGAGGTCGTGTTCTTCGAGGGCAACTACGCGGACTACGCGGCCGACCTCAAGCGCCGCAAGGGCGAGGACGCCGACCAGCCGCACCGGATTCGATACAAGCGGCTCGCGGGCTGAGCGCCAGCGGCGGGTTTCGATACGAGC
>DASTSM010000032.1:0-2948 GCA_035760685.1 Gammaproteobacteria bacterium | reverse complement strand
GGCGTGCGCTGGGAGCCGATCCAAGCCCCGACGTGGACCGCGTGGGTCCGCGGCGACGTCGGCGCAGGGGGATCGGATTCCGTCTGGCTGGCCGAGCTCGGCGCCGGGTATCACTTCGGCTCCCGGTGGACGGGATATCTCGCGTACCGTGTGCTCGACACCGACTTCTCGGGGGACGATATTCGCTATGACGTCCGTGAATCGGGCCTTGCGTTCGGATTCGGCCTATCTTTTTGAGCGGCGATGTGGTCCGTCTTCTCCAAGCACAACCGGAGGGACGAGCGGGCCGTCGCGTTCACGGTCGCCGCCGTTTTCGTGCTGAGCGGCCTGTTCTGGGTGCTGCTGACCGATTTCGTGCTTTACGCGTTCACGCGCGACCCCGTCGTCGTCGCCCGCGTCGAGACGGCGAAGGGTTGGACGTTCGTGCTGTTGTGGGCGGTGGTCGTCTACTTGGCCGCGCTGCGCAGCACGGGTCGGCTCGCGCGCGCTCGCGCCGCGCTCGCGGCCGTCGTCGGCAGCATCGCGGACGGTCTCCTGCTGCTCGGCCGCGATCAGCGCGTCCGTCACGCTAACCCTGCCGCCGCGAAGATGCTGCACTGCGCCGACCTCGAGGGCATGGACGCTCGCGAGTTCGTCCGGCGCTTCCGCGTCTCGCGTCTCGACGGTTCCCTCGTTCCGCCCGATCGGCTCATCTCTCAGCGCGTGTTCAAGGAAGGCGGGCCGCTTCACCACAAGGTGACGATGCATCCCAGCGACTCGGCCGAGCTCGTCGTCTCCGTGACCGCGGCGGCGGTGAGGACGGAGATCGACGCGCCGCCCGAGATGGTGGTCAGCGTCATGCACGACATCACCGATTCGGAGCACCTCGAGCGTCTCAGGGACGAGTTCTTCACGTCGGTCGCCCATGCGCTCAAGACGCCGGTCGCGATCATCAAAGCCAGCGTTCAATCGCTGCCGGTAGGCGCCCAGCACGCCGGCCCGGACCTGATCGGCGTCATCGAGCGGCAATGCGACCGAATCGATCGGCTCGTGCGCAACATGCTCGTGCTCGCTCGGTCTCGCTCGAGGACCTTGAAGATCCATCCGACCGACTTGGCGCTGGACGCGCTCGCGGGATCGATCGCAGAGCGAGCGGAGAAGACGGCGCGAAAGCACGACGTGGTGACGCAGATCGTGGATCGCGTCCGCGTGCATGCCGACGGGCAATGGCTCGACCTGGCGTTGAGCGACGTCATCGACTCGGCGTGCCGCTCGTCGCCCGCCGGCTCCGCGGTTACGGTGATCGTGAGGCGCGACGGCGCCGGAATGGCGGAGATAGGCGTGCGTCATTCGCCGTTGCCGCTCGAGGAAACGACGGTCCACGCCGAAGGCGAGTACGACGAGCTCGGCATCAACCGAATGGTCGCCGAGACGATCGTCGCGGCGCACGGCGGAACTTTCCACGAGGACCAGACCTCCGCGGCGGCCAATGTGTGGATCCGGCTTCCGGAAGCGCGCGCCTCATGAACGGGCCGACCGACGTCCTCGTGGTCGAAGACGACCTCGACATGCAGGAAGTCATGCTGCGCCTGCTGCGTTTGGCGGGCTATGCCGCACGCGGCGCCCCGAACGGCCTGGAGGCCTTGAAGGCGGTCGCCGAGCGCCGCCCTGCGCTCGTCTTGCTCGACATGCTGATGCCGGTCATGGACGGCTGGCAGTGTGCGCGCGAGCTCCGCGCGCGGTATGGACCGTCCTTGCCGATCGTCGTCGTGAGCGCGGCCGAGCACGCACACGCGCGAGGCCTCGAGATCGGCGCCGACGAGGTGCTCGCGAAGCCTTTCGAGCTCAAGGAGCTGTTGAGAGTCGTCTCGCTATACGCCCCGAAAGGGATCGCGCGCTTCGAGACCTGAGCTTCATCGAAGCGGCGGGAGCCCGAGATGCTCTCTGATCGCCGGGCGAACGAGGTCCACGTTCGACAAGACGAGGTCCTCGAGCTGCGCGAGGCCCTGCTCGCGGGACTCGACGGGCTGGTCCAACCACACCGCGCCTCCGGAAATGAGCTGTGCTTGCGAATCGCGAAGCACGTAGATGGCGAGGTGCACGACGGCGATCAGATCGTCCCCGCCGGACGGGCTCACGTCCTTCGCAAATGCGCGCATGCTCTCGTACAGCTTCGGATCGACCTCGTTCCGCACCGACTCGAGAGACGATCCCGGCCCGACTGCGGCGGGCCGTGCCATGAGGACGGCCTGGATCCCGGCGGACTCGAGGGTCTTGACGATGCTCTTGCTGCCGAGATCCTTGACCTTCGGCACGATGTCGTAGCTCGTCACCGCGTCGTATCGATGCTCTCTCGCCTTCGCGGCCAGCTGCTGCTCGAATGCCATGCGAAGCTCGGCATCGTCGGTCAGCGCGATCACCGCCGCGCGCAGAGTCGTCTGCGCCGCGGCGGGGTGCGCGAACGCGGCGCTCAGCCCGACGAGCAGCGCCGCGCAAGCGAGGCTCGGCCGCTTTCGCTTCTCGTGCGACATGGCCTGCGCCCCGCTCACAACGGGCACCGGCAGCGCATTTGCCGCATGCTGAGGGGCTCGCAGATCAATACGGCGTTGAGGCAGGCATAGCGATCGATGTACTCGGTCGAGACGATGATCGCCTCCCTGCCGAGGTAAATCGTCGACGCGCGATATTGCGCCTGCTCGTTCGCCGTCTTATCCAAGAATCCGCATGCCGCCAGCAGGGACATGAGCGCGAGCATAGGTGTTCTCATGATCGTTTCTCACATGAGCGCTTCCGGTTTTGTGTGCGAAACCGCCGCGGACAGGCGCAGTGCGCTCTCTGCGTGCCGCTCGGACAGGCCCGAGCGCTCGTGCGCTCGTTGGGTCGAGCGCCGCGTTCGGTTCGGGTACGGAACAATCGGCCGTTCGTCGCATCACGGCGCGGCTCCCTGCGTCAGAAGCGGTAGGTGATGC